>CAYYIW010000033.1:0-49075 GCA_964472085.1 uncultured Rikenellaceae bacterium | reverse complement strand
GTCTATTTCTTAATTAACCTGTAAACCTTTACAGTATGAGGATCAAGTTCAATATATGTTGACGGGTCCTTCAGGGTTACATCTTTATGTTCCCATAGGTCTCTTATCTTAAAGTCATTAAGACTTAATTTTTTATCAGGGTAAAAACCCCATCTGCTGTTCTTTGATTTCGCCAGAAGATCAAAATCAACAAGCACGGTCTTTTTTTCATCACCCTGATTGAGCAGACATATGGCCTTGTCATCTCCCGCCAGTGGCTTTATCCAAATCTGGTAATCACCATTGTCCCTGAAACATACTCCCTGCCTGCCGAGTGTATCCTGGTCGATGGCTATTATTTCCTTATTTGTAAGGATGCTATTTATCTCGGGAGCCATGTTGCCAAGATCGTTTCCGGCCATCAGGGGAGCTGCAAGCATACACCAGAGAGAAAAATGAGTTTTATATTCCTCGTTCGTCATACCTCCATTTCCTACTTCAAGCATATCCGGGTCATTCCATCTCTCCGGTCCGGCATACCTTGCAAGGTCCTTCTGCAATGAGAAAATATGTATCATACTGTTCCATGAATCGCTTATGTCACCTGTTGTTCGCCACAGGTTACCCACATCGCCTGCCCATTCCCATGGTTTATGCGAACCCCATTCACAAATACTGAAGACAATAGGTCTGCCTGCAGTGTAAAGTGCATCGCGCATGTTGGTATACGACGATTTTGCATCCTGTGTGCTTGTATTGCACCAGTCATACTTGAGATAATCAACACCCCACCTGGCGTAAGTGCGCGCATCCTGGTACTCATGACCCAATCCGCCGGGCCTGCCCTGACAGGTAAATTTACCAGCACATGAATAAATACCGAATTTAAGGCCTTTGGAATGGATATAGTCAGCTAGAAACTTCATTCCATGAGGAAACCTGTCCTTGTCTACCACAATCTCACCGTTCTCGTCGCGGGCCACCTGCCAGCAATCGTCAATAACTATATACTGGTAACCTGCATCCTTCATCCCGGAGCTCACCATGGCATCGGCCATCCCCATAATAAGAGTCTCACTTACATTACAGGCATACTTGTTCCAGCTGTTCCATCCCATAGGAGGTGTCGGGGCTACGTGCTCAAACTTTTGAGCTGATATTCCGGCAAAAAGGAATATCCCGGCAACTAATAGAAATAATTTTTTCATTTGTTTTAAGGTTAGAAAATTTGAATATGTTATAGTCTTTTAATAATCTTACCGTACATATAACAAATTTAACTTTTTCTGTATACTCATCATAGGAAAAAGGGAATGATATTTTAATTTGTCCTGTTTTACCCTCAATAACTCTTTAGCTATTGTTTGAAGAATGAGACAGGGCGATGAACGGGCAAAAGGCATAAGGAAGCTATTTAATGTTGTTTATTATCGTTCCTGTTGATTTTGTTAATATATTTAAATTGAAAATACAGGTACCTGATCTCCTGTTGGCATAAAGATGAAGGAAAAGTGATGATAATCTGATCCCCAAAGTACTGAACTCAAAAAACACTGATACACGATGCATACTGAAAGTCATAACCTGCAGAAGCGCGTCACTCTTTTCGATGGTATATCCATAGTCTCCGGGGCTATGATAGGATCGGGTATTTTCATTGTCAGTGCTGATATAGCAAGAAATGTTGGAGCTCCCGGGTGGTTGATGGTTGTCTGGCTCATAACAGGTATACTTACGATCATAGGTGCTTTGAGTTATGGTGAACTGGCTGCAATGATGCCTCATGTGGGAGGACAGTATGTTTACCTGAAGGAAGCCTATCATCCTTTAATAGGATTCCTTTTCGGATGGACTACTTTCCTTGTTATTGAATGTGGAACCATTGCTGCCGTAGCAGTGGCATTCGCCAAATTTTCAGGTGTTATCTTTCCTTGGGTGTCAGAAAGCAATATTCTTTTTGAAGTTGGTCCGCTGAAAGTAAAAAGTACCATGGTGATTGCTATTGCCATGATTTCATTCCTTACCTGGCTTAATACCAGGGGTATTGTAACAGGAAAAACTGTACAAAACTTTTTTTCTTCAACAAAGGTGATCGCGCTTCTTGGCTTTGTTCTAATAGGCATCCTTGCAACGAAGAGCTTGCATTCATGGGAGATCAATAAGGAAGTATTCTGGAATGCCAGCAAGGTTGGTCCCGGAAATACTGTTATTCCTCTCTCCGGTTTTGCCCTGGTAGCAGCAATAGGGACTGCACTTGTCGGATCTCTGTTCTCATCGGATGCATGGTACAGTGTCACTTACCTGTCGGGTGAAGTTGTAAATCCCAGGCGCAATGTACCACTGAGCCTCTTCTTCGGAACCCTCATAGTTTCTGTGATCTACCTTCTTACCAATTATGTTTATATCAAAATACTGCCACTGGCAGGATCACCTGGAGGTACAGATGTTCTCAGCAGAGGTATTCAATATGCAACAGACGACAGGGTGGCCACATCTGCAATGAGTGTCGTTTTTGGTGATTATGCTGCAATTATAATGGCAGTATTTATTATGATAAGTACCTTCGGCTGCAATCATGGTCTTATAATGGCTGCTCCCCGGGTATATTATGCAATGGCCAGGGACGGACTTTTCTTTAAAAAAATTGGCGAACTGAACAGTAAGGGAGTTCCGGGTTTTGCCATTGTGATACAGGGTGTCTGGGCCACAATACTTTGTTTGTCCGGAACATACGGGAACCTTCTCGATTATGTTATATTTGCCGTACTGATCTTCTTTACCCTTACCATCCTGGCAATATTTGTGCTGCGGGTCAAGAAACCGGATATGCCCAGGCCCTATAAGGCCTTTGGTTACCCTGTTATCCCGGCAATATATATATTGCTCATTGTAGTAATAATGGTCATACTTCTTATTTACAAACCAGATTATACATTCCCGGGGCTGGGGATCGTTATCCTTGGCATCCCTGTGTTTTTCCTGTGGAGAAGGAATAAGCAAAATATAGTTGGTGATGAAGATTTTGAAGGATGATTAAAGCAATTGACGGATTACGGATAGAAATAATAAATCGCATTAAAGAGTACAGGCCAAACCCAGGTTAATCCTTATCAAAAGAGCTTTTATGTTTCCGGAGTTGTTTAAAATGAGACTGGTGTCCCAGAAATATATAGACAGTGAAGAGTTGTTGCATTCGCTTGAGCAACCTTCTCCGGTAAGCATCAGGATCAATCCTTCGAAATGGTTACTTAGACCGGCTGCTTCAACACCGGTCCCCTGGTGTGATACCGGTTATTACCTGCCTTATCGGCCGGTCTATACACTCGATCCGCTTTTCCATTCAGGTTGTTATTATCCCCAGGAAGCTTCAGGTATGTTTCTGCAACAGGCATTCCGGCAGGCTACTGAAGACAGGAAGGGACTGCGTATACTGGATCTTTGCGGTGCACCCGGGGGCAAGAGTACCCTTCTTTCAGAACTGGCAGGAGACCATAGCCTTCTTATTGCCAATGAGGTCATAAGGGCACGGGCTGCCATACTGTCGGAAACAATTACAAGGTGGGGAGCCGTAAATACCCTTGTGACGCAGAATGATCCTTCTGTCTTTGCCAGGCTGCCGGGATACTTCGATGTGATTGTTGCTGATGCTCCGTGTTCCGGAGAAGGAATGTTCAGGAATCCAGTTGCTGTTAAGGAATGGTCGTATGAGAATACCCTTCTGTGTTCCGAACGGCAGAAGAGGATCATAATGGATGTATGGCCGGCATTACGGGAAAATGGAATATTAATATACAGTACCTGTACCTTTAATCCGGGTGAGAATGAAGAAAATATTAGATGGCTTGCAGATAACCACAGTACAGAATGCATAAAGCTGGATACGGAAGGTTATGAAGGTATAAAAGAGATTGACTACAACGGTATTTATGGTTACGGATTTCACCCTGGTAAAATAAAGGGTGAGGGATTTTTTATTTCTGTCATGCGCAAAACAGACAAAGAAAAGAGTACAGACAGATTTGCCAGGCTCAGATCTGAATTCAGGCCGGGCAAGAAGGATATTGAAACGACAGAAAGATGGACCTCTTTCAAAGCCGGCAATATGCTGAGAAAAGGTGATGAACTGTATGCTCTTCCATGCAATGCTGATGAATATACATTACTCTTCAGTAACCTGAAGATTATACGGCCGGGTACAAAAGTATCTGTTGTCAGGAAGAATGATTATATTCCTGCTCATGAACTGGCTTTGTCGCAGGCTCTCAAAGAGGATGTTTTTCCATTTGCTGAGGCGGATCACAGTACTGCACTTGCATATCTTGGGAGGGAAACTGTAACAGCTGCCATGCCAGGGCCGAGATGGAATTTACTGACCTATAAAGGCATAAACCTGGGCTTTGTGAAGAACCTCGGTAACAGACTAAATAATTATTACCCGGTGGAATGGAGGATCAGGATGAATATACCGGGCTCTGCTGAAACCAGACTTATATCGTGGGATTAATCTGTTATTAACCGGAATAAAGATATGAATGAGCAAAAGCGTGAATTTCAGATATTTGCCAAGCCGGTTGGGGCGAAATGCAATCTTGGTTGCACCTACTGCTACTATCTTGAAAAGAAGGGTCTTTATCCCGGTGGCAAAAAGTTCCTGATGACGGAAGAGTTGCTTGAACAGTATATAATCCAGTATTATGCAGCATCGGGTAGTGGCGATGTTTATTTTTCCTGGCATGGGGGAGAACCTCTTATGGCAGGAATTGATTTCTTCAGGAAGGTGCTCCTGTACCAGCAAAAACATAAACCGGCAGGTTCATCTTTTTATAACGGGCTGCAGACTAACGGAACTCTTCTGGATGATGCCTGGTGTAAATTCCTGGCTGATGAGAGATTTTTTGTCGGTCTGAGCATTGACGGACCGGAACACCTTCATAACAGGCATCGCCTTACATTAGACGGTACACCAACTCATGAAAAGGTGTTAAAAGGCCATAATCTCCTTGTTAAAAATGGTCTGCAGCCTGAGATACTATGTGTGGTCAGTTCATTTAATGTTAATCATCCCCTGGATGTATATAACTATTTTAAGGACCTAGGATCACGATATATGACATTCCTGCCCCTGGTCAACCGTGATGGTAATAGTCTTTCCGGAGTATCTGATGATTCTGTTCCACCGGCTGAATTCGGATCCTTCCTGAGTACAATATTTGATGAATGGGTTAAAAAGGACATAGGTACTGTTAAGGTCCAGATCTTTGAGGAGGCTGCCCGGACGGCTTTTGGCCAGGAACACACCCTGTGTATCTTCAAAAAGGTGTGTGGTGGAGTGCCCGTTGTGGAACATACAGGCGATTTTTATTCCTGCGACCATTATGTTGATCCTGATCACTTGCTGGGAAATATCATGGGTAATTCTATCGCAGGCTATCTTGACAGTGATGAACAGAAAGCTTTTGGCAGGGCGAAATTATTGACCCTTCCAGATTATTGCAGGAAATGCGAGGTTTTACAGATGTGCAATGGTGAATGTCCCCGTAACCGGTTCATTAAAACACCTGAGGGTGAGCCCGGACTAAATTATCTTTGTGCCGGATACAGGCAATTCTTCAACCATTGCCGGCCCTTCGTGGATGCTGTTGCGCAACTCTGGAAAAGCCGGCAGGGTTGATCTTATATCATTCGAGCTTTTCCTTAAAGAAGTCAATAGTCCTCTTCCAGGCAAGTTTAGCAGCCTTTTCATTATAACGATCCTTGTTGGTATCATTGTTAAAGGCATGACCTGCACCTTCATAAATATAGATCTTGTATTCCTTATGATATTTTTTCAGTGCTGCCTCAAAAGCCGGTATCCCGGCATCGATACGGGAATCAGTAGCTCCGTAATGAGCCATTATTGGTGCTTTTATCTTCTCCACATCTTCAGCAGAAGGCTGCATTCCGTAGTAAGGTACGGCTGCATCAAGATCCGGGCAATTGACGGCGACCTGGTTTGTCATGCCTCCTCCCCAGCAAAAACCGGTACATCCTACTTTCCCTGTTGAAAGGGGATTGGTCTTAAGGAACTCAACAGCAGCAACAAAATTCTTTATTGTTTTTTCCTGGTCGAGTCCTCTCATCATTGAAACAGCTTTCTCCGGGTCATTCTGAGGTGTTCCTCCATCTGGAGAAAGAGCATCAGGTGCCATGGCAAGAAATCCTTCCCTGGCAAACCTCCTTGTTACATCAAGGATATGCTCATTCAGGCCAAATATCTCGTGTATGACCAGTACTGCAGGAAATTTCTTACCCTCAGCAGGGTATGCAAGATATGCCTTTATCTGGCCTGTAGCCCCAGGATACTGTATAAATTCAGTCTTGAGACCGGGATAATCCTGCCCGGAAGGAGCAGCTTTCAGGCTATTATCTTCAAGGACAGGCAGCAAAGCCATGGCGGCAGCAGTACTGCCAGCTACCATAGAAAGCTTTGAGATGAAATCTCGGCGCGATAAATGGCCGTTTTTGTAGTCTTCATAAACACTGGTGATCTTTTTGTCCATTGTGATAGGGTTATGTTTTTTCAATTGATAGATGAACCCGGCATATAATTTTTTAATTTTGTTCCCGCCTGAGTTGTCAATGTATCAATATACGAAAAAAATCGTAATTGATATGTAAAGAAGCATATGTTATAAGTGCATACAGTTTAGAATTAAAGATGATAGATGATATTTCAGGAGTAGTACTTGCCGGTGGAGCAAACAGAAGGTTCAACGGTTTGATAAAATCCAATATTGTATTGGGAGGCAAATCCATTATTTCAAGGATAACAGATACCCTGGATGAAATATTCAGTAACATAATCATTGTTACCAATACACCGGAGGCTTTTAAAGGACTGGATAAATTCCTGGTTATTGGAGACCGGTTCAGGAATGTAGGTCCGCTGGGTGGCATACATGCTGCACTGATGGCTACCCGGTGCTCCGCATGCTTTGTTTTTGCAGGAGATATGCCACTTCTCAACGGGGAGCTTATAATCAGGCAAACAGAATATTACAGACAGCATAACTGTGATGCACTTATTCCGCGATCGGCTGACTTTATTGAACCACTCCATGCCATATACAACAGAAAGATCCTGGATAGCCTGGAAGACTATCTCACACAAAAACAGGGTTATGCTGTAAGAATGTTTCTTCGTACTATAGATGTTGCCTATTTTGATCTCTTACCTTCCGATACAGCAGGAAGTCCGTTTACCAATATCAATTACCCTGAGGATATTGACGGCTTAAAAGATATATAATTCAAATAATGATTGCGATTAACATATTGATAAATAGTTAATTGTAAATAATGAAGAATCAACGCCGGGACTATATTTTTTTTTACCTTTATGACAGTAAAAATCCGGATATTATGAAGAGAATATTGATTTGTGTTCTTATGGCATCTTTGTCTTTTACAGCCTGTAAAAAGCTAAGCAAGTATGAAGGAGTTCCTTTTACGGAAAAAGTGCCTCGCGACTGGGAAAATCCTGAGATGTTCAACATGAACCGTGAAGAGGCTCATGCCACTTTTATAAGTTTCCCGGATGAACAGAGTGCCCTTAACGGAACTGACACAAATTCTCCCGATTACCTGTCGCTTGACGGTATGTGGAAATTTCACTGGTCGAAGACTCCTGGTCAAAGACCTTTCTGGTTCTTTAAGGATGATTATGATACCCGCGACTGGAAAGAGACACCGGTGCCATCCAACTGGCAGATGGAAGGTTATGACGTACCCGTATACACAAATATTGTTTATCCCTTCTGGGCTTACGAGGATATTTATAATTCGGGGAAATCCAAAAATGTGGAAGTGACATCCAATCCGCAGATCAGGAACCTTAAGGCACCAGATACCGATAGCGCTGAATATTCTTTTAAAAAGAATCCACCATTTGTCCCGCATGACTGGAATCCTGTGGGATCGTATAAGCGCTATTTTAAAATACCTTCAGCATGGAAGGGGAAGGAGATTTTTCTACATTTCGGCGCTGTCAGTTCAGCTTTCTATGTTTGGGTGAACGGTGACCTGGTAGGATACAGCCAGGACAGCAAAATGCCGGCTGAATTTGACGTTACCAGGTACCTGAAGAAAGGAAAGAATTCACTCTCAGTTGAGGTCTACAGGTGGAGCGATGGAAGTTACCTGGAAGACCAGGACTTCTGGCGTCTGAGCGGTATACAAAGAGATGTGTTTTTGCAGGCCAGACCGAAGACTTATATCAGGGATTATTTCGTTGTGGGTGATCTGGTAAATAACTATACTGACGGAATGTTGAAGGTGGATGCAGTATTGAAAAATGCAGATGGCAACTCAGGGGATTATACCCTTGATGCATCGCTATATGACGGTGAAAGGAAAATATACGGTGAATCGAAAGATATAGAGGTAAATGATGGACATGGAAAGGTCACCTTTACAGGCAACCTTCCGGGGATAAAGAAATGGTCGGCAGAAAAACCAAACCTGTATTCCCTGACGCTCACTCTGACAGATAAAGATGGCAATACACTTGAAAGTGTAAGTTCCAAAACAGGCTTCAGAAAGGTGGAGATAGTAAATTCACAGCTTCTGGTTAACGGAGTCCCGATTTATATAAAAGGAGTCAATCTTCATGAACATAATGATGTGACCGGTCATGTCATTGACAAGGCTACGGTGATGAAAGATATCAGGATGATGAAGAGTCATAATATCAATGCAGTAAGAACATCACATTATCCCCAGCAGGAGTTCTGGTATGAAATGTGCGACAAATACGGGATCTATCTTGTCGATGAAGCCGATATTGAGTCTCATGGCATGGGGTATGACAAGGATGTAACGCTGGCCGATAAACCCGAATGGGCTGCGGCACATCTTGACAGGATGCAGCGTATGCTTGAAAGGGATAAGAACCATCCTTCAGTCATCATCTGGTCTATGGGTAATGAAGCAGGTGACGGCCATAACTTCCTTAATGGATACAAATGGATGAAACAAAGGGATGTGACCCGTCCTGTTCAATATGAGAGAGCTGAAAAAAGTACAAATGCCCCTGAAAGACACACAGATATCTGGTGCGACATGTATGCTCCGATAGAAGCGCTTGAAGCATATGCAAAAAACCCTAAAAATGACCGTCCTATGATAATGGTTGAATATGCGCATGCCATGGGTAACTCAACCGGAAACCTGCAGGATTACTGGGATGTCATCGAGAAGTACCCGAAGCTTCAGGGTGGTTTTATATGGGACTGGGTCGACCAGGGATTGCTCAAGACCAGTAATAGCGGCGAAAAATACTGGGCCTATGGTGGTGATTTCGGGGATATGGGAATACCAAGCGACGGTAACTTCTGTATTAACGGGCTTGTTTGGCCTGACAGAACAGGTCACCCAGGACTGGCAGAGGTGAACAAGGTATACCAGTATGTCGGATTTGGACCTGTCGATCTGGGAAAAGGGATAATCAGGATAAAGAATAAGTATGATTTTACAAATCTTGATGAGTTTCATTTCGAGTGGGAGGTTGTCTCCAACGGAAAAGTCATACAGTCGGGAAAGCTTCCGGGATTGGATATAAAGCCTCATGCCTCGAAGGATATAAAAATCCCTGTTGATAAGATCAATCCTGCTCCCGGCGCTGAATATTTCCTGAATATAAGGGTGTCGAGAAGCGATGCATGGAACGATGTGCCTGAAGATCATATCTATGCAACAGCACAGTTTGAGCTCCCGGAAAAAGGACAAACTGTATTTGCCAAAGAGAGCGGACTGGCTGTTCTTCAGACAAATACTAATGGTAACAAGCTGGAAGTCAGTGGTGAAAATATGAAGGTTGTTTTTGACCTTGTAAACGGGCGGATGGAATCATTCAATTATAAAGGGATAGAATTGCTGAAGAAAGGGCCTGAACCTGATTTCTGGCGGCCGCCAACAGATAATGATTATGGGTATAACATGGATAAACTGCTGGGGGTATGGAAAAAAGCAGGGGAGAGGACAGTGGTGACAAAGGCAAATGTGAGCCAGCCATCCATGGATAAGGTGGTTGTAACTTTTAATTATGATATTCCTGACCAGGATGGGAAGAAGATTGCAGGTTACGCATCAACATATACTATTTTCGGATCAGCGGATATTATTATAAAGAATCAGTTCAACAAGATATCTTCAGCGATCCCTGAGATACCCAGAATGGGTATGCAGATGCAGCTCCCTGTTGAGTTTACCAATCTTAAATGGTACGGAAGAGGTCCTCATGAAAATTACCAGGACAGAAAGACGTCAGCGGAGGTGGGCCTGTATGAGAGCACAGTTGCCGATCAGTATGTGCCATATATCAGGCCGCAGGAAAATGGATATAAGACCGACACAAGATGGCTTACACTTACCAACGATAATGGCGCAGGGTTGCTGGTATGCGGCGATCCGGTCTTTTGCTTTGCCGCCCTGAATAATATACATGATGACTTTGAATCTCCAGGTAAGATATCGGATTACAGGAAGGATGCAAAAACAGCAAATACACATACCATAGATGTTAAACCACGGGACCTGGTCAACCTGAATGTCGATCTTGCCCAGATGGGTGTAGGAGGCGATAATTCGTGGGGAGCCCGTGTTCATCCTCAGTACTGTCTTACTGATTCAAGATATGAATACTCATTCAGGATAAGACCTGTGGTAAAGGAAGATAACATTATAGCACTGGCCAGTGAGAAGTTCTGAATCTGGCATCACCGGTAATGCTTCTGTAAATCAACGATATGGGCCCGTATTTATTTAGTTGTTAATGTATGTCGTTGATTTACAGGAGACGGTGTGCGTATTGCTTATTAAAACGATCTTACAGCTTTTCATAAAAGTAGGCTTCTTGCATATCTGCATCATCCCATGTAAAAATCTTCCTGTTCCTCCTGCTGAAATAGAAATTAAGAAGAGCAAAGTCACCCGCACACATAGTAGTATGCGCGAACAGGAAAAGCGAAATGCTCCATTTCCATAGCCCGGGAAGGGTAAAGACAAGATACCCGCCGACGATACTGATAACAACAAAGGGTATAAGAGCTACCACCTTAAAAACAAATGGTGTTGCAACATGCCTGTGGGCTGTGACATAGAAGAGGTACTGTTTCAAATCCATCCCGATACGTATTTTCCTGGCTCCTGAAAAAAAATACGGTATTATGTGCAATAATTCATGGAATGGAATGCACAGGACAGGTAATATTATCAGGCCCAGCAATGAGTGAGTCATTATCCTGGCTAAAGAATAATATCCTGCTACATTGAACCTTATTCTCAGGGCAAAAAAAAGGAAAAACAGGCAGGTTGCCCAGAAAAAGATAATAAGAGCTGTTTTTTTTCGCAGGTATTCAAAAATGAAAGGCACCAGATCAGCGTAGGACAGTGTAAGAATTTTCCTGTACCGGGTTTCGTCTTCCAGATCTTCAATATGAGGGGCCATAACAAATATTTTTACAAAATTACCTTTTAATGGGTGTAATACAAAAAGGGATTCTTACGTACTAAGGAAAAGTGATATTTATTGAATGGGTATGAAAACATAAATGGTCCATTATTTGATACCTTTGCAAAGAAATAAATGAAATATCTTTTTGCCATATTATCCCTGATTTTTACTGCTTCCGTTGCATCCGCTCAGAAGGATACAATAAAGGCCAGAACAGACAGTCTGCCCGGAAGGGAGTATCTTTTGCAGAAGGTGGAAAGAAACGGTGTCATACTTCCTGAAATAGCAATAAAAGAGGTGACAATAGTAGCTCAGCCACGTAAAGCACGTACAAGTGAATACCGCAGGTATGCAAGGCTTGTTTATAATATAAAGAAAGTTTATCCTTACGCCCTTTTAGTCAGAGAGAGGCTTGCGGGAATTAACGCTGAACTGGAAAAAATTCACGGTGAAAAAGAAAGACGCGCATACCTGAAAAATGTTGAAAAGGATGTGTTCGGGAAATATGAGGGAGACATGCGACAGATGACCATAACCCAGGGTCGGCTTCTTATCAAACTGATAGACAGGGAGACACAGAATACTTCCTATGAACTCATAAGGGACTACCGGGGAAAGATATCAGCCCTGTTCTGGCAGGGTATAGCGCGTATTTTCGGAACTAACCTGAAGGACGAATATGATCCTTACGGCGATGATGCTCTAATTGAAATTATCATAAATGAAATTGATGCAGGGAAATTATAGTAATGACGGAAAGACGGACGGTGGGACAAAAAGGATATTTATAGCCATTAAAGTTGACCCGGGTGATATCCTTGCAAAAGCAATAGATGCATTTAAGTCTTCATTCCCTGGTAATGTTGTCAGGTGGACAGATAAGGATAATATACATATAACACTTTGTTTCCTGGGAGATACAGGCAATGAAAAAATTCCCGGCATAATCAGCATGATGGAGAAGGTATGTTCTGCCACAGACTGTTTTGAGGTGACCCTCAGGTCAACAGGAATTTTCAGGGATATTAACGACCCTCGTATCCTGTGGATTGGCATTGACAGGTCGGAAAACCTAAAAAGACTGAATAAGCTTATTACCACCGGGTTGGAGGCAGAAGGTTGCCCTGTTGAAAAAAGATCATTCTCGCCCCATATAACAATCGGCAGGGTAAAACGCAATGCAACCGCTAACAAAGAAATATTTTCATCTTTCCTGGATAACTACCATAACATTATCTTCCGAACTATGAATGTATCTGAAATTATCCTGTATGAAAGTGTATTACTTCCGGCAGGTCCTGTTTATAGACCAATCAGGATACTAAGCCTTTCATGACAGGATTATATTCCCTTGCCTCTTAGGATTATCACAAGGGTATGGAATACTATCCTTAGATCAAACCATAAAGACCTGTTGTCAAGATAATACAGGTCATATTCGAGTCGCTTGATCATTTGGCTGACATCGGACGCATAGCCATATTTGACCTGTCCCCACGAGGTTATCCCGGGTTTCACTTCCTGCAGTTTCCGGTATCGGGGAGCTTTACTTACGATTTGCTCAACAAAATGTTCCTGTTCGGGACGAGGACCTATCAATGACATTTCTCCCTTAAGTACATTTATAAAATTCGGTATTTCGTCGAACTTATGTTTCCTCATAAATCGTCCGACAGATGTAATACGGCTGTCATTGCTGCCGGTAAGCAGGGACAATCCTTCCCCGTTTTGGTAATGCATGGACCTGAACTTGTAAAGTGTAAATTTTTTCCCGGATTTTCCAACTCTTTGCTGGGAGAATATAACAGGACCATCACCCGAAAGTTTAATCGCAAGGCCCAGGATCAGTGCCAGGGGAAGCAGAAGGACTGAAAAGATGAAAGCTACAATATAGTCTATTACTATCTTCAGGATATTCAGCAGTCTGTCTTTTGAGTTCATCGCCTAAATATACAAAAGAAATGAGTATGATTTACCGGTATTTCTGTCTCAAATTTTTATACTTTTGTGGCATTTAATATTCTCTCACAAATTTCAATGACAGAATCTTTTGAAGCCAAAGGCAAACGCAAGCGACTCGTGGCTGAACTTAGAAAGAAAGGGATTGATGATGAAGAAGTTCTGAGAGCAATTGACACTGTCCCGAGACATCTTTTTATGGATCCGGCATTCCTTTCTCATGCCTATGTTGATAAGGCGTTCCCGATATCTTCCGGTCAGACTATTTCCCAGCCCTATACAGTGGCCGTACAATCGTCTCTTCTTCACATTAAAAGAAGGGATAAGATCCTTGAGGTCGGAACAGGATCTGGTTATCAGGCTGCAGTGCTGGCAGAAATGGGAGCAAGAGTGTATACCATAGAAAGGTTCAGGGAACTTTTTCTCAAGGCACAAAGCACCCTTTCGTCGCTCGGTTATTCCGTTCACTTTTTTTACGGTGATGGTTACGAAGGCAAAACCCAGTACGGCCCGTTCGATGGTATTATCGTAACTGCCGCAGCCAGGGATATACCACGTAAGTTACTCGACCAGTTGAAACCCGGGGGGCGCATGGTCATTCCTGTGGGTGATAACGATTCGCAGGTCATGACTGTTGTTGAGAAATTGGAAAACGATGAATTTGAATATACAGAACATGGCAAATTTGTGTTTGTGCCTATGCTGACCGGAACTGTAAACCATAAATAATCTGATGTTATGGAAATATACAGAATGGTATTTTCACCTATAGAAGTGAATACCTATATACTGGCTGATGAATCGGGCGATTGTGCAGTGATCGACTGCGGATGTTATGGTAGCCGTGAATCTTCAAAACTTGAAAAATTCCTGAAAGACAGGCATCTTAATCCAGTTCTTTTACTTAATACCCATTGTCATCTCGATCATATTTTCGGTAACAGGTTCATGCTGGACAGATATAATCTCAGGACTCTGTCAGGAAAGGAGGATGAGATCAACAGGATAAGTGCTGTTGCGCATGCTGGACTTTTTGGTCTCGAGATGGATGAACCACCGGAACCCGGAGGCTTTATTGAAGATGGTAGCAACATATCATTCGGATCGACAGTACTTGTTGCCCTGAAAGTACCAGGACATTCTCCCGGGAGTATTGCTTTTTATTCAGAAAAAGATAAATGTGTTTTTACAGGTGATGCACTTTTTTCAGGGAGTATAGGAAGAACTGACCTTACAGGCGGTGATTATGACACGCTTATTATAAGCATACGAACCAGGCTGCTTGTCTTGCCCTGTGATACAGTGGTTTATCCCGGACATGGAGATTCTACTACTATTGACAGGGAAATCAAATCAAATCCATTCCTTTCTTAATAATTACTGCTAATTTTACATTATAGATAAAGAATCGTTTCCGGAAAAACCAAAACCATATAAGGACTTATAAAACAAGTATATAATATGCCTTCAGATAAATTTGTCAACCGTCATATCGGCCCGCGTGAGAGTGATTTGCCACATATGCTCGAAACAATAGGTGTAAAGTCTATGGATCAGCTTATCGAAAAGACAATTCCACAATCAATAATGCTTGAAACAGAGCTTCAGCTTCCTGAAGCCATGAGCGAATACGAGTACCTCAATCATATCAGGGCAGCAGGTAAAAAAAACAAATTATACCGTTCATTTATAGGCCAGGGTTATTACGGGGTTGCGCCGTTATCAGTTATTACCCGTAATGTGCTGGAGAACCCCGTATGGTATACCTCATATACTCCTTATCAGGCTGAGATATCGCAGGGAAGACTTGAGGCTTTACTGAACTTCCAGACGGTGATAATCGAGCTTACAGGAATGGAGATAGCAAATGCATCACTGCTTGATGAATCTACGGCAGCAGCTGAAGCTATGATAATGATGTTTAATGCCCGGTCGAGGGAGGCCGTTAAGGCTGGTGCAAGGAAATTCTTCCTCGACAATGATATGTTTCAGCAGACACTTGAAGTTATACAGACAAGGTCAGAGCCACTGGGAATCGAGCTGGTTCGCGGACGGTATACTGAAGCATCCTTCGATGAGTCATATTTCGGGGCTATGATACAATACCCGGCAGCTTCAGGTCAGCTAAAAGATTACAGCTCCTTTACCTCAATGGCTCATAAGGCCGGCTTACTGGTAGGCGTTGCAGCGGATCTTATCAGCCTGGCCCTGGTCGTACCCCCGGGTGAATGGGGTGCCGATATAGTAGTCGGATCAAGCCAGAGGATGGGACTTCCTATGGGATTCGGAGGACCACATGCCGGTTATTTTGCCACACGTGAGGAACTGAAAAGGAATGTGCCGGGACGTATTATTGGAGTGTCAGTAGATATCCTTGGCAACAATGCTCTCAGGATGGCCCTTCAGACACGTGAGCAGCATATTAAACGTGAACGTGCTACCTCCAATATCTGTACTGCACAGGCGCTACTGGCTTCCATGTCGGGAATGTTTGCCCAGTATCATGGTCCGGATGGTTTAAAAAGCATTGCTACCCATATCTATAAATCTGCATGCACGATTGCCAATTCTTTGAAAGATATGGGATACAGGCTGACGAATTCGATGTTTTTCGATACACTGAAAATAAGCCTGAGGGGGAATATCACTGTTGACAGGATAAGGGAACTGGCTCTCGAAGTTGGGATCAACTTTTACTATCCCGACGAAAATTCTGTATTACTGAGTACTGACGAAGTAATTACCTTCAGGGAGATAAATGCCATTACAGGCATATTCGCCAAAGCTGCAGGTTTAACATTTCAAAAAATCACAAACTTTTGTGACTGCAAATGCATTCCGGATAAGATGCTCAGGAAATCGGAGTTTCTTAAAGGCAGCACCTTCAACAGGTATCATAGTGAAACTGAGATGATGAGATATATCAAGATGCTTGAAAGGAAGGACTTCTCTCTTACCCACAGTATGATATCCCTTGGTTCCTGCACCATGAAGCTTAATCCGGCAAGTTCATTATTCGCAATGAGTTGGCCGGAGTTTGCAAATATACATCCATTTGTGCCGGGCGACCAGGCAGAAGGGTATTTCCAGGTGATGAATGAGCTTGGTGAGGCGCTTAAGGAAATAACTGGTTTGTCTTCAATATCCTTTCAGCCTAATTCCGGTGCTGCAGGAGAATATACAGGTCTGCTTGTGATAAGAAAGTATCATATTACAAGAGGGGAAGGACACAGGGATGTTACACTTATCCCGGCATCATCTCACGGTACAAATCCGGCAAGTGCAGCAATGGCAGGGATGAAGATCGTTGTTGTGGATTGTGATGATAAGGGTAACATAAGTCTTGACGATCTCAGGAAGAAAGCCACAGAGAATAAAGACAAACTGGCCTGTATAATGGTAACCTATCCATCAACCCATGGTGTATTCGAAGCTGCCATTAAAGAGATGACAGATATTGTCCATGAAAACGGAGGCCTTGTTTATATGGACGGTGCCAACATGAATGCACAGGTTGGTCTGACAAGTCCGGGTCATATCGGAGCTGATATCTGCCACCTGAATCTTCATAAAACATTTGCTATTCCTCATGGCGGAGGCGGACCGGGAATGGGCCCTATACTGGCCAATGACAAACTGGCTGAATTTTTGCCCTCTCATCCAATGGTTAAGACCGGAGGCAGTCATGCAACAACAGCTGTGGCAGGAGCACCCTATGGCAGTGGTCATGTACTCACTATTTCGCATGCCTATATTATGATGATGGGATCTCCCGGCCTGACCCGGGCAACACAATATGCGATACTGAATGCCAATTACCTTGCAGCTGCGCTTAAAAATATATTCGGGACACTTTATTCCGGAACAGAGGGATTGGTGGCACATGAAATGATCCTTGAATGTCGTAATTTCAAGCACGAAGCCGGGATAACCGAATCTGATATTGCCAAACGACTTATGGACTATGGTTTTCATGCACCTACTCTTTCATTTCCTGTGCACGGTACACTAATGGTGGAACCTACTGAATCTGAATCACTGCATGAACTGGACAGGTTCATAGAAGCCATGAGATCAATTTGGGAAGAGATACAGGAGATAAAGGAAGGGAAAGCCGACAGGGAGGATAATGTCCTGAAAAAATCACCTCATACCGCCGCCATGGTAACAGCTAACAAGTGGAACCATCCCTACGACAGGGAGAAAGCTGCATTCCCTGTAAAATGGGTGATTGAGAATAAGCTTTGGCCTGCTGTGGCAAGGGTGGATGACGGATATGGTGATCGTAATCTTGTTTGTACCTGCGATCCTGTTGAAGCTTACAGGAATTAATATTAAGCTGCCCCTGGGCAGTCCGGCTATCTATGAATGTACATAAAAACAGGAATTATGAAGAAACTTCTTTTTATTATAGTTACGTTTGCCATTGTGGTAACTTCATGCAGGAATGCTAGTTCCACAAAACAGTCATTTAAAGAGGATACCCAGGTGGAAAAGGACTACCCGGTAAAATTGATTACTTTGGACCCCGGGCATTTTCATGCTGCACTGGTACAGAAAAAGATGTATCCCCAGGTCTCTCCCGATGTGCATGTCTATGCTCCCGATGGTCCGGATCTCATTCAGCATCTTGAGAGGATAGAAGCCTATAATACCAGGGCTGAAGATCCTACTTCATGGAACGAGATAGTATATAAGGATGACGATTTCCTGGAGAAAATGCTCTCTGAAAAAGCCGGAAATGTTGTTGTCCTGGCAGGAAATAACAGGAAAAAGGCAGAATATATTAAAAATTCTGTAGATGCAGGATTGAATGTCCTTTCGGATAAACCCATGATCATTACCCCTGAGGATTTTCCCCTGCTCGAAAAAGCGTTTGCCACGGCAAAACAAAAAGGTGTTTTGTTGTATGATATCATGACGGAAAGGTATGAGATTACCACAATACTTCAAAAAATGCTGTCGCGGCAACCTGATCTCTTCGGTACCCTGAAGACCGGGAGCTTTGAGAACCCTGCGGTGACCAAAGAGAGTGTCCATCATTTTTCAAAGTCCGTCTCGGGTATTCCCCTTCTCCGTCCCGAATGGTATTTTGATGTAGATCAGCAAGGTGAAGGAATTGTTGATGTTACAACTCACCTGGTTGATCTTGTTCAGTGGGAGTGTTTCCCCGGCCAGATCCTTCATCCGTCAGACATTGAGATGATTGAGGCCAGGCACTGGCCCACAGTTATCTCGCCGGAAGAATTCCATGAGGTGACAGGTGCCGGCAGCTTCCCTGAATACCTCGATAAAGATATAAGTGGAGGTAAGCTGAATGTTTTTGCCAATGGCGAAATGGAATACCGGATAAAAGGAGTATATGCCAAAATATCCGTTGAATGGAAGTTCAAGGCTCCGCCGGGTGGTGGCGATACCCATTACTCAGTAATGCACGGAACAAATTGTGACCTTTTGATACGACAGGGCGCAGAGGAGAAATATGTGCCTACCCTCTATGTTAAGTATACCGGAGGTAAAAAAATCAGCGACTTTAAAGCAATACTGGACAGGACTCTGGGCTCATTGCCATATGACAGTCTCTCTGTTGATCCGGCAGGATTTAATACATACAGGATAAATGTCCCTCAGAAATACAGGGTAGGTCATGAAGAACATTTCGGACAGGTGATGGCAAAATACCTTGATTACCTGAGTAAAGGAAGCCTGCCTGACTGGGAAGTGCAGGGTATGATAACAAAGTATTATACCACTACAGGTGCCCTTGAACTGGCGAAAAAATCTGAATGATCATTCGGTAAACAGATCCTCAACAACCATGGAATAAAGTTCCTCCGGGTTAATTCCTGCAGCGGCTACCATTTTGGGGAAGATGCTCTCTCGGGTCAACCCAGGCACTGTGTTGATCTCGAGGAAATACGGACTATTATCAACAACAATGAAATCTGCCCTGATAATACCCCTGCACCCCAGCAGGTCATAAATAAGTGAACTGAGCCTCTGTACTTCATATGTTATCTCCGATGGCATCCCGGCAGGTGTTATCTCATCAGATACACCCTCTGTATATTTGGCTTCGAAATCAAAAAATTCATTCTTGCTGATTATTTCTGTAACAGGCAGGACATAACTGTCGTTCTTCGTTTTAACCACACCACAGGCAACCTCCCTGCCTCCCAGGTAAGTTTCTACCAGAACCTCGTCACTCTCCTTGAAAGCCTTTTCTATCGCCGATAACAGATCTTCTTTTTTACTAACCTTGCTCACACCGAAGCTCGAGCCGCTTGTGTTGGGCTTGACAAAACAGGGCAGTCCTGTCTGATTTGTGATTGCCACAGGATCGAAATTGTCTCCCTTTCTAATCAGTATGGCATTTGCCATTGGTATTTTGTATTCTTTTAAATACATTTTGCAGGCCTGTTTATTGAAGGTAAGTGCGGAACAAAAAGCACCACAACTGGAATAGGGAATGCCCAGTATGTCGAAATAACCCTGCAAAAGTCCGTTCTCCCCGGGGGTGCCATGGATGGCAATGAAGACACCGTCAAACTTGATCCTGTATTCATCGGTGACCAGGCTGAAGTCATTTTTATCAATATTGAAAAATCGACCTTTGCTGTCCTCCCAGTACCAGTTGGTGCCCCGTATCATAACTATATATACAATATATCTTGAAGAGAGGGCATTACTGACAGCTACCGCACTTTTGACCGATATTTCATATTCCGAGGAATCGCCTCCTGCTACTATGGCTATGGTTTTCATCCTACTTCAGGTTTATGAATTCAAAAGTAGCTATTTTAGAAATGCAAAGAATAAAACTACTAACATAAAAATTACAGTATTATACCTGCCATGATATGAATAATTCCCGCATCATGTCTCTTATTACAGGCTTCTGAAACAGGTCTGGCTGAAAATTAATATAATGATTGGGTGGGGAATAACCTCTATATGTATTACTTTTGTTGTAAATTAAAAAATAATACAATGAAAAGGGGTTGTTTAATATGGATTATTGTAGCTACATTCTTTGCACTCATAGTACTTGCTGTTGTAATGTGGGGAACCAGGACCTACAACAATATGGTGAAACAGCAGGAAGCTGTTACCAGTCAGTGGGGCAATGTGGAAACTGCCTACCAGCGCAGGTCAGATCTTATTCCCAATTTTGTAAATACCGTTAAGGGCGCAGCCAATTTTGAGCAGACTACCCTGACACAGGTAATAGAAGCCCGTTCAAAAGCTACTTCTGTCAACATTGAACCTTCAAAAATGACAGATGCCAGCCTGGAACAGTTTCAACAGGCACAGGGTCAGCTGTCTTCTGCCCTGTCAAGACTCATGGTCGTTGTGGAACGCTACCCCGAACTTAAAGCAACACAGAATTTCCGTGACCTTCAGGTGGAGCTTGAGGGAACGGAGAACAGGATATCTGTGGAGAGAAGGAAGTTCAATGAGGAGGCACAATCTTATAATGCGTATATTAAGAGGTTCCCTCAGAGTTTTATAGCAAAGAGGTATGGTTTTGAAGACAAACCGTATTTCAAGGCTCAGGAAGGCGCTGAAAAAGCACCCGAGGTCAAGTTTTAAATTAAATTACTCTGGTTATGAAAGCATCATCATTCTTTACCAGGGAGCAGCAGGCCCAGATCCTGGCTGCTGTGAAAGAGGCTGAAGAGCAGACATCCGGTGAGATAAGGGTTCATATTGAGACATCTTTCACCGGTGATGTACTCGACAGGGCCGCCTGGATATTCAATAAGCTGGGAATGCAGAAAACTGCAGAGAGAAACGGTATACTATTCTATCTGGCAGTTGACAACAGGAAGTTTGCTGTTATCGGAGATGCCGGCATTCATGCTAAAGTACCGGATGGCTTCTGGGAAAGTATCCGGAATAGTATGACAGACTCTTTCAGGGATGGTAAATTCACAGAAGGTCTTACAAGGGGTATTTTAACAGCAGGAAGGCAGCTTAAGGAACATTTTCCCCACAGGGAAGATGATATAAATGAGCTGCCGGATGATATCTCATTTGACAAACCCAAAGGATAGAGAAGATTATGATGAAAAGATATATGTCCTTTTTAACCCTGCTACTGGCAATGCTGGTTTTATCATCGGGGCGGTTATATTCACAGGATATACCTGACAGACCTGTACCCCCAAGGCTGGTAAATGATTTTGCAGGTATGCTGAAGACATCCGAGGTAAATATGCTGGAGCGTAAGCTCGATGCCTTCAATGATTCTACTTCCACACAGATTGCTATTGTGACAGTTCCTTCTTTAAATGGTTATGACAAGGCAGATTATGCTCAGCGCCTGGCAGAAAAGTGGGGTATAGGTCAGAAGGGCAGCAATAATGGGGTCCTTATCCTGGTTAAACCCAAGACAGCCTCGTCAAAAGGTGAAGTTCAGATAGCCACAGGTTATGGACTGGAAGCAGTGATCCCTGATATCACCTGTGCTGAGATTGTCGATTACCAGATTCTGCCGGCTTTCCGGAATGGAAATTATTACAAGGGGCTGAATGATGCTACCAGTACAATTATGTCTCTTGCTCGCGGTGAATTTTCTGCCTCTGATTTCGGAAAGATGGTGAACAGTCACAAGAAAGACTCCTCAGGTCTTATCCTGGCAATCATTATCGTTATAGTTATCTTCCTTATATCACGTGGCTCGGGAGGTTCTAAGAACAGGCATATCAGTACCGGCGGACTTCCTTTCTGGTTGCTGATGGGAATGATGGGATCTGGCAGAGGTCAGGGTGGCAGCTGGGGAGGGTTTTCCGGTGGAGGAGGCGGAGGCTTCGGTGGTTTCGGGGGAGGCAGCTTTGGTGGTGGCGGTGCCGGGGGAAGCTGGTAAGATCATTTCAGGTATCAGAGTCTCTTCCTGCAATATATCTTCTCCATTTGTCAAGGACCTGTTGCATATCATCCGGCAGGTCAGAATCAAACGACATTCTTTTTCCCGTTACGGGGTGGTCGAAGGCCAGTGATTTTGCATGTAATGCCTGTCGTGGAAGTATGTTGAAACAATTCCTGACAAATTGCTGGTACCTGGTGAATGTTGTGCCCCAAAGTATCCTGTCTCCACCATATTCATTATCATTGAACAGTGGGTGCCTGATATAGCTGAAATGGACCCTGATCTGGTGGGTCCTGCCAGTCTCAAGCTTACATTCCACAAGAGAGACGTAACTTAGATCTTCCAGCACCTTGTAGTGAGTTACAGCAGGCTTTCCCTCATTGCCTTCAGGGAACACCTGCATTATCTTTCTGTCTTTCAGGTTCCTTCCGACATGTCCGGTTATTGTACCTTCATGTGGATCGGGAATGCCCCATACAAGGGCAAGGTATCTTCTGTCGGTTGTACGTTCATAGAACTGTCTCGACAGCCTGTTAAGGGCCAGCTCATTCTTTGCTATAACAAGTATGCCTGAAGTGTTCTTGTCGATACGGTGAACAAGTCCCGGTCTCTGATCTCCTGAGCTGAAAAGGGGAAGATCCCTGAAATGCCACATAAGTGCGTTGACAAGAGTCCCGGTATAGTTACCGTACGCGGGATGTACCACCATGCCGGCTTCCTTGTTAACCACAAGAACATCATCATCCTCATATACTATATTTATGGGTATGTTCTCCGGGATGAGCTCTATCTCCCTTGGCGGATTAGGAAGGACTATCTGTATGGTATCCCCGGGTTTAACTTTGTAATTGGGCTTTACAGGATTATTATTAACCAGGATGTTACCTGCACCAGCAGCATTCTGTATCCGGGTCCTTGAAATGTTTTCCATTCTGTCGGACAGGTATCTGTCTATCCTGAGCAGTGATTGACCGGGATCGACAATGAACCTGTAATGTTCAAATAGTTCCTGTTGTTCACCTGATTCCTCCTCTGCCATTATTTACCTCTATTTTATCTTGATGATCCTGTTATAACTCACAGGTTTGCCATTCAGGTCTATAACCACAATATATAATCCTTTTTTGAGTGAAGAAATATCAAGCTGTTCAGCGTAGGGGACATTAAGGAACTGTCTTCCGGAAAGGTCGATGATTCTTATGTTGGCTATGCCTGTAAATAGCTGTTCACCGGTATCCAGGTGTATATAATCCCCTGCAGGGTTGGGCCATATTTTAACTGTATTACGTCCTTTATAATATGTGTCTTCGATACCTGCAATAACCAGTGGATCGCCTACTACAGGCCTGATCATTATGCTACCGCTGACCTGCGACTGGTTCCATGTTCCGTTAAGCCAGTAGTATTGTCTGCCTGTATTTGGGGTATTCACATCAAATCCTGCATTCAGGAATGTATCGGAAGTCTGTCTCCATCCAACATAAAAAACATCACTAACCAGTACAGGTTCCGAAAGAGAATAGATATAATAACCATTGATGGCATTACCCTGCTGCACAAGCATATTATCCTGCGAATAGAGGACATTGCCGGGTAACCCGTTGTCGTCATCCCAAACCATTAGGTCAAAGGCTCTCTTGTTAGACTCCATATAGCTGTCGTTAAAGCATATGCTGATGGCTCTCAGTGTATCATTAATGTACGACTGGAACCTGTATGCTACCATTGCATTTCTGGAACCCTGGCCATTAATACCATAACCTCCTTCTGAGCTACCGTCATCAAAGGCAAAGTAATTGCTGAATACCTGGTAATAGACCAGGGTGTCATTCTCTTTCGGATCGAAAACATCTGTTTTAAGTGAGGCAGTTACCCTGAAAAGAGCTGAATCGGGATTATTGTTACTATAGGTATAAATCAGGTTTGCATTATATTCAATACTTGTCAGTGGATCGATATTTGTTGCTCCTGCGGTGAAGGAATAGGGCTGGGAGGCTGAGTACATATCCTTTATCTCGAAGTTACGTGTCACATTCCTTGTTATGATGTCATTGTTTCTGTAGTGCACCGGGATGAATGATCCCATTTCCTGGAGATATACCTGCTGGAACTGGTTCCAAGGCATCGCTTCGTGTGTTTTCAGAAGAGACCTGAGCGGAAGGGTAAAGGCAACATCAGCAAAAGCAGTGTCAGCTGCATTCCTGTTCCTGTCGAGCCTGACATAATCAATATTCCAGATATCACAGTTACCGATCATAGAAGGATCTATAAGGCTGGAACTGATACTTGCATAGTTGGTAAACCGGAACTGAAATCCTTTTTTCAGGAACCTTTCCTCATTGACAGGTATGATGGCGGATCGGAATACAGTATCACTGCTGCCGGCAATTCTCCATACAGAATACCATTTGTCTTCCTCCGGGGCATAGAATTGTAATGTCAGGGAGTCCATCGGTTCCGGAGGATCAGACAGACCGCCCGGTTCATACAGAAAGCTGAGCCAGATATTATCAGATGAAGGATAATCCAGATTTACAGGCTTTGATGTCAAATGATCTGCCTCAAATCCGGTGGTGGATGCATCGGAATACAAATGACCGGTATTGTCGAGAGCATCGAAAGTAGCTACCCCTTTTGTAGGCTGTTGTCTCGAATAGGTATTATTTATGTAAACATAATCATCGAGCCAGTACCTGCCATCAGGCAGTACTGACTGACCTGAGAAGTCATCAAAAAAAGGCAGGCTGACAGTGTCCGCTAACATAATATCCTTCCTGAGGAGGTTCTTGTAATGTTCATGTGAGATCAGGGGATTTGACTGCAGCCCGGTAACCACCTCCTGGCCTCTGGCGGGCGAAAAATAGATACTTATGATTATTATATATAACAGTCTTTTTATGATCATATGTACTAGTTAGACGGTAGTGTCAGAGTGTCCGGGACTGGCATGACCATGTCCTTAGTCATTGTTGAATCCGCCGGTAACCTTGTTGAGTCGACGGTAAGCCAAAGGTATATGGCCGATCCCATCTGGAGTGTTGCATCCTCTTTGTATTCAGGATTCTGTTTGTACACCATGGCTTTAATAGTGTCCTCTGAGTTTGTTATGCTGCTGTCGTATACGTAAGTACCAAGGCTGAATGAGGATATCACTATTTCATTTTTTGCCTGGTTAAGAGTGAGGCCGATAAGATCAGGCACAGGAGCCCGCTGGTTACTCAGTCCTTTGCCCAGAACAAGATCAATGACAGATCCTTTCTGAAGTGAATCTCCTTCGTGTATCGGTTTACCGTTGCACGATTGCTCGAGGACAACATTTATGGAAAGGTCGGGTTTGTATCTCGTCTCACCCATCTTGAAGCCGGAACTCTCAATTGATGCAATAGCCTGGCGTATAGGGAGATCAACCAGGCTTGGTACCTTCACCATCTCGGGGTTGTAGGCATTGATGGTCATTATGATGTTTCTCCATTTCTTGACTTTGAATCCAGGTTCAGGGTTCTGTTCAACAACACAACCCCTGGGTACCGCTGAGGTGTATACTGAATCGATAACTTCATACCTGAGCTTGCTTTTCGCAGCAAGATCAGCAACCTGTTGCTGGGTCAGACCTATGAAGGACGGAACTGGCCTGGCCTGCCCGTGCCTTGTATATAGATTCATCCATAGGAGAAGACCCAGGATAACACCAACAACGATCAATGCGGCAATAGCAAGATTTTTCAGAAATACCTTGCTCAGGAAAAATTCTTTCAGACTCATAAAATCAAATTGAACATTAATAATAACGTAAAGGTAAAGATAAAATTATTTGTTTACAGGATTGTAGAATGAATCTCTCTCAACAGGAACATACCCGGCATCACTTATCAGTTTGCGTAACTGGTCAGTTGTCATTGAAGGATTTTCCTCCTCCGATCCTGCCATAGAATATATCCGGGTGGTGTCGTCTATAGTGCCATCCATGTCGTCGGTCCCGAAAGAGAGTGAAAACTGGGCGCTCTCCTTGCCAGTCATAGGCCAGTATGCTTTAATATGAGGAAAGTTGTCAAGATAGATTCTTGAAACGGCATAGTTCCTGAGATCTTCAATAAGGCTGACCTCCCCAAGGTATGCCATGCTGTTGTTGCTTTTCTTATACTTCAGGGGGATAAAGGCATTAAAGCCTTTTGTTCTGTCCTGTAGCGATCTCAGCCTTTCAAGATGGTCGATGCGATGAGAATATTTTTCAATATGGCCGTAGAGCATGGTGGCATTTGAAAGGATACCAAGCCTGTGTGCTGCTTCGTGTATTCTCAGCCACATTTCCGAAGATGATTTTTCATCACATATCACCTTCCTCAATTCCTCATCAAAAATCTCCGCACCGCCACCTGGTATTGAGTCGAGCCCGTAATTCTTAAGTTCCTTCAGGCCATCTTCCAGTGAATAACCTGCCTTCCTTATCATATAATCCAACTCAATAGCCGAGAAAGCCTTGACATGGATGGAAGGCCTGTGCGCTTTGATCTTCTCTATCAGGGTACCCCAGTAATGAAGGTCATAGGAAGGATGAACACCGCCAACAATATGAACTTCCGTTACTCTCCTGTTGTCAAACTTCTTTACAATATCCAGCATTTCATCCTGGCTGTATTCCCAGCTTTCAGGATCACCTGCGGGTTTGTGATAGGAGCAGAACCTGCAGTTGTATATGCACTTATTGGTTGGCTCAATATGGAAGTTGTTGTTGTAATACGCCTTGTTGTCATTATATCGTCTCCTGACAATGCCTGCAAGTGTTCCTAAGAGGGAGAGATCTGCCTTGGTAAAGAGCAATAATCCTTCTTCCTGGGTGATCCTCTCTCCATCAGCAACTTTGTCAGAAATTTTCCTTAAATCACTGTCTGAAATTTGTTCTGCAAAATAGTACATGGCTGTATATTATCAGGCGTCAAAGTTAAGAATAATAGAAGAGTTTTTAGTTAATGTTCTTTGATGTTATCATTTCAGGCTTTTGTATTAACCGGTTATTATTTAATATTCCCCGGACATGTGGTACATAAAAAAAGGTGCCCGTTCAGGACACCTTTTGAGATTATAGCAAAGCCTAATATTTAACCTTTTACTCTGAGTTCAGATGATACAGAAAGTTTTTTTCTTCCTTTAGCCCTTCTGGCAGCAAGAACTCTTCTTCCGTTGGGAGTTGACATCCTTTCCCTGAACCCATGCTTGTTAACTCTCTTTCTTCTTGAAGGTTGAAATGTCCTTTTCATCTTTTAAAAATATTAAATTACCAAGTGTCAGAATTGAGACTGCAAATGTAGTACTTTTTTGAGATATAAAAACCCTTAAATTGTTTTTTTTCAAAAAATCAAGCATTAAGGTAAACTATCTTTTTTGTTTCAAAGAACGGTTCGGTAAAAAAGTCGGATATATTCCACATTTTAATCCTGTCGCCGAATAATACCTGTTCACCTGTCATATCCCCTCCCCGCAGGTATAATATGCCGTTCTTGAGGTTGTTATTGCCTCCTTTATAAATATTCTTGGATGTCAGCCTTACAAAAGAGCTAAAATCTGTAACAGCCCTGCTGACTATAAAATCATACAGGTTTTTTTCATTCTCAACTCTTTCGCGGATAGTGGTAACGTTATTCAGGCCAAGTTCCAATGCTACAGATGATGCCACTTTTATCTTTTTCCCTATTGAATCAAGCAATACGAATTCTGAGTCAGGGAACATGATTGAAAGGGGTATGCCAGGGAAACCTCCTCCTGTACCCACATCAAGGATCCTTGTTCCGGGTTTGAAGCTTACTATTTTCCCGATCGCAAGTGAATGCAGCACATGGTGGATATAAAAATTATCCATGTCCTTTCTGGATATCACATTGATCATGCTGTTCCACCTGTCGTAAATATTTTTCAGACTGGAAAATCTCTCTTTCTGGATGTCTGAGATGAAAGGAAAATAGCCGTGGATAATTTCTGACACTATCTGTTCCCTGTTTTGATAATTATATTGTACAGCAATGTCTTTGCCCTGAAAAGTTGTGCCTTTACAGTCCCGATAGGGAGATTAAGCTCATTGGAGATCTCTTCATACGAATATTCTTTGTAGTATCTCAGCTCAATAAGTGACTTGTATCTTGGTTTCAGCTGGCTGACAATATCCTTGAGAGTTGCTATTTTCTGGTGATTGATAAGCGATTCCTCCGGATCGGGCAGGTCGGACTGAATATTAACAGTGGGACCGTCGGTAATATCCTGAACATAATCGAGGGGGGTAGGTGAGAGCTGCTTTTTACGAATGAAATCCACACAGTTATTAGTGGCTATCTTGAAGAGCCAGGTACTGAACGCAAACTTGGGAGTATAGGAATCGAGATTACGGAAAGCCTTGCCAAAAGCCTCAATGGTAAGATCATCGGCGTCATAAGGATTATTTACCATTTTTAACAGCATGTAATAAATTGAATCCCTGTAACGGTTCATCAGGCTGGCAAAGGCTTTCTCATCACCTTTCTTTGCTCTATCAACCAGGATGAGATCATCTTTAGCCTTCTCAGATAAATCATTTCCTATTTCCATACATTTTTAGCGGATCGTGTCTTTTTGCTGCTCAAAAATACTAAACTGTTGATCAGTGGCGAAATAATATCGAAAAATAATGCATATATGGTTAATCCACGCTCATCAAGTTTCTGTTGCGTAAGCAACAATACTACTGTCTGTGTTATCAGCCTGACTCCAAAAACAATCAGCATATATGGCCACATAAACCTGAATGACAGAAGTATCACAAACAGGGAGTAGAAGAGTACTCTCGACAGGACCTCTGTGGTAAGCAGCAACTTATCCCTGAGTTTATAATAGGGAGCTGTCGTAAGATGTCTCTTTTTCTGGGTTATCCATTCCTTCAGACTTTTAGAAGGGACCGATCTTGTATGGGCATCCCTACGGAACTCGGCAACAGTATTTCGTGCAGTGGCTTTTGAATTAACAAAAAGATCATCGTCCCCTGAGACTATATGGTTAAAATTACCAAATCCTTTATTCTCAAAAAATACAGAACGCCTGTATGCCAGGTTTCTGCCTACTCCCATATAGGGGACGCCCCTGACAGCCATTCCCAGATATTGCATCGCAATTGTCATTGAGTCATAGCGAATATACATGTTTAGGAGTCCCTTTTCACGCCGGTAACCTCCATAACCCAGAACGAATGTAGTATCATTGTTAAAATGCGATGTCATCATCTCAATCCATTTACCCGAAACAGGCTGACAGTCGGCATCCGTGAACAGGAGTATCTCATTTACAGATGCCTTGATACCGATAAACTGCGCAAACTTTTTATTATGAGTGAATTTCGGATCCTTGTTGACATTGGATACCCTGAGGTTGGGATATTTTTTCAGGAATTCCCCGAGCACATCGTAGGATCTGTCTTCAGAGCAATCGTTGACAACTATGACCTCAAAATCGGGATAGTCCTGTTCAAGAACCGACGGGAGGAAATTCCTGAGGTTATCTTCTTCATTCCTTGCACAAATAATAACAGATACAGGTAACGCTGAATGTTCCATGACCTCTTCCCTGCGGCGGTAAACAGCAAGGTAAAAATAAAGGTAATAGAACAACTGAATTGCTGCTGATAATGCAAAAACTGAAAAAACAGTCAGGAAGATGATTCTACTGTAGTCCGGCATATGACTTTCATATATGGGGCAATATTAATAAGATATTTGAAATGGTAATGCTAAAACATCAACAAATATTTCAATAACCTCCTTTTACTTAGCAGTGCCATAAATGATAACAAAAATCTATGCATAATATTTTATAAGGCCGTATGGAAAAATTACCTTTGTGCTGCAAAAATGAAAAGAGGTCTATGTTTAAAATACTGAGCAGGGATAATGGGTCAAAGGCACGGACCGGTTTATTAAAGACTGCTCACGGCGATATACCGACACCAATTTTCATGCCTGTTGGAACGGCCGGAACTGTGAAGGGGATCCTTCAGCGTGATCTGCTGACTGATATCAATGCAAAGATCATCCTGGGCAATACCTATCACCTGTATCTTCGTCCCGGGACAAAAATACTTAAGGAAGCCGGAGGTCTGCACAGGTTTATATCATGGGACAGACCGATACTTACAGACAGTGGTGGATACCAGGTGTTTTCCATGTCGGATATACGCAAACTTACTCCCGATGGGGCCATCTTTAAATCACATATAGACGGTTCCAGTCATGTCTTTAGCCCAGAAAACACAGTGGACATACAGAGAGCAATAGGAGCCGATATTATAATGGCTTTTGACGAATGTACACCATGGCCCTGTGATTATGATTATGCCCGTAAATCAGTAGCCCTTACTCACCAATGGCTCGACAGAACCGTCACCCGTTTTAGCAACACAGAACCTCTTTATGGCTATGAGCAGTTCCTTTTTCCGATAGTACAGGGAAGTACATATGACGACCTGAGGAAATTTTCGGCTGAGAAAGTAGCTTCGTCAGGACTGGCAGGAAATGCTATCGGCGGACTTTCGGTTGGTGAACCTGCAGAGGAAATGTACAGGATCATAGAAATTGTGAATGATATACTGCCTGAGGATAAACCCCGTTATCTCATGGGGGTGGGTACACCCGCAAACATTCTGGAATCCATTGAGAGAGGTGTTGATATGTTTGATTGTGTAATGCCGACAAGGAATGGGAGAAACGGTATGCTTTTTACCAGCGAAGGCACCATCAATATCAAAAACAGGAAATGGACAGACAACTTCGGCCCGATAGATCCGGATGGTCCTTCAGAAGTTAGTAAAATGTATTCCAGGGCTTACCTGCGGCACCTTGTTATGTCGGGAGAAAACCTGGGAGCACAGATAGCTAGTATACATAATCTGGCTTTTTATCTTAAATTAGTAGGCGAAGCCAGGAAGAAGATTGAAGAAGGCGATTTTAAGAGATGGAAAGACATAATGATAAAAAAACTCTCAGAGAGACTCTGAGTCTGCTGAGAATAAAACGTATCGACAGGTATATAATTAAGAAGTTCCTTGGCACCTTCTTTTTCAGCCTTTTACTTATACTGCTGATTGCAGTGGTATTCGATTTTGCGGAAAAGATAGACAATTTTATGGAGAAGAATGCGCCTATCCATGCCATTATCTTCGACTATTACATGAACTTCATTCCTTATTTCGCAATGCTCTTTGCACCGCTGTTTGTTTTTATAGCCGTTATTTTCTTCACATCCAAAATGGCAATTAACACGGAGATAATAGCTATCCTTAACAGTGGTATGAGCTTTAAAAGAATGATGTGGCCCTATTTTCTCGCCTCCCTGGTAATCGCGATCTTCATCTTCATGCTTACCAATTTTGTCATTCCGAAAGCGAACCTGATAAGGATGAATTTTGAGGACAAGTATTACCGGTCGTCCAGCAGGCGTATGGCACAGGAAAATATTCACAGGCAGATAGATAAAAATGTCTATGTTTACATGGGAGCTTTTAATCCACTGAGTCTCAGGGGTCAGAACTTTTCGATAGCTCAGTTCAACGACAGTGGCAGGTTGAAATCATTGTTATCCGCATCATCCGTGAAGTATGACACAACAAAGCATAAGTGGACTGCATTGAATTATTATATTCGGCATATAAAGGGAGACGAGGAAGAAATAACAAGGGGACGAGAGATCGATACGACACTGATCCTTAAACCCGAAGATTTCTCCAGGGATCCGGGTGTTGTGGGTACCATGACATACAGGCAACTCGATAACTATATTGATCAGCTCCGGCTCCAGGGATCTGACGAGCTTAAGTTGTTCCTTATTGAAAAATACAGGAGGTATGCCAACCCGTTTGCAGTATTTATACTGACCTTTATCGGGGTGTCACTTTCATCTCGTAAAATACGGGGAGGACTTGGTATGAATATAGGGCTGGGACTGGTACTCAGTTTCTCCTATATCCTGTTCCTTCAGTTTGCCTCCCAGTTCTCACTCAAGGGTAACCTTAATCCCATGCTGGCCATGTGGATTCCCAATATCATTTATTCCGTGATTGCCCTTGTATTGTATAAACTGGCGCCAAAATAGAAAAATCATTAAAGAACTACCCATCTCATACATAGTGCACCACTGCCTGCATGATATCAGAAAATCAAAAAGACCCGATTAAATATTTAAATGCTATGCCGACTAATAAAAAGATCCTTGAATTAAAGGAAAAACGTCAGAAAGTTCTTCTGGGAGGAGGAGAAAAGGCCATTGAGAAACAGAAAGCCATGGGCAAAAGGACTGCAAGGGAAAGGATCCTGGCATTGCTCGACAAAGACTCATTCAACGAATATGACCTCTTTGTGGAACATGATGCCCGCGATTTTGACATGGATAAAAAATCGCTTCCAAGCGATGGTGTGATAATAGGTTCCGGTACCATATTCGGTGCCCCTGTTGCCATTTTTGCACAGGATTTTACGGTGGCAGGAGGATCACTCGGATTAATGCATTCGAGGAAGATAACCAAGATCATGGATCATGCTCTTAAAATGCGTATGCCACTTATAGGTATTAATGATTCAGGGGGTGCAAGGATCCAGGAAGGAGTGAATTCCCTGGCAGGTTATGGCGAGATATTCTTCCGCAATACCCTTTCAAGCGGTGTCATTCCGCAGATATCTGTCATTCTTGGACCTTGTGCAGGGGGAGCGGTCTATTCCCCCGCTCTTACCGACTTTGTCTTCGTGGTTGATAAGATCTCGAAAATGTTCATCACCGGACCTGAGGTCATTAAGACTGTTCTGGGGGAAGAGATCTCAATGGAGGATCTCGGAGGCGCCAGGGTGCACAGTGAGGTTACAGGGAATGCACATTTTTATGCACAGAGCGAGGATGAGTGCTTTGAGCAGATCAAGAAACTTATCACGTTTATTCCCTGGAATAACAAGCGTAAGGCAAAAGCCTTCGAGCCAGCTGAACCTAAGTCTGAATACGACATAAGTAAAATAGTACCGGAAGATCCGACCCTGCCGTATGATGTTAAGGATGTAATAAAAGCCATTGTTGATGACTCTGATTTCTTAGAGATAATGGAGCTTTATGCAAAAAATATAGTTATTGGTTTTGGAAGGATGGGAGGTCGCACAACAGGTTTTGTCGCCAACCAGCCTTACGAGATGGCAGGTGTCCTTGATGTGGATTCATCCGATAAAGCCGCAAGGTTTATAAGGTACTGCGATTCCTTTAATATTCCAATTATTACGCTTGTCGATCTTCCGGGTTACCTCCCCGGTGTCGACCAGGAACATGCCGGGGTGATAAGACACGGGGCCAAAGTCCTGTATGCCTACAGCGAAGCGACAGTACCGAAGCTTACGGTTATTCTCCGCAAGGCTTACGGCGGGGGATATATTGCTATGAGCTCGCGTCATCTGCGTGCCGACTTCGTATTTGCATGGCCGACAGCTGAGATAGCTGTAATGGGTCCGGAGGGAGCTGCAAATATCATATTCAGAAAAGAGATAACCACAGCCGATGATCCCGATGCGGTAAGAAAACAAAAGGTTGAAGAATACAAGGCCAAGTTTGCAAATCCTTATGTTGCTGCATCCCGCGGTTATGTGGATGCTGTTATTGAACCGGAAGAGACAAGGAAACTCCTGCTGCATTCCATTGAGGTGTCTGAAAACAAGGTGGTGCCTATGCCTGAGAAGAAACATGGACTGCCTCCTTTGTGACAGGATAATGTTAAAGATTATATGGATATTATTATGGAAAAAGACGATAAACTGGGATACCTCAATATTAATTCGAGCCTCTATCACACACGTCTCAGTGATAAATTCAAAGACAGGAAACCTTATAAGCCTTCTGATCCTAAAATAGTACTGAGCTTTATACCGGGCACTGTTCTGGAAATCTTTGTAGAGGAGGGGCAGAAGGTAAAAAAGGGTGAGAACCTCCTTATACTCGATGCAATGAAGATGCAGAACAGACTTAAGTGTATTATGGACGGAAGGATCAAATCAATTAAAGTGAAAATCGGGGATAAGGTACCAAAGGGTGCGGTTTTGCTCGAACTGGAATAAAGGATCACATCATTCCTTCCCATATGGTATATTGCTGCAAAAGGTTATTCAGGCACGGCTTTTGACCGAATATGCCGAATACGCTTGATCCGCTTCCTGACATCAGGCTGAACAGGGCACCCTGCCTGTAAAGTTCATCTTTTAACTGTCCTATCAGGGGATGCCTGTCTACTGCAAATGCTTCAAAATCATTTATTATCAGGTTTTTCCAGTCGGAAATTGGATTGCTGATCAGTTCAGGAAGCCTTACATCAGGCACGGAAGGAGTACAACTCCGGTAGGCTTCACGTGTACTGATACCAACACCCGGATTCAGTAAAACCAGGTAATGATCCTTTATTACCTGGTTTACCGGTGTCAGTATCTCCCCCCTGCCTGTCGCAAAGGAAGGTGTGCTCTCAATAAAGAAGGGACAGTCACTGCCAAGTTCAAGCACTATATCCTTCACCTGCTCAACCGGTATGTTAAGATCAAAATACCTGTTGGCAGCCCTTACAAGATAAGCAGCATCAGATGATCCGCCTCCCAGTCCTGCACCCGGGGGGATAACTTTATGAAGGTGCATTTTCAGGACAGGTATCGCGTACATCTCGCGTAATTTCCTTGCAGCCCTGACAATCAGGTTGTCCATCGTTTCATCCACAATTTCAATGCCCGTGACAATAAGCTCATCGCTACCTCCCTGCCGGTCCGGCACAATAAATTCCAGGGCATCACACAGCCTGACAGGATAGAATATTGTCTCTATGTCGTGATAACCATCATACCGCCTGGATGTAATATTAAGCCCTATATTGATCTTGCAGGTTGGAAAAGTTATCATCACTCCCGATTTTTATGTAAAAATACCATAAGCTTTTGAATTTCGTATCATTAGTCCCATTTTTAGCTTTTCAACAAGTTTTTAACACAAGTTTGTTTGTAATAAAGATACAGGCATTTAGGTTCGTAAAGATGGTAATTTATACCTTTGATCACAACAGTATATACCATCAATTATTACATTAAGTCTCTGATATTAAATAATATATAGCAGATGGCAAAGCAAAGAAACACTACACGGCCAACCATAAATCCTTTTCCCGATTCTGGAAAGATACCTCCACAGGCAATTGACATGGAAGAGGCCGTTCTTGGGGCTATAATGCTTGAAAAAGAAGCAGTTATCGCTGTCCTCGATATACTTAAGCCCGAGAGTTTCTATAAGGAGGCACATCAAAAAATATTCAAGGCTATCTACGAACTATCGGCAAGAGAATATCCGGTCGATCTTTATACTGTTACTGAAGAGCTCAGGGCTCATAATGAACTTGACAGTGTCGGGGGACCGGTTTATCTGACACAGCTGACTTCCATGGTGGTATCAGCTGCCAATGTTGACTATCATGCACGTATTGTCGCCCAGAAATATATCCAGCGTGAGCTCATAAGGGTATCCACTGAGATACAGGCACGCTCATTCGATGACACCTATGATGTTACTGAACTTCTCGATTATTCAGAGAACGCACTTTTCCAGATTGCAGAAGGTAATATCAAAAGGGAGGTGGCACCTATTAATGCTGTTATCAAGGAAGCTATTCACGAGATAGAGGAAGCTGGAAAGCGCGAGGATGCACTGGTAGGAATACCCTCTGGCTTCACCAGGCTCGACAGGCTGACGTCGGGGTGGCAGAAGGCTGAGCTGATAATAATAGCAGCAAGGCCATCTATGGGAAAGACAGCATTTGCCCTGTCTATGGCAAGGAACATAGCTGTTGAACATGGAAAAGGAGTGGCTATATTCTCATGCGAGATGTCGGCAATTCAGCTGGTCAACAGGCTTATTGTGGCTGAAACGGATATTCCCGGTGGCAAGATTAAAAACGGAAGGCTAAATGAGGAAGAGTGGAAACAGCTTGATGCAAGGATCAAAAAGCTTGTACTGGCACCAATATACATCGATGACACACCAGCCATCTCCATATTTGAGCTTAGGGCCAAGTGTCGAAGGCTGATGGCTCAGAGGAAGCTCGATATTGTTATTGTAGATTATCTTCAACTTATGTCAGGACCTGAGAATGCAGGGAGCAGGGAGCAGGAGGTAAGTACCATATCCCGTTCGCTGAAGAGTATAGCAAAGGAGCTGAATGTTCCCATCCTGGCTCTGTCACAGCTTAACAGGTCGGTAGAGATGCGTGGTGGATCGAAACGACCATTGCTCTCTGACCTACGTGAATCTGGCGCTATCGAACAGGATGCCGATATGGTGGTCTTTATACACCGACAGGAAAAATTCGGACTCCCTACCTTTGACGATGGCAGCTCGACAAAAGGAATAGCGGAGATCATCCTTGCCAAGAACCGTAATGGTCCTGTTGATGATGTGCGGCTGAAGTTCCGTGAGGAGAAGGCACAGTTCGTGGATCTTGATGATTTTGACCTTGAGGAAGGTTTTGACAACGGGTCGGCACAAAGCATTACCCTCGGTTCAAAGATGAATCATGATAACCTCTCCAGGCTGGGAGGGGAGTTTGATAATGAAAATGATATTAATAATGAACCGCCGTTTGGCTGATGCGCCCGATGGGTGGATTAATTGAACCTTAAAACGAGCTTCCCGGTAATACTTCTGAACCTGGCATCGTCGAATCCAGCGTAGATCCCTATCTCCCCGACAAAAAGGAATTCGCTTATGCTGTATCCTATTTCCGTGTAATTGAGATGGTAACGGCTTCCGAAATATGACAGGATGAGATTTTCCCTCATAAGTGTATTGCTAAGACCGGGCAGCAGTTTCAGCAGGAGATACGGAGTGGTATATTTTACATGAGCTTCCCCGAAAAACTCCGGAGTGCTCATAGAATAATACGCAGGTATCATAAATGCATCTTCATAATTGTTGATCAGAACAGGCAACGACTGTGAATTAACATGGTAAAAGTCGTAGAAAGGTACATATCTGTTGTCGAGGAATCCCCCGGTCCTTACCCTCCACCTGAATTCACTCATCGCTCCAAGGTCCTTCCTCTTTGAGACCTCGAGCATAAACATGTCAAATTGTTCTATCCTGTCTGCGAGCCCACTGTAATCGTTTATCCCGTGTTTGTATGTAAGGCTGAAGGTAGGCCAGTCTGAACCTGCAGGACTTTTGTTGCCTGCGTATATCCTGTATTTCTGTCTCGGTGTGTAATTAAGGCTTATAAGAAGGTCCCCGTGTCCCTGGTTTCTTAATGAGTACATCGGGTATGATCCCGTAACAAGATAATTGTTAGCGGGAACATTATCAGTGTAGTCCACGGAAGGCTTCAGGATAGAAAAGTCGGTATTGTTACCGAGTACTTTCCTGTTTTCAATTGTTGTCCTGACTTCGATGTTAAGCCCGTTCACTATCTCACTCCTGTATCCAAGTGATATGAAATCAGAACTGTACAGCTTGAGGTAGTTTCTCCTGAAGAACAATGAGGTGACAGAGTTAAGGAAAGGATTGATACTTCCTGTGCTGCTTATATCAGTACTGATCATGCCGGCTCTCAGGTATACCTGCCTCTGTTTGATACCGTTGAATTTATAATATGAGTTTACCTTCCACATCAGCTGTTCCCTGCTGAAAGCCCAGCTTACGGCAGGATTTATCATCAGCGACCTGTTGTTCTTCCAGTTTTTTGACAACCGGAAAGTAATTCCGTAAACAAAACCGTCAACAGTATTAAAGCTAAGGTTCCCCGGTTCGAAAAGCCCGTTGAAGTGAAACCTCAGACCGGTGGTGTCAGACCAGGTATGACCAAATGCAATGTTCTTTAATTCCCGGAATACCCTTCTCTTCTTTTGAGATGGAGTAAGAGGGATCGTGTCACTCCTTGATTCCCGTAGTTGATTGGATGCCCGTATGCTGTCTCTTATCCTGATACTCCTTTTCTCTATATCCGAGAGGGGAACAGGACGTATCTGCGACCAGTATGTACTGTCTTTTTTAGTAGCATCCTTATCGATTACCCGCCTGGTATGGTCTTTTATTTCCAGGTCATTCTTACTGCTGTCAGGCATACTGGCCTCTGATTCCTTTTCCATCAACTTCGACAGCTTTATCATATCGCGATTAGTAAGGTCTTCTTTTTGAAGGATCCTGTCTATCTTCTCTTTATTCCTTGAGACCTTTACAGTATCGGGTGATGTTGCGGCTTCAGGATTTATTATACCAGTTTCATTAATTTCCTTTGGCCTGGCCAGTGCCAGGTTAGGCTTTACTTCAGTATATTTTACAGAACTTGTATATCCTACGTCAGCCTTGAAGCCTATGATGGAAATATTAACTTCGAACTTATGACTTACCGGCATCCATATATTATTCTGAACAGGTATGTAAAGCTGTTGTATCCTTATTTTGCCCACCAGGTTATTATTGGTAAGATCGACACTGTAGAGGCACCACAGGTTCTCAATGATGTAAATGGTCCCTTCGAACAGCTGCTGACTTTTTCTTTTTGGTATAACCTGTATTTTGTTTATGGTATAATTACCCTGTAATGATGCTCCCTGGTATCTGAAATTATAATGTGAAAAAGCATCCGGTGAAAGTGGGGAAATGGCAATATCAGCAATTACCGGCTGGTAGAAGCTCGCCTCTATAAAGCTCATGGGAGATATCTCGTTTCCCTGCTGAGGGAAAGTGCTGTTATACGACAGGACCCTCTGGAAGTACTTGTCAGGAGCTGTAAACTCTATTTCATTAAGCGATTCCATGAGATAGGTATCCCCTTCCTTCATCACCTTTTCATTTTTATCTGTTTTCCCTCCGGCAGTGATGCTCGCGTTATCGCCTGAGGCTTCCATTTTCAGTGATCTTTTCATTATCCTGGGTATCCTGTTGATAACCAGGTCACCCTTAAGGTAGACCCGGGCTTTATAATAGCTTACATTATTCAGGTAATAAGGAGCCATGCCAATGGCTTTTCTCATGATCGCATATGCAGGATCCTCGCCGGATGCAGATATTCTAACTTCGGGGATCTGGTAATACTGAAGAGGAAGGGTAATATTTCTGGTAATGGTGTTGGCGGTGAGTGTTATGATTTCCGTGACAGGCTGGAATCCAAGACTCTGGTATGTAACCGTATAACTTCCGGCAGGCAGCTTTATTTCATAATCACCCCTGGCATTGGCTGTTGTACCCTGTTTTAATTCCTTAATATACACAGTGGCATATTGAACAGGCTTACCTGACTGGTTAACCACTTTACCCTTTAAAATCTGGCCGTTTGATATTGCTGAAGTAAATATAAATAACAGGATTAGCAGGGTGGTTTGTTTCATTTCGGTTACTTAATTAAGGTAAGACGAAAATAACAATTTATAAGTTACCTTTTCCCTGAAACAACAATAACTATTTCACCTTTTGGCGGATTTTGGTTATAATGCTCTGCCAGTTCAGAAAGAGTCCCTTTGATATTTTCTTCGTGTATCTTTGTGAGTTCCCTTGATACACAGGCTTCCCGTGCTGGATCAAGATGTGCGGCCAATTCCCCAAGTGTTCTGACCAGTCGGTATGGCGATTCATAAAATACCATTGTTCTTGTTTCATCACTCAACTCGCTTATCTTCTTATTTCTGCCTTTCTTTGCCGGCAGGAATCCTTCAAAACAAAACCTGTCGCATGGCAATCCTGAATTTACAAGAGCAGGTATAAGAGCTGTCGCTCCCGGAAGGGTCTCTACCGTTATCCCTTTACCAAGACAGGTTCTTACAAGAAGAAAGCCGGGATCGGATATACCAGGAGTGCCGGCATCAGATACCAGTGCCACTGTCAGTCCTTCCAGTATCCTGTCACTGATGGCTTCCACATTTTTATGTTCATTGAACATGTGATGCGACTGCAATGGCGAACTTATTTTATAACGACTTAGCAGCTTTTTTGCCTGCCTGGTGTCTTCTGCGAGAATAAGATCCGCAGCTTCCAGGACTTCAAGGGCACGCAATGTGATATCTTTGAGGTTGCCTATTGGTGTGGGAACAAGGAAAAGCTTACTCATTACGTGTTAATTTACGTTTTACCAGGTCGAGCAGCTGTTTAACAGCATCATTCCCGGCATTATTTCCGGCATAACCTGTTAACACTGATTTCGCATCTTCCATGTCGGTTGCCTGATTCAGCCTGTTGATAGCCTGGTTATAAGCATCGCCATTACCGTTAAATACCTCTCTTATAAACATAAAGCGATCATTTATGCCTATGGCATCAGAAAGGTTGGCCAGCGGTTTTGATTTCATAACACCACCGATGTCATCCTCTCCCTTCTTGCCTCCCATCTGTTCATTGAGCCTTGTTGTCAGGTTGCTGAACTTATCGGCAATGATAGAACTCCCGGAATCTTTCCCTTTGTCAGGGGATTTCTTTTCCTGTTGCTCCCGGTTTAAATCTGCCGTCTCTTTATCCTTTAATTGCTCTTCAGGGGCAGTAGGAGCGGGAACAGGATCCGGAACAGAAACCTGGCTGGCAGTAATAGTCTCCTCTGTCTTTTCCAAGTGTATTACGGGCTCTCCCCCGGTCTTTTCAGGACTGTGTTCCTCTTTCAGGTCTTTAAGAAGTGAAATGATCTCACTTACATTCCTGCATTTTGATTTTGCAAGTTCAACCTGTAATATAGGCACGCCAGGGTACCTCTTAAGATCATCAATGATTTCACGTGCTTCATTAAGATCTTTTATAATTAAATCTATCGTCGCATTGAAATCCATACATTTTGATGTTAATATACCAAAGCATTTTCCTTATTTTGCAAAAGTAACTATAATTACATTAGTCATAACGGAAAATTCTCAATTTACGTACTGGCAACACATACTAAAATTATAAATGGAATTTCTTGAGAATTCAGTAACAGCGACAGGTAAAAGAGGATCTATTGAGGTAATTACGGGTTCTATGTTCTCCGGAAAGACTGAGGAGTTGATAAGAAGACTCAGGAGGGCCCAGTTTGCAGGCTTAAAGGTGGTTATATTCAAGCCCTCTCTTGATACACGTTATTCAGAAACAAGGGTCGTCTCTCATGATGATAAATCTATTGTATCCACTCCCGTAGACAATGCAGCTGCTATTTTACTGCTTGCCGGTGATGTGGATGTTATTGGTGTTGATGAAGCCCAGTTTTTTGACGATTCGCTGGCCGATGTATGCAATCATCTGGCAGACGCAGGTATTAGGATCATTGTTGCCGGACTCGATATGGATTTCATGGGAAAGCCATTTGGCCCCATGCCTGCTCTTATCAGTGTTGCTGAATATGTGACCAAGGTACATGCCATATGTGTGAGATGCGGTAACCTGGCAAACTATTCATTCAGGAAATCCGAGGATGCACAGGTTGTCCTTCTGGGTGAAAAAAATATTTATGAACCCTTGTGCAGGGATTGTTATAATAAAGCTAAAAACAGATAGCTATTGAACATTAGATCATCAGATATAGCCACGATCGTGGAGGGCAGGATTAAAGGTCCCGGTGACATAATTGTCCGTGAGGTTGTCATAGACAGCCGGCAGCTTAGTTTTAGGGAGGGATTGGCTTTTTTTGCAATAAGAGGGAAAAACCACGACGGACATGATTACCTTAAAAGTCTTTATGATAATGGGATAAGGGTATTTGTGATTGAAAATATGCCTGTGGATAAGGACAATTATCCCGGTGCTGCCTTTATTGTAACTGAAAATTCTGTTTGCGCCCTTCAGAAGCTGGCAGCCCATGTCAGGAACTCTTTTATATCAACAGTCATTGCTGTAACCGGAAGTGCCGGCAAGACGATAGTAAAGGAATGGCTGGCAGATGTGCTCGGGAATGAAATACCGGTTATCAGGAGTCCTAAAAGCTATAACTCGCAGGTAGGAGTGCCTCTCTCCGTTCTTAAGCTTGATGACAGTTACAGAATGGCGGTGTTTGAAGCCGGGATATCAATGCCGGGGGAAATGGAAAAACTACAGAGGGTAATCCGGCCCGATGTGGGCGTAATAACAAATATTGGTGATGCACACCGGAAAAATTTTCCTGATGACAGGAGTAAAGCCAGGGAAAAACTGTTATTGTTCCGGGATGCCTCTGTGATTATTTATTGTTCCGACCACGAGATAATACATACGGAAATAATGAGTGATCCCCTTCTGAAGTCGGTGAATCTGGTGGACTGGTCCTTTGAACACAGTGATGCAACAGCTTTCGTTGAGAAAGGTGAAGTACGTGACGGACATACACCTTTTAAGGTTACCTACCATGGACATACATACGATTTTATAATCCCGTTTACCGACAGGGCATCCCTTGAAAATGCCATCGCCGTGGCTGTTGTCTGCCTGGCAACAGGTTTATCTCCAGGTGTTATAGGGAAAGGACTGGCTTCCCTGGTGTCTGTTGCTATGAGGATGGAGCTTAAGAACGGCATCAACAACTGCCAGCTGATAGAAGATTATTATAATTCTGATCCGGGCTCTCTTGGTATGGCCCTTGAATACCTTAAGTCTCAACAGGTAAAAAAAAGTACGCTGATACTTTCTGATTTTGTCCAGAGCGGAAGGCCGGAAGAAGAGCTTTTTAACGAGGTAGCCGGTCTGGTGTCGCGGACAGGTATTAACAGGTTTATCGGAATCGGCCAGGGACTGGAAAGGAACAGGTCATGCTTCGGTGAAAATGCTGAATTCTACAGTTCCACAGATGATTTTACAAGGAGCTTTGACAGCTCTGCTTTCAGGGATGAGACCATACTTCTCAAAGGTGCAAGGATATTTGAATTTGAAAGGATCGGCAGATTGCTTGAACAACAGATTCACCAGACTGTCCTTGAGATAAATCTTAATGCGCTGGAGCATAATCTGAACGAATTTAGAAGACATCTGGATACAGGCACACGAATTATGGCCATGGTTAAGGCTTTTGCCTATGGAGCCGGTTCTGTAGAGATAGCCAGGTCACTGGAATACCAGCGCGTTAATTACCTGGCAGTTGCTTATACCGATGAAGGTGTTGTGCTGAGGGAAGGAGGGATTACTCTGCCGGTTATGGTTATGAATCCCGATCCTGCAGCGGCGGAAATGATGATCCGTTATTCCCTGGAACCTGAGATATACAGTTTCAGTTCATTCAGGAAGTTTGTATCGGTGGCAACACGATATGGATTAATAAACTACCCTGTTCATATCAAGATCGATAGCGGCATGCACAGGCTGGGCTTTCTTCCGGAGGAAACTGACGAACTTGCGAACCTTTTAAAGAGAACAGCTTCCGTAAAGGTGGTTTCTGTCTTTTCTCACCTCGCTGCCAGTGAGGACCCTTCACTCGATAGCTTTACGCACATGCAGGCAGGTGTGTTTATTAAATCGACTGCTAAGCTTGCAGAAGCAACGGGATATAGCTTTATGCGGCATATCCTCAACTCATCGGGTATAGCACGTTTCCCTCAATACCAATTCGAGATGGTGAGACCGGGTATAGGTATGTATGGGGTAGGACTGATGCCAGGATTTAAGCTGAAAACGACGGGGCGCTTTATTACCACCATCTCGCAGGTGAAGCGTGTGGCTAAAGGAGATCCCATCGGCTATGGTTGTGCAGATGTGTCGGGAAATGACCGTATAATTGCAGTGGTTCCGGTTGGTTATGCCGATGGTCTTAACAGGAAGCTAGGTAACAGGAGAGGCAGTCTTTTCATTAAAGGCAGGAGAGTACCTGTGGTGGGTAATGTGTGCATGGATATGTGCATGGTTGATGTTACCGGGATGAATGTCGAGGAAGGTGACGACGCAGAGGTATTCGGTAATAACATTCCAATTGAGGAGATAGCTGACATATGCGGTACCATTCCCTATGAGGTACTGACATCGATACCCGGACGTGTAAAGAGGATCTTTTTCAGAGATTAAACTTTAAAAGATAACTATCAGCCTAAACCGCTGATATGTTCCAGATCTAACCTGTTGAGGATGCTTATCCTGCGGCCTTTTAGCTCTATAATACCTTCCGAAGCCATATTTGAGAGAGTCCTTATAGCATTGGAAGTGGTCATGTTTGAAAGATGGGCCACATCTTCTCTTGACAACATAACCTTAATGGTCCTGCCATCAGGTTCAAGGCCGTATGTATCGCGTAACATAAGCAATGATTCTGCAAGACGGCCCCTGATATGTTTCTGAGTCAATGAGACGATCCTTTGATTGGAAAACACAAGTTCTTCTGAAAGAAGCTTCATAAACTTCAGTGTAAGATCGGGATTTTTCTTTAGTATTCGTAACATGGTGGTTTTGTCAAAAATGCATAACGAGGTGTCTTCCAGTGCAGTAGCAGAAAAGAGCCAGAGAGGTTCCGAAAAGAGCATCCTGTATCCGATAAATCCCTGTGGCTTAACCAGCTTTACAATCTGTTCCCTTCCTCCAACACCTTCCCTGAAGATTTTTACCTTACCGGATGCCAGGCATACCAAACCCCTGCTTTTTTCTCCTTCATTAAAAACCTGTTTGCCTTTCTTTATATGAAGAATTGTGTGATGCTGTGTAAGTGTCTCTTTGTCTTTGTTATTTAAACTTCGGAATATGGAAGATGGTCCCTCCAGACACAGCTCAATAAATGGATTATTATATTGCATTTGTTTGTTATGTTAAAAAACATATCAAAGTTAAAAAAAGAATTTAAGATTTTTTAAATTAACATTTTTTAACATATTCATTAGCAGTGAGTTGTAAAAATCAATGGTACAGATTTTTATCGTACTAAAACTGAAAAAACTGTAACAAAAAACTTTTGATTACGGAGTTTATTTTGCCCCCTTTCCCGTGAGGCTGTATTAAAAATTCTGCTATACACCCCCTACCCCCTGAAGGGGGTTCTATTAATGCATGGTAACAAGGAAGCAGTCTAAAAAGTTGTTTTTAACCACAAAGTACTCAAAGGTTACACAAAGGGCACAAAGGTATGTTGTTGCAGTTCAATACTTTGTGTCCTTTGTGCTATTCATTAGTGTCCTTCGTGGTAAATAATTTTTTCCTTTTGAGATATCCTTAGGGGTGAAATTAATTGAATCAGATTTTTAAGAAATCCTCACGCTACTCAGTATAAACCTTAGTATCTTGCCGCAAGAGGCATCCTTCTTCCTGCACCGAAAGCTTTTGAAGAGATCCTTAAGACCGGGGGAGCCTGGTATCTTTTATACTCATTCAGGTCTATCATCCTCACCACTCTCATCACAGTTCCCTCTTCATAACCTTCACCCACGATCTTTTCCGGTGGTTTTTGCAGTTCGATATACCTGAACAGTATTGCATCCAGGGAATCATAATCAGGCAGAGAATCCGAATCTAACTGATCGGGGCGTAATTCAGCAGAAGGGGGCTTGTTAATAATATTTTCCGGTATGATCTCCATGTCGCTGTTTATATATTCTGCCAGCCTGTAGACATCTGTCTTGTAAACATCACCAATTACGGACAGGCCACCTGCCATATCACCGTAAAGAGTTCCGTAGCCCACTGCGGCTTCACTCTTATTTGATGTATTTATCAGTATGTTGCCGTGTTTATTGGATATTGCCATCAGTAATACTGCCCTTATCCGTGCCTGTATGTTTTCCTCTGTAATATCGGCGGGTTTGCCTTCGAACAGGGGAGCCAGTGCGTTTTCAAAAGCCAGGAAGGATTCTTCTATATTTACAATATCATATCTTATCTGCAGGTTTTTTGCCAGATCTTCTGCATCCTTTACGGAGTGATCCGAAGAATATCGTGAGGGCATCAACAATACCCGAACATTTTCATTTCCCAGAGCTTCCGCTGCAAGACAAACACATACAGCCGAGTCAATACCGCCCGATAATCCCACCACTGCGGTCTTAAAACCTGTCTTCCTGAAATAATCGCGTATTCCGGTAATAAGCGCTTTGTGCATAAGTGCTATTGTCCCCGGCCTGTCATTTTCAGTATCCTGGTTGCCTGACATGATATCTTCCAGTCCGAATGTCTCAAACTTTTCTTCAAAGAAAGGAAACCGGTGAAGTATCTTTCCGTGGCGGTTGATAACCATTGAAGCGCCATCAAATATCAGCTCTGTGTTACCTCCTGTCTGGTTTACTGAAATGACTGGTATTTTGTATTTTTTTGCCTTCGATATGAATATGTTTTCCCTTGCTTCAGTCTTTGAATACGAAAAAGGCGAAGCGGATATATTTATAATAAGATCAGGATTGTATACAGATATCTCTTCCATGGGAGATACAGTATATAACCTTGACTTCTCAAACTCATTATCAAAAGGTTGTTCATCCCACAGGTCCTCACATATCGTTAAGGCAATCTTCAGTCCTTTGAAGGGGAAGATGGCGAAATCTGTCTCAGGTTCAAAATACCTGTATTCATCAAATATATCATAGGTAGGCAGCAGAGCCTTGTTGGTCTTATGGATGATTTTGCCTTCGCTGAGGACCAGAGCTGAATTGAATAGACTTTTACCTTCAGGATTGTTATTCAGTGTCGGGGATCCGACAATTGCCGTAATGCCTTTGCATTCACGTGCTATGTCGAACACCGTTTCATTGCATTTTTTTATAAAATCCATCCGTTCCAGCAGATCCAATGGTGGGTATCCGGGTACACACAATTCGGAAAATATGACAAGATCGGCACCATCCGATTTTGCCTTTACAATGGCATCACAGATGAGATCCCTGTTTCCCTTAAAATTACCTACATGATAATTTAATTGTGCAAGAGTGATTTTCATAGCCACCAAGTTAGAAATTTATCCCAAGCCTGAAACTCAGTATTTTATGTGACACCTTGTCTTTCAGGCGTCCTTTGTCGTTAGTAATATCGAGGAAATTATTATCGAACCCAAGCCCGGCTACAAGAGCCGTGCTGCCTCCAAGGGAATATTCAATACCGGCAGTAATATGATATGAAAGGTTGAAAAGATTGATCTCCTTCGAGGCGCCCTCCCCGCTTAAATCAATGACAGGTATATCTGCTTTACTGCTTATTACAACTTTAGGGTCAAGACCAAGATCAGTAAAGAATGTGACATAGCCGATCTGGTTGGTTTGAAGCTTAAGGCCTAAAGGTATCGAAAGGTATTGTAACCTGTATATTACCGGTTTTCCTCCGGGTACGGTTACACTGGAACCGGAGAATTCATACACCGTGGTATCAGCGCTGGTGAGGCTACCCCCGGCACTTATAAGGCTGATGCCAGTGGAAAAGGAATAATTCCTTGCAAAATAATTATAGAAATTAAGTCCGAAATTGAATCCGGCTCTTGCCCCGTTATTCGTTACCTTCTTCACGTCAGTGGAAAACCAGCTTATTACAGGATCAGCATGTATTCCGAAACTTATCTTCTGCTGGGCTGACAACAGTTTCCCCGGAAGGAGAAAAAGCAGTGCCAAACCTGTGATAATGATAGCTTTCCTTCCTGTTTTTACAGAGTGATCCATACCTTTCTTTGCTTTGGTTATAAACAATCGTAAAAATAACAAATAATAATGAAGAACAGGTGTCGTTCTTTATTGCAGACTCATAAACGAAAAAGTGTTTAAATTTGTCTCCCGGAAAATCATGTCAATATGAAAAAATATCTTATTACCCTGTTAACATTTTGCGTCCTGGCATCTGTCGTTATGTCTTGTAAAAGAAATTATTATAAGGTAAACACCTCTGGGATAAATGTCGATATACAGGTAAAGCGCCTTGAGAAGGATCTTTTTGGACTGAATCCTGATGAGATCATTCCGGATGTGCCGGCTCTGAAACAAAAATACGGGAACTTCCTTCAGTTATTCAGTTATGTAATAAACACAGGTGATATTAACGATAGTTCATTCGGCGATTTCCTGGTACGTTTTTGTACAGATAAGATGAATAATGAAATTTATAAAATGACAATGAAAGTCTATCCTGATGTAAGTTCGATACAGGACGGACTGGATGATGCTTTTCGCCATTACCTGTATTATTTCCCCGATAAAAAGGTTCCTGCTGTATTTACATGCATTACAGGCTTTAACAACAGCCTCATAATAGGTGACTCGATCCTTGGCATCAGCCTGGACAGGTATCTGGGAGCCGACTGTGAATATTATCCGAGACTCCAGATCTACAAATACATATCGGACAGGATGACACCTGCTTATGTAGTTCCCGACTGCATGTACGGCTGGGCTGCGACAGAATGGGATTTATCATCGGTTGGTTATGCCACCGATAATGTACTGGCTGAAATGATACATGAAGGGAAGCTGAAATATTTCCAGAAATGTATGATGCCCGAAAAGCCCGATACCCTTATTTTTGGATTCTCTCCGGCCCAAATGGATTTTTGCCACAATAATGAAGGACAGATGTGGCAGTATCTAGTTGAACATAAGCTGTTATTCAGTACCGACCGGTTCACAATAAGAAAGCTGACCGGGGAAGCTCCGTTCACAACTTTTTTTACCAACGAATCACCCGGGAAGGCCGCGGTATGGATCGGATTCAGAATAATAGAGTCGTATATGAAGAAAAACACAGATGTAAAACTAAGCGATCTTATGACCGATCCCGACATACAGGGCATTCTGCAAAAAGCTAAATATAATCCGAAATAAAACGAGGAGCTCGTCGTAGCCAAATGAACATTAATACATAAAAAAGAGGCCGTCTCATAACATAATTTGAGACGGCCTCTTTGTTTGGATTTTCTG
>CAYYIW010000032.1:0-49510 GCA_964472085.1 uncultured Rikenellaceae bacterium | reverse complement strand
GAAATGGCAAGAGATAGCCTTTTCTATATCATGAAGTCATGGTATTACTGGTATAATATGCCAGAGCCAACCAGTATTACAACCACAACAAAAAATGATTACCCCGATCCCTATAAGCTGCTTGAGGCCATGAGATACAAGGAGCTCGACAGGTGGAGTTTTGTTGCCGACTATGACGAATTCAATGCCGAGATGCAGGGTTCTTTTGTCGGGCATGGTTTCAGGGTGGGACTTGATGACGCAGGTAATGCGCGCATAGCAATGATTTATGATAACTCACCATTGTATGCCTACGGTGTAAGGAGAGGCTGGATCATCAAAAAGCTGAATGGTACCGACCTGGCACCTATACTCCTTGCTGGAGATTATACCGCATATTCAAACCTTATTGGGCCTGGTGAGGCAGGAGTGACAAATATCTTCGAATTCACAAAGCCCGACGGTACAGATACGACTATATCTGCTACCAAATCGACCTTTGTTATACATACAGTTATACTCTGTGATACACTTCATCTTACATCTGGTATAACAGGCCATCTCGTATTTGATTCCTTTATTAAGCCTTCAGTTCAGGAACTAAATGATGCATTTAGTTATCTAAAAAACAGCGGAGTAACTGATCTAATCCTCGATCTGAGATACAACCCCGGAGGATATCTGGAAATTGCACAGGGACTGGCAAGCTACATAGCAGGAAGTTCTCATCAGGGATCTGTCTTTGCAAAACTCTTCTATAACGAAAAACATACTGACAAGAACACTTCCTATCCATATTTTGCACTTACCAATGGACTTGGCCTTTCAAGAATCGTGGTAATAACATCCAGGGAAACAGCTTCAGCCAGCGAGGCCGTGATAAATGGCCTTAAACCCTTCTTAAATGTTGTTACAATAGGAGATACCACACAGGGTAAACCCACAGGTATGAACGGCTGGTCAGTTGGTGATAAATACTGGATGTGGCCGGTTACCTTTAAGATTGTCAACTCACAGAATGAAGGTGATTATTTTGCCGGTTTCGTTCCGAATAAAGAGGAGATGGATGATATTACCCATGACTTCAGTGACAGGCATGAGCTCTGCCTGCAGGATGCTATTTATTATCTTGAAAACGGATCCGTATCTGCCAAAAGCTATCGCCTGTTTAAACGTTATCCACAATTTTCCGAGAAGCCTAAATGGATGAATAATGCTTTTGTTAAAGAGAAATAAAGAATAGAACCATTTGAAGTCAAAAACAACAGAAAGGATAATACTGGGCATAGACCCGGGCACCAACATAACGGGTTATGGTGTCATAAAGGTGACAGGTGACGTACCTGAACTGATTGCCATAGGTGCTATTGATCTTAAGAAATACCGGGACCATTTCCTGAAACTCAAGTATATCTTCGACAGGACCAGTGGTATCATCGATGAATATCACCCGGATGAGCTGGCTGTCGAAGCTCCTTTCTACGGGAAGAACGTACAATCGATGCTTAAGCTGGGGAGAGCCCAGGGAGCTGCTATAGCAGCGGCTCTTTCAAGATCTCTTCCTGTCTTTGAATATGCACCCAGAAAGATAAAAATGTCAATAACAGGCCAGGGAGCCGCTTCCAAGGAACAGGTTGCAGGCATGCTGATGAACATACTTAAATTCAGCCTGGACGATTTCAAGCTGGATGCAACAGACGGACTGGCCGCAGCTCTCTGTCATTTCTACCAGACCGGTAATCCTGTCGCTGAGTCAAAATACAACAGCTGGAAGGATTTTATGAATAAAAATCCGGGCAGGGTGAAAACAAAGAAATAACAATCTTGCTAAAGAGTAGCAACGGCCAGGGCGGCAACACTGATTTTCACACCCGGAAGCTTAAGTAATTCACAGGCGCATGATTCTATTGTCGATCCTGTTGTTATTACATCATCCACAAGTAAGATATGATTGTTGATAAGAGTGCTGGCATTCATAACCATGAAAATACCCTCCACATTGGTCCACCTGTCGTATCTCGACCGGCGTGTCTGTGTTGATGAATGGACTACCCTTGTAAGTGATACTGTATCAACCGGTAATCCTGTTACCTCAGATATGCCGGCAGAAATCAGCTCACTCTGGTTGAATCCTCTTACACGCATTTTCCTGGCATGAAGAGGAACGGGTATAATCATGTCGATGCCATCGGTAAAACCGGCTGATTTCAGCGATAGGCCGTATATCCTTCCCAGTTCATTCCCAATCTCCCTTATTCCCCTGTATTTAAGATTATGGATAAGACTTCTGATCCTGCTGCCCCTGGTGTAAAAGGAAAATGCTGCAGCCCGTTCCAGATAGCATCTCCCCCAGAAAAGCTGCTCCACAGGATTCCCCTCGATATTATGATAACCGGTACGGGGTATTAGTACATAACACTCCGTGCATATCAGGCTCTCATTTCGCATCAGCTGGTTACCACACCCATAGCAAATACGAGGAAAGAGGAGGCTGATAAAATCATCCCACAGGTCATAAAGGTAATTCATGCAGCGATATGAATTGCTGCCGTAAAGATATGAAATTATGAGAAAAAGGTAAGTTGTGCCCTGTAAAGGCAGAAGACTAAAGAACTACCTTACTGCTGATGCTGTCAGATATCTTCTTAAACTCTTCAGGTGTCAGCTTTAGTTTCGGATTACTGAAATTAATATCTTCCATAGAATCCATAGGCAAAAGGTGAATATGAGCATGGGGTACCTCAAGTCCTACTACAGCCAATCCGATACGGTTACATGGAATGACGCTTTTGATTGCAGCAGCCACCCTTTTGGAGAAAAGAATCATGCCCGAGAGTTTTTCATCCGTCAGGTCGAAAATATAGTCAGTCTCTTCCTTAGGAACCACAAGAGTATGTCCCTCCCTGAGAGGGTTAATGTCCAGAAAAGCGAAATAATTCTCATCCTCTGCAATCTTGTAACAGGGTATCTCTCCTTTGATGATTTTTGTGAAAAGAGTTGCCATGATCAGTAAAATAAGAGTTATTATAATGAAATAGCAATTATCTCAAAAGGTATGATACCAGAGGGGACCTTTATCTCAACTATATCTCCCACCTTTCTCCCGATAAGACCCTGTGCTATTGGTGAATTCACCGCTATCTTACCCTGCTTAAAGTTTGCTTCGCTTTCAGGGACCAGCTGATATTCCATCACTGTACTGTTCAGTTTATTCATGATCTTAACCCTGTTGAGAATCTGGACAGATGTTGTATCTATCTTTGATTCATCAATTATTCTTGAACGGGCAATAGTATCTTCAAGCTTTGAAATCTTCATTTCAAGCATACCCTGCGCTTCTTTGGCAGCAGCATACTCTGCATTCTCAGAAAGATCGCCTTTATCCCGGGCCTCAGCGATTTGCTTTGATATCGCAGGTCTCTCAATATTTCTCAACTGGTTGAGCTCCTCTTTCAGGTTTTGGAGACCATCCTCTGTCACATATATAACCTCAGACATTTTTCTGTAATATTAAAAAATAAGAAGAATCCCGGGGATTCCGGAACTCTTCATGAGCAAATGTAATAATTAATTTGATTATTTACAAATAATTGTAACTCAAAACTGGTGTCGCACAATTATTTATAAAACAAAGATTTAGATTTTCATCATTTATTTATATTTCCTCCCGGCTTTCCGGTTTTTTGATCTCTTATTTTTTCTTTTTGCCTTATCGCGAGCTTTTAAATCTTTTTTATTCTGGTCCATCCTGGCTTTTACGTCAGGTGTCTGTATCTCATAAGCGTGCTTTCTTGTTTCCTTAACCGATTTCTTATACTCTTTCTTGAGCTGTTTCTGATGTGCCTCCTGCTTTCTTTTGGCCTTTGTAACAGCACGTGGTTCTTTCACCTTAGGCTGCCTGAAAGAAGAACGGGATTTACTGAACAGTCCACGTTCGGCATGTTTCAGGGAGTTTTTCTTAAAGAGCTGAGCTTCTGATGGTCCTGCTGCAAGCAATACAAGAATAAATAATAATATAAATCTCTTCAGGTATAATTTATCCATTTTTATAAATAACAATAATTATTTACCGTAAACGTTAAAATACCACCGGTAATATTAATTTTGACAAAAATCATCCATTTGACTTCAAGGCCAAATATAGCCCTTTTTTTTATAGCTGTGGTATTTCTCATTCTTACCGGTGCATGTAAAAAGAGTGTGAATGATGTCATCCCAAATACCTGGGTTGACTTCACTCTAGACCTGAGTGATCCTGAGTTTGTGATTCTCAACACACTCGGAGGATCGGTTGCTGTGGATGCCAGGACCAATAACTGGGGGCTCAGTGCAGCAGGTTTCGACAATAACGGTATTATTATCTGTGCCTGGGTCGATGAATACTATGCTTATGACAGGACCTGCCCGCACGATTACGTGGTTAACGGTCTCAGCATTCCTGTAAATATCGATCCGTCATCATCAATGTTTGCAGTATGCCCCGAATGTGGTACCAAATATGCCCTCACGGCAGGCGGTACCCCTGCATCCGGGCCCGGGAAATACCCGCTCAAAAACTATCGGACCTATTTTGACGGCAGGTTTGTCAGGGTCTGGAATAACCGCTGATAAAGGCTGGCAAGTTTCAGAAACCTTCTAATACCTGTAATGCTCCGGTTTGAACGGCCCTTCAACGGGCACTCCAATATAATCTGCCTGTTCACCTGAAAGCCTTGTGAGTTTTACTCCCAGCTGATCGAGGTGCAGCCGTGCCACTTCCTCGTCGAGATATTTCGGCAACCTGTAAACTCCTGTCTCATAATTGTTTTTCCAGAGATCCAACTGTGCCAGGGTCTGGTTGCTGAAAGAATTGCTCATCACAAATGAAGGATGTCCCGTAGCACAACCAAGATTGACGAGCCTTCCCTCGGCAAGCATAAAAATAGCATGACCGTCGGGAAATACGTATTTATCCACCTGCGGCTTAATATTGATCTTATCAACACCCTGAGATTCATTAAGCTTGTCGACCTGTATCTCGTTGTCAAAATGCCCTATATTACATACGATAGCCTGGTCCTTCATCTTTTGCATATGGTCAACAGTGATTATATCCCGGTTACCTGTGGCAGTTACATATATATTACCTTCATTGAGAGTATCTTCTACTGTTTTAACCTCAAAACCTTCCATGGAGGCCTGAAGGGCACATATAGGATCTATCTCAGTAACTATGACCCTTGCTCCGTAAGATCTCATAGAACGGGCGCATCCCTTACCAACATCACCATACCCGCATACAACGACCACCTTACCGGCTATCATCACATCAGTTGCTCTTTTAATGCCATCGGCGAGTGATTCCCTGCAACCATACAGATTATCGAATTTTGATTTTGTAACGGAGTCATTCACATTGATAGCCGGCACAAGCAACTCACCGTTCTCCATCATCTGGTACAGGCGGTGTACCCCGGTAGTTGTCTCTTCAGAGATCCCTTTAAGGTCTTTTACAACATTGTGCCATTTACCCGGTTCTTCTTCAAGTAATCTCCTCAGGGTCGCAAAAATAACTGACTCTTCCCTGCTGCCCGGTTTCCTGTCAAGCATCCCTGGTGTATTCTCCGCTTTATAACCCAAATGTACCAGCAGTGATGCGTCACCCCCATCATCGACTATAAGGTTCGGACCCTTGCCCCCCGGAAATGAGAGAGCCTGTGCGGTGCACCACCAGTAATCCTCAAGTGTCTCACCCTTCCAGGCAAAAACGGGAATACCTCTTGCAGCAATTGCAGCAGCAGCATGATCCTGCGTTGAAAAAATATTACAGCTGGCCCAGCGAACATCGGCTCCCAGTTCTGCCAGGGTCTCTATCAGGACCGCCGTCTGGATTGTCATATGCAATGAACCGGTTATTCGAGCTCCTTTGAGAGGCTGTTCAGAAGCATATTTTTTCCTGATAGCCAGTAATCCCGGCATCTCTTTTTCTGCTATCTCAATTTCTTTCCTGCCAAAGTCGGCCAGGCTAATATCCTTTACCTTGTACTGCATTATATCTGTTTTAACGTCCATATTGTGATTATTTTTGAGAGTGCAAAGATAAGAAAACTATTGCTTATTCAGGATAATAATTTCAATGTATTCTCTTTGTCAACCTCCATCTGATCAGCCAGTTGTCGGAGACTCTTAAATTTTTTCTCCGACCTCAGCCTTTTTCTGAAAACAACAGTTATTTTCTGACCATATATATCCCTGTTGAAATTAAGGATATGAACCTCCACCGATCTTTTCGATCCCTCTATCTTAACTGTCGGATTAAACCCGATACTCAGCATGCCAGGATAAGTTACACCGCCTGTCTCAACCTCGACAGCATAAACGCCGTTGCCCGGAATGAGTTTATATTTGTCAACTGCTTTAATATTAGCCGTCGGGAAGCCTATCGATCGTCCTATCCTGCTACCTTCAACCACCAGACCTTCCAGCCTGTAATAGTATCCGAGCCATCCATTCGCCTTTTCGATATTTCCATTGAGCAACTCCTCTCTTATTGAGGATGAGCTTATTGCACCCTCACTGGTCTGAAGTTCCTGTACCTGCTCAACGGCAAAATCCATAGTGGCAGCACATTCCTTTACTGTATTGTAATCGCCTTCACCTTTATGTCCGAAACGGTGATCATACCCCAGTATCAGATGCTTCATGCCAATCCTGCCCACCAGGATATCCCTGATAAAATCACATGCTCCCTTCCTGCTGAGATCACGGTCAAACTCAATAATGACAAGGTGATCAATCCCCGATCTTTCCAGGAGCGATATTTTCTCATCTATAGTGCTCAGGAATGACAGGTTGAGGTGATCCTGCTCCAGCACAAGACGTGGATGAGGAGAAAAGGAGATCACGACACTCTCACCCTTCAACTCTTTTGCCCTCCTGACAAGAATATCAAGTAGGCTTCTGTGTCCGCGGTGAACTCCGTCAAAAATACCCATCGTTACGACCGGGTTCAACAGGTTAAGATTCTTATAGCCCCTGTGAATAACCATACCTAAAGATTATGGATGCAAAAATAGCAAAGCCTGTAGAAAGGAGAATGTATTCTGATTTAGTTTTTGTATTTTTATGTTAAGATTAATTCGGAAAACAATGCAAGCTGAGGATTTTTATGAAGCTGACCCGTGGCTCAAGCCTTTCACGGGGATTATTGACGGACGGATCAGAAAATGCCTGGACAAAGAGAATAAACTCGTGGGAAATGGTTCCCTGGCAGATTTCGCGATGGGACATAAATATTATGGCCTTCATTTTGAAAACAGTAAATGGATATTCAGGGAATGGGCTCCCAATGCAACTCAAATATTCCTTACAGGGACATTTAACGACTGGAAAGAGATTAAGGAATACTCGATGGAAAGGATAAATACCTATGGCGACTGGGAAATCATTCTTCCTGAAAACTCGCTGAAGCATGAAGATCTTTTTAAGCTGTCAGTGCATTGGAGTGGAGGGAAAGGGGAAAGGATACCATCCTATGCAACAAGAGTGGTACAGGATGACAGGACCAAGATCTTCAATGCACAGGTCTGGAAGCCAAAATCCGGACACAGGTGGGAGATAAATGACTTTAAACCATCGGCAGGAGCTCCCCTTATCTATGAAGCACATGTCGGCATGTCAACCCCTGAAGAGAAGACAGGTACTTATCTTGAGTTTAAGGATTATGTCCTTCCAAGGATAACAAAAGCAGGATATAATACCATACAGCTGATGGCTGTACAGGAACATCCTTTCTACGGATCGTTCGGATATCATGTTTCAAGCTTTTTTGCCGCGTCTTCACGATTCGGATCCCCTGAAGATCTTAAGGCACTTATAGATGCTGCCCACCAGGCAGGAATACGGGTGATAATGGACCTTGTTCATTCGCATTCGGTGAGGAATGTAAATGAAGGACTGGGATTGTTCGACGGTTCACCAGGGCAGTACTTTCACACCGGCGACAGAAGGTACCATGTTGCATGGGACTCACTTTGTTTTGACTACGGTAAAGACAATGTCATTCATTTCCTGTTGTCCAACTGCCGTTACTGGCTGGAAGAGTACAGGTTTGACGGTTTCAGGTTCGATGGAATTACCAGTATGATATATTATGATCACGGACTGGGAAAAAATTTCACAGCTTACAATGATTACTTCGATGGGAATGAGGATGAAGACGCTCTTATTTATCTTTTCCTGGCCAATAAGATGATCCATAGCTTCAGGCCCGATGCTGTCACGGTAGCTGAGGAGATGAGCGGTATGCCGGGACTGGCTGCCCCCACCGGGAAAAAAGGATACGGATTCGATTACAGGTTATCCATGGGTGTTCCTGATTTCTGGATAAAGCTTATAAAGGAGACAATGGATGAACACTGGGATACCGTCAGCCTGATGTACGAATTGACTCAGCATCGTCCGGAAGAAAGGATCATCTCTTACTGTGAATCTCACGACCAGGCTCTTGTGGGTGACAAGACACTTATTTTCAGAATGATAGATGCTGAAATGTATACAGGAATGTCGAAATCATCCCATAGCCTGGTAATCGACAGAGGCATAGCGCTGCATAAGATGATAAGACTGATAACCTTCAGTTCATCCGCCGGAGGATACCTTAACTTTATGGGAAATGAATTCGGACACCCCGAATGGATAGACTTCCCACGGGAAGGAAATAACTGGAGTTACAAATATGCCAGGAGACAGTGGCAGCTGGTGGATAATACAGACCTAAAGTATCATTACCTGGCAAACTTCGACAGGGATATGATAAATCTTCAAAGAAAGTTCAGCTTTCTTGATACACTTTATATCGACAGGATCTATGACAATAGTCCGGACAAGGTAATTGCATATATGAGGGGGGATCTCCTCTTCGTTTTCAATTTTCATCATTCAACATCATATACCGATTACGGTATTCCTGTTCCCGGAAGATTCAGGATCATTCTTGACACAGATGATGGGAGTTACGGAGGATTCAACAGAATTGACAGGACCAGGGTATACCTTTCCATCCGCAAGGCAGAAAAGAACATTGTCAGCGCTCCCCTTTATCTCTATCTTTACCTGCCGGCACGAACCGCACTTGTGTTGAAGAATGAACCTGTTCCCCGGGCAACCGATATCTAGTCTATCCACCTCAGCAGGTAGAAATCCTGCTTATGGGGTAGATCCTTATGCTTTGGATATATTCTGATGCCATAGAAGAACGAACCTGCCTTTTCCGGTACAAGACTCGCCCTGTAAAGACATTTCCCTGCCTTACAGCTTATGAGCTCGAACTCCTCACTTGCTACAAACTCATGATTCCCATATTTTCCCAAACGGGTGATAATGAATTCAACCCCTACATTCTCCGTTGGTATATCTTTTACATCAAGCGCAATCTCGGCCTGGTAATCGTGGCCCGATTTGTAAACATTATCGCTCGAACGTTCAAGGCTGTAATTAACTACCGATATATTATCCCATCCTTCTCTCATCCTCTGTTTCCATTCAGCCATCTCCTTTGCTTTTTCGAAATTATTGGCGATAAGTAGCTTATTCCGTTCTGACAGCTTGCTATAATATTTGTCGAAATAGTCGTCTATCATCCTTTTCGTCGTAAATTCCGGTGCAATTTTCACCATAGTGTTTTTCATATGGCTTATCCATTCCACCGGTACGCCTTTATCATTAAAGGAATAATATGCCGGGATGATTTCATATTCCAGCATATTATAAATTGTCTCCGCATCAATCTCGTTCTGGAGATCCTGGTTCTCAAAGGTCCTCTTCTTTGGAAGGGCCCATCCGGCAAAGGCACGATATCCTTCAACCCACCATCCGTCAAGGACACTGAAATGAAGTGTGCCATTCATAACTGCCTTTTCTCCACTTGTACCGGAAGCTTCGAGCGGCCTTGTCGGGGTATTCATCCAGATATCTACCCCCCTAACCAGGTATTTGGCCATCTCAATGTCATAGTTTTCAAGGAACAACACCTTTCCTGTGAACTGAGACATCTGCGACACTTCAAATATTCTCTTTATCAGGTCTTTGCCCCCTCCGTCGTTAGGGTGTGCCTTGCCTGCAAAGATGAACTGCACAGGCTTATCAGGATTATTGACAATTTGTTCCAGCCTGTTGAGATCAGTAAAAAGAAGAGCAGCTCTTTTATATGTTGCAAAACGCCTTGCAAACCCTATTGTCAGAGCCTTTTCATCCAGATGACTGCTAACGCTGAGAAGTGTATGCGGACTTACGTGCTTATCCATCATATCCGACTGTAGCCTGTGCCTGATATGGGTAAAAAGATTCTTTTTAAGATCCTTCTTTATTTCATATATTCTTTTATCGTCAAGTGTATATATTTTTTCCCACAACGTTCTGTCGGTCTGATCAAAATCTTTCTTTCCTGTCAGTTCTTCATATATGTCGTTCCATTCAGATGCTGTCCACGTAGGATGATGTACTCCATTTGTAACATACCCGATAAAAAGTTCCTCCCTGAGATAACCAGGCCATAGCTTGTTGAACATGCTCTGGCTTACCTCTCCATGCAGTTTACTGACACCATTTATCTCCTGCGACATCCGGGCTGCCAGAAAACTCATATTGAATTTCTTATCAGAGTCACTCTCACATTGGCCGAGTGCCATCAGGCTTTCCCATGATATTGTCAGACGTCCTGTATAATGCGAGATATATTTACGCAGCAGGTCCTCCTCAAAAGCATCATGACCAGCAGGTACAGGAGTGTGAGTTGTAAATAGTGTCGATGATCTTATCACTTCCAGGGCCTGGTTAAATGTCAGATGATAATCGTTAATGAGTTTTCTTAATCTTTCAAGACTGATAAAGGCTGAATGACCTTCATTACTGTGAAATAAGTCGGGACTCATGCCCATTGCTTCCAGGGTCCTGATACCACCGATGCCAAGAATGAGTTCCTGCCTGAGCCTGTTCTCATGATCACCACCATACAGGTAATGAGTTACGGGGCGATCCTCAGGGATATTATCATCAAAATCTGTATCAAGAAGTAAAAGCCTAACTTTTCCAACCATAGCTTCCCAGACCCTTATCTTAACAGTGCGTCCCGGCCACACCAGACTAACGATCAGCTGGTTGTCAGCCGAATCCTTTACCGGGCTTATTGGCAGACGTGAAAATTCCTCGGCATCATAAATAGCCAGCTGCTCACCCCTGGGGCCAAGCTTTTGTTTGAAATAACCATACCTGTACAAAAGTCCGATACCTGTAATATTCAGGTTTGAGTCGCTTGCCTCCTTAAGGTAATCACCGGCAAGAATGCCCAATCCTCCCGAGTATATCTTCAGGCAGGGGTGTATACCGAATTCCATGCTGAAATAAGCTATGGAAGGCTTTGAGCTGTCCATCTTACGATTCATGTACTTCATGAATAAATCACTGATATCCTGGAGGTCGGATACAAAATCATCATCGTCCTCAAGAACGAGTAGCCTCTTGTAATCTATCTTTTCAAGAAGAAGTTTGGGATTATGTTTCACATTTTCCCACAGGGAAGGATCCATTCTTTTAAAGAGTAGTTCTGCCTCTGTATTCCATGACCACCACAGGTTATTCGCAAGGTCTTTCAGAGCTGCAAGACGCTCAGGGACATCACTCTGCACATAGATATCCTTCCATACTGGCACCTGATGAGGTTTCCGGATTACAAGTCCCGGAGCTTCAACGAACTTGGCAAAATCCCTTGGCTCTTTCCTTCTCTCTATGCTGTTCTCAAGAGCCTGTGCATAAGCTTCGAAATAATATTTAGACAGGTTGTCCCAGAGAGCTATCCTCGAAATCTCATGTGCCTTCTTACGTGCATCATCAACCTCAGCTGCACCCAGGCCAGTGAACATGGTAATAAATTTCCTGATACCATCTATGACCTCCTTCTCATTATCATCTGTCCTTTCGATTACTGATATACCATTGCCGGGATTTTTGAAATAATGTTTTACCCAGAGACCAAATCCTGATAATGAAGTTGTTACAGTTGGAATAGAGAACATCAGGCTCTCCAGAGGGGTATATCCCCAGGGCTCATAATAGGAAGGAAATACAGTCAGATCAAAACCTATCAGAAGTTCAAAATAAGGTATGTTGAAAATACCATCGTTGCCATTAAGGTATGATGGAACAAAAATTGCTTTAACCCTTGATGACTGTTCATTTGTTATATTGTTGGCAAAAATTCTTTGAAGCACCGGATCGGTTCCCGGATAATGAAGGCTGTGTGTAAGATATTTATCACCATTGTTGGCCTGTGCTCCGTTTACCAGTATTTCCATTATATCCTGACGGGGCCCCTTATGATAGGCCGGGATAAGGAAAAAGGCGACACAATCCTTTTGAGCATTTTCATTCATATTCAGCTCGCCCAGGGAATCGATAAGAATATCCACTCCCTTGTTCCGGAATTCATACCTGCCGCTGTTTGCTATGAGGATAGTATCTTTAGCCAGTGAATAACCAAGAACAGCCTCTGCCACATTAATGAGCTTTTCCCGGGCCAACTGTCTGCTCTCATCAAATACCTCCCTGGTCGGAACAAATGAATCCTCAAAGCCGTTTGGTGTTATCACATCCACATCTTTTCCCAGGAAATGGCTGCATTCCCTTGAAGTTATCTCACTGACAGTGGTAAAGACATCGGCCTCTGCAGCTGTGATCTTTTCAAGTGACTGTTTGGCCAGTATATTATACTCGCGGGCTACCTGTGCCGGTATATATTCTTTCATATTTCCGTACAGGGGCTTGTTATTACCCGCTATGCATCTTCCGAGAACAGTGGCATGGGTAGTAAAGGATGTTGCTATCCATGGTGCATTCTTCTTAAGGTACAGGATGCCTGTGCCTGTCATCCACTCATGAAACTGGGCAATTACATTATGTCCGTCATGATAGAAAGAGGAAAAGCTCTCAATTGTCTTACCAACAGCGTATCCGAAAAGGGCCGGCTCTATATAGTCCCATTGTCCGGTTAAGCTATCCAGCTTATATGTCTCCCAGAAATCGGCAAGTATCTCGTTCTGTTGCCCGAAATAATGTGTGAAGTCGATGAGGATCACATTAGGTTTTCCTGCAATGTTCCACTTTCCCGTCTTAACCCTGAGCCCTTCCGAAGCTGCAATTGACTTCCAGTCAATAAACAGGGAATCATCAGGGATGAATTCAGGGTTTACAACATCTTCTCTCCATACATCGGGGCCTATAAGAATATAGTTATTCTCTCCTACCTCGTTAATCACATTAAGTGCCTTGGTTGAGATGACCGTATGAATACCTCCTACCTTGTTGCATACTTCCCAACTGGTCTCAAAAATAAAATCAACCTTCATTGTGTCCCTCTATTTGATTTTCAATACTAAAAGATAAATAATTAATCAGGCCTTCTGATACACAGAAAGATCTGATTATCAAACTGTTCTTATTGAGCTACTTTTTTGTCCGTGAACTCTTAATGGTCTTGTTCGCGGATGTTCCTTTTTGCGGTGTCTTTAACGACACTTTTTGCTCTTTTATTGTTTTTGTCGCTGTTGTTCCTGCAGCAGTAGCTTTTTTAGTCTTTAAAGGCTTTGCAGGACTTAGCCTGACAATTTTCCTGGAGAGCTTTTCAATCTCTTTTGTCTGCTTTTCTATCAAACTGTTTTGCTGATTGATTTCCTCACTTAGCTTAAATATCTTTTGCTGCTCTTCTGAGTCCGGAAAATATTGTTTAACCCTTAGTTCAAAATCACCAAGGACATTCATATAGTTCATGAACGCATCATAAGGTGTATCATAGGGATTAAAATAAGCATGAACAGCTCCATCAGAAAAGAACTTTGTTGCCATATAATAAAAATGATCACTGGCCTGCAGGTAATCCCAGTCCTTCCTGATATGAACATCATTGCACCTGCTCACCCTGTCTGCAAGGCTGTAGAGTTTATCAAGGGCAGCCACCTGCAGTTCATTACCGTGCCAGGCCGTTAAATCCCTTTCCTCGTCGGCCCATGAAATCGGAGTCGGAATACTTATTGCCGACACAGGCTGAAGTACATCGGCAATCTCAGATGGTGTCATGAATTTAAATGGTGTCTTTCTCATGATGGCAGCCGGTAAATGAGCCAGAAAATCAAAGATCCCTGATTCCTTCCAGTTGTGTTCCCCGAAAGTCTCATAATCCATGAATATATTGACCAGGTCCCTGCGGGATCCAAGTTTACTTACCCAGGAAGCATATTTCTCTGCGGTAAGAGGCCACGAATTCCAGTCGCGATTTGAGAAACGGAAAGCTATATCATCACTCAGGGTAAAATTCCTTAGCAATACCTTAAGTCTCGGATTGATAGAGTTACAGTACAGGTAATTAGGACTTTTCCAACCCAGAACGTGCTTTGCTCCCTCGGTCAGCATCGCCTTGAAGCCCATATCGGCAACCCATGAACCAATTTCATCAGAATATATCAGCTCGGTATTCCTGAACGAACTTGCCTCAACGCCAAGAAATTCCCTCAGCATAGCACGATGGCGGTTTACCTGTGCTTCAAACTCAGTACGGCTTTTTATTGAGGCAAGAGAGTGAGCGTTGGTCTCAGCCAGGAACTCCACCATACCTGTTTCAGCCAGTTGCCTGAATGATTCAAGAACCTCAGGTGCATATAGCCTGAACTGGTTAATGGCCAGTCCTGAAATGGAGAATGCCACTTTGAACTTACCATGGTGCTTATTTATTAGATCCATAATCACCTTATTGGCAGGCAAGTAACACTTATCTGCCACCTTTCTCATTATTGATTCATTGGTATAATCATCATAATAATAATGGTCGTGCCCCAGGTCAAAGAACCTGTACCTTTTTAGCCTGAAAGGCTGGTGAACCTGTAAATAGAAGCAAATAGCTTTCTTGTTTGATGCGCTCATATTTTAATTCTTATAGTTCTCAATAACTCTGTAATAAATATCTCGTACATGTCTTGCTGAATTATCCCATTTCAGCCTTATTACCTCTTCCTTGCCATTTTTAATAAACATGCCAGAAAGAGCAGGATAATTAAGTATTCCAAATATAGCATCGGCCATGGCATCTATATCCCAGAAATCCGTTTTTACCGCATGAGTCAGTATCTCCGACACACCAGATTGCTTACTTATGATTACAGGGACATTTGACTGCATTGCCTCCAGTGGTGAGATACCGAAAGGCTCCGATACTGAAGGCATTATATATACATCACTAAGTTCAAGCATCTTAAACACATCCGGACCCTTGAGGAATCCGGTAAAGTGGAACCTGTCGGTAATCCGTAAAGCAGCAGCCCGTCGCATCATCCTTTCCATCATATCTCCCGATCCGGCCATTACAAATCTTACATTATTCATTTTTTTGAGCACCTTATTAGCTGCTTCAATGAAATATTCCGGGCCTTTCTGAAGTGTTATCCTGCCAAGGAAGGTTACGATCTTTTCATTAAAACCCTTTGTAAATTTTGAATCGCGACATATATTCACCGGTTCAACTGCATTATAAACTGTCTCAACCTTATCAGGATCGATATTATACCTGTTTATCACTATATCCCTGGTAAGATTACTTACCGTTATGATTTTGGAAGCAGCATCCATCCCATTCTTTTCAATATGATATACATCGGGGTTAACACTTCCTCCACTCCGGTCGAAATCGGTCGCATGCACATGTATGATAAGAGGTTTACCTGAAACAGCCATAGCTGCTATACCCGCAGGATATGCTAACCAGTCGTGCGCGTGTATAATATCAAAATCATTCTCCTCAGCAATAACTGAAGCTACAATGGCATATTTGTTAATCTCTTCCATCAGGTTGACATCATAATGTCCGGAGAAATCAACCATTCCCTTATTATTGGTCTGGACAAAAAGTGTACGTCCGGATTCTTCTGAAGAAACAACTTTCCAGAAGTCCTTAGGATCAATATACGGTACTATCCTGGAAGAAACCTCAATCATCTCGACAGGTTTCCTGAAACCCTTATAAAAGACTTTCCTGGACGCCACAGGAACCTTGTTGGCTCCTATCAGTCTGACCATGCTCTGGTCTTCGTCACCCCATGCCCTGGGAACAACGAAAATAACATCAAGATCATCAAGGGTAGCCATCCCTTTTGTCAAACCGTAGCTCGCGGTCCCCAATCCTCCCGAGATGTGTGGCGGGAATTCCCATCCGAACATTAACACTCTCATATTATTCCTCTTAAATAAAGTTAACCGGTATAATTTTTCTCAAGCAATTCTATTATTCTTAACACTTCACCCACACTCCATGCCTGGGAGATAGCACCTTTTGGAGAATGAGGAGGATTACCGTCATGGATCTCGGAAAGCGTACTTACGCCGTGTTCCCCCATAACTTCTTCCAGACCAAAAACAAGGTTTCTCACTTTCTGTTCTCCCTGTTTACCGTATACCTTAAGCCATCCTTCACAGAATGGTCCGTACAGCCATGGCCATACTGTGCCCTGGTGATAGGCATTATCCCTTTCCTCCTGGTTACCTTCATAGATACCTTTATAAAGTTTATTTCTTGGAGAAAGGGTTCGCAATCCCCTGTTTGTCACCAGTTCCTTATCAGCGACATCAAGTACTTTCTTCATCAGATCCTTGTCGAGCATCGAATAAGGTAACGACACGGCAATTACCATGTTAGGTCTGACATAAAAATTAGGTCCTTCTTCATCATTTACATAATCAGCCAGGTAACCAAGCTTTTCATCCCAGAAAAGCTCAAGGAAAGATTTCCTTATCAGCTCCGGCATACCCTCATATTCCTTAACAAATACTTTGTTTTTTGCAGCCCTGGCTATCTCAAGGGTAAAACAGACAGCATTGTACCAGAGGGCATTAATCTCTACAGCAAAACCACCGCGTTGTGTTACCGGAACCCCATTAACAACAGCATCCATCCAGGTAAGAGCTTTGCCTTCTGCCATGGCATAAACAAGCCCGTTATCCCGTGTGTGTATGTCAAAAGCTGTTCCATTGCGAAAAGCATTAATAACCGATATGGCAGCTTCCCCATAAAGTTCCCAGCCATCCGTTCCACCCTGCTCCATATACTGTTGTATGGCCCATATGAACCAGAGAGGTGCATCAACGGAATTGAATGCAGGATTATCATCATCCCCCATATTTGGGAACAGCCCGTCCTTCATCTTCGCCACCTGGGTGTTCATCACTTCTCTGAAAAGCTTCAGGTTATGCCTGGCCAGTGCCAGGCCCGGTACCGATATGAATGTATCACGACCCCAGGCTCCGAACCAGGGATATCCGGCTATGATCAGTGTTTTGCCTCCACGTCTCTCAATAAACTGCTGAGAGGCATTCCTTAGACAATTCATGTAACTGTCGCGTGGTATCTTACCAGCTACTGTTTTGGTAAACTTCTGTTTAAGTTGTGATGTTTTCTCTTCTTTTGTGGAAGCACTGAATACTATTACATCACCTTTTTTTGCCTCAAATTCAAAAAATCCCGGGGTGAAAAGATCTTCCGAATAATCATATCCTCTTTTTTGTTCTTCAATATACTCAACTCCCAGATACCAGTCAGGGACATGAATAAATTCCACATCTTTGGAAAACTGCATATTAAGATAAGGAAAACCTTCATACATCTTAGATCTGATCCCGTTCTCAATAAAGTCAACCTTTGTGTTGGCAGCAAGGTTTGCATGAGTGAGGTGATGAATATTCCTGAATGCCAGGAAAGGTCGTATCTGCAGTTTCATCCGTTCAGTTGCTTCCTCAACGGTAAAACGAAGCAGAAACTGCTCCTCATGGTGTACCAGTAGCCTTTCCTGCTTGAGCATAACACCTCCTACCCTGTACAACCGCGAAGGAATGCTCTCTGCATTAAAATCCTCTATATACTTGTGACCTTTAGGACTAAAATAATCTCCTTTATACTTGCGTATTCCAACATTGAATTTCTTTTCGCTGTTCAGAACAGTTATGTCGAGCGAAGACAGGAGCACAAAACGCTCGTCTCCGAATTTATCGACCGGACATACCAGCAGCCCATGATACTTTCTTGTATTACAGTCAACAATGGTAGATGAGGAATACGATCCTGCCCTGTTTGTCCTGATAATCTCCCTTGACAGGGAGTATTCCAGGTTGACAACCTGTGTCTTTTCAAACTTTATATAACTCATATATCTAGATGTTTATTAGTATAAAAGATTAAGTAAGGTAGAAATAAATTGTCAACCATACAATAGTATTAAGGCATGCTATAAAGTAATAAAATTTCATAAAATTTTCGACGCATTAAAAAAAGAATAACTTTGCATTTCTATAATTATAGATATTAACTAATACATAAAACCGGATGAACAAGAAAAGTCTTTTTTATTTGTTTGCTATCATGATCCTTACAGGATGCAAAAATAATACATTCCTGATATCAGGCACACTAACAAACCCGGTAAATGGAGAATACATCTTTCTTGATCAATTAAAATCAAACGAACTTACTACTGTTGACTCAGTTAAGGTATCTGCTGACGGGAAATTCAGTTTCAAAGGTGAAATTAAAAACCCTGCATTCTACCTCGTTAAGTTTAATGATAACAATTTTCTGACCTTGCTTGTTGACCCGGGAGACAAAATTATTTTAGATGCCAAACATGATTCCCTTAATTTTCCTGTTTCAGTAGAGGGTTCTGAAGGAACCGAACAGATGGCAATATATAACCGGACAATGAGCAAGACAATAAATAAGTTGAGAGCTCTCAATGACATATACATGAAGAATTCAGACAATCCCAACCTGGCCGCTGTTATGGATTCATTGGACAACCTGGCACAGGGTTATCTTGAAGAGATTAATGAGTACACTAAGAAATATATCGACAGAAACCTCGGTTCACTTGTCAGCCTTGTTGCTCTTTATCAACAGGTTGCTCCAAGTGTATATGTTCTTAACCCGGAAAAGGATATCAGCTACTTTGAAAAAGTTGATTCATCGATGTATAGCAAATATCCCGATTATGATCCGGTTGCCACTCTTCATGAACAGGTAAAACAGCTAAAAACAGGAATGCACGGAGAACCAACCACCGAGGAAGCCGGGGTTGGAGCCGAAGCTCCTGAGATTAGCCTGCCCAATCCTGAAGGTGATACCATTAAGCTCTCCTCAACAAGAGGATCGGTGGTGCTTCTCGATTTCTGGGCGTCATGGTGCAGCCCATGCCGTCGCGAAAACCCCAATCTTGTTAAAGCTTACAGCCTTTACCATAATAAAGGCTTCCAGATTTTCCAGGTTTCACTGGATAAGGTAAGGGAAGCATGGCTGGATGGTATAAAAGAAGACCAGCTTGGAAAATGGATACAGGTTAGTGATCTGAAATACTGGAATTCAGTGGTAGTTCCCCTTTACAAGATAGAATCGATACCCTGTAACTACCTGCTCGACAAAAACGGTCGTATTATAGCATCAAACCTGAGAGGAGAACAGTTGCAGAATAAACTCGCTGAAATTTTCAATAAATAGAAAATTGTCGTAATATTCGTTGTTGCAAAATATATAATAAATGAAACGTACATTATTTATACTGGCGCTGGTAATTATTTTTTCAGGTTGCAGGGACAAGGACAGCTTTACCGTAGATGGTAATGTGAAAGGGAGAAAAGAAAAATATATTTATCTGAACAGGCTAGATGTAAATACAGCCGTTTTATTGGACTCTGCAAAAATAAACAGGAGTGGTCATTTCAGGTTCCATGTTAAAGCCTCATATCCCGATTTTTACCAGATAGGTTTTTCAAAATCAGATTTCATAACCTTGCTGGCCAGTCCGGGAGAGGATATACAGCTTGATTTTGAAGGGAAAACTCTCTATGAAGATTATACTGTAAATGGCTCGGTGGGAACTGAAAAACTTCAGTATCTCGACAATACTCTTGCCGACACCAAAAGGAAACTCGATTCTTTACGCACAGCATACAACAAAGCCAAAGGCGAGCCGGATTTTGATAAAAATGGTCCGGCCCTGGAAGAGCAGTTTAATAATCTTATAAAACAACAGCGTCGCAAAAATATCGAGTTCATCATTAAAAACGTCAATTCACTCGCTTCAATTAAGGCACTGTACCAGAAAATAGATCCGCAGACTTATGTACTGTACGATCCGAAAGACCTTCAATTCCTTAAGATAGTCACCGATTCCCTTACACGCTATTATCCCAATTCCAAACATGTTCAGGCTCTTGCAAGGGATTTTACAAACGAGATGAACCAGATGTACGTGAACAAACTTGAAAAAATGGCCAATGATGCACCTGCAACAAAGCTTAATCCCGATCTTAAGGATATAAATAATAAAAGAGTATCTCTGTCATCACTGAGAGGTAAATATGTGCTCCTTGCTTTCTGGTCGATACAATCGCAGGATTGTATAAATGAAAACCTGCAGCTCAAACAGCTTTATAATCAATATCATAACAAAGGATTTGAAATATACCAGATAAACCTTGATAAGGATACCGATGCATGGAAAGCGGCTGTAAGGTTCGATGAGCTTCCCTGGATAAACGCAAGGGAAGATGATCCCTCTAATCCCAGGACTGCCATGCTGTTTAATGTGAAAACATTACCGGCCAATTACCTTTTCGACAAACAGGGTACTGTTATTGCATCAAACCTGCACGGAAGATCATTGCAGATAAAACTAAACCAGTTATTCAACTAATAAAAAATCAGTTTGGCTGATAACGGTACAATATATTTTGCCTCCGATTTCCATCTTGGGCTGCCTGCCGGCTCACAACCTGTGGAAAGAGAAAAGAAAGTAGTCAGTTGGTTAAATTCCGTACGTGGAAATGCCAAAGCCATCTACCTGCTGGGCGACATATTTGACTTCTGGTGGGAATACAAACTGGTTGTTCCAAAAGGATTTACAAGGTTTCTCGGCACAATTTCCTCATTAACCGACTCCGGTATACCGGTTCATTTCTTTACCGGGAATCACGATATGTGGGTTGGTGACTACCTTACCAAGGAATGTGGGATGACGATACATACAGGACCACTGACTTCAGTTTTTGACGGACAGGTATTTCACCTGGCTCATGGTGAGGGTCTGGGGACCAAGGATGTCTTTTACAAGCTGTTACTTGCTTTATTCCGTAATAAGCCCTTAAGGAAAATGTATTCAGCACTTCATCCGTACATTGGCATCGGTATCGGACAAAAATGGTCGTTGAATTCCAGGCTGGGGAAAGGTATCATGTTAGAATTCATGGGCGAGGAGAAAGAGGACCTGGTCAGATATGCCCGCTCTGTCCTGAAAAATCAGGAGATAGATTATTTCATTTTCGGTCACCGCCATCTGGCAAAGAACTTCAGGTTGAAGGAAGGTCCTGAAATTATTTTTCTTGGGGACTGGATTAAAAGCGGCAGTTATGCTGAATGGGATGGCAGCAGGCTTATTTTCAGGAAGGTGGAAGACAAGGGTATTACTCAGACCCTGACAGTAAGCAAATAATATGAATAGAAATCATTGATCTTCTCAAACTGGTATTCCAGTTTGCTTCCCGATTTGCGTGCCATATCAATAAGGCCCATGTTACCTGTACTGTCAGTTTGTGTCGTTTGCCCCGATAATGATGTTCTGAAGAACTCCTTAAGTCCAGTCTCATCGAACCTGTTTATTATCTCAATCTTTTCCTTGAGCTCATTAACATTATCATTTAATATAAGGTTACCTGATGACAGCATATAAGCCCCTTCCTTCATCCTAAGCATTGTGACAGACATCCCGTATTTCTTTTCGGCTTCCACTCCGGGACTATAGGTCGAGACGTTCTGTAATATTTCTACAAGTACGCTGAAAACCCTTCTTCGCAAATTTTCTTCAACATCGTCCTCAGCCATTTTTGTCTCAGTGAAGGTAAGGAACTCTTTACCAATATTCGGAGAAATATGACCTGACCAGATAAGGTATATATTATTTTCGGCCATCATATACTCAAGTTCCGATATTGCAGTGCCATTGAATATTTTTTCTGATCCGGGGTTATGGCTTCCACGTCCGGAGGAATCAACGGTCTTACTCAGAATGAAATAGGAATGTTGCTCATTAAGATCTATAAAATCATAGTCAAGCCTGTTTCCTGTTTTCCTGGCCATTTCCAGTAATCCCAGACCTACTCCTCCTTTATTGCTGAACTCGGACTTACCCAGTGTCTGCCTGTAGATCTGTCTTATCTGATCTGGATCGAGATTGTTGATCTCGTCAAGTTTAGATTTCAGGTCCTCAATCTTTGTAGCGGGGAGAACATTGCCGGTTGTCACAGCATAACCCTCCTGAGTCCTTGAATATACAACCAGCGACATATTAGCATATTCTTTCGGATCACTGTGACGGGAGACATTCTGAAGACTCTCAAGGACAAACATGAATAGTCGTTTCCTTCCAAGAAAATCAAATTCAGAATTTTCCATCTCCCTCTCAAGTAACGTAATTAAAGGAACAGAGTTATCATCGGTGATAACACCCCTGTAAATGAACATCAGGTTCTCCTGCATCATCATATCACGAATCCGGCCGGTCAGTTCCATGGAAAAATTTCTGGAATATTTATTCAGGGACTAAAATAGCACAATAATACTACTTAACCAACAGTCACAACTTGTAAACAAAGGATAAATATGTCATGCCCTGGAAGTATGGCATAACTACAGGCATGCATACATTCTTTATTTATTTCAATTCCGGTTGCTGCACTAAACAATAAAGAGAACAGACGGTAAAAATAATGGTCATCTGAAGATCCATTATTTTTTGCCGCCTGTTCTTTAAATTGAAACTATTATTAAAGTTCAGTATCCTGTATTACTATTTTTTAGGAATCGGGTGAGCAATTTTTGCAGCATAGGTCTCAAAGTTGAACTCCTTGAAGAAAGGATTATCCTTATTGTGACATTCAAGGCAAAGTTGCTTGTCGGGCATAATCAGACCCATTTTCATTGCCTGCTCTCGATTTTTCATTACTGAAGGAGACTTATATGAGCTGCCTGGTCCGTGGCATGATTCACATGAAACACCTTCCGTAGGCTTGATACCAGCCCTGAGGTTGGCAGCAACACTTTCGTAAGTCGAATGACACTTAAGACACTTTGGATCTTTTGCAGGATCGGCAATGCCATGTGCTTTTGCATAATCGAGTGATTTCTGGTTGCTGAGTGTGGCCAAAGCTTTTGCATGAGGACCTTTTAGCCATATGCTATACTGAGCACCAGTATTAGGCTTATTATGGCACATTTTACATTTATCCGCTCCGATGTACTTATATGTCTGTGCCGATACCACGCTTCCCAGCAGTAATGACAGACATAACAGCAGTATACCCTTTTTCATAATCATAGTGGTTTAATATTAGTTAACAAATCTTTTAATTCTTCGAGCAGCTTTGGTACTGCAAAACAAATATATAAAAAATAACTCATACGCAGAGATAATATGATTTTTAAATTTTATGTTCAAAAATAATGCCAAGAGACATAATTGCTGATTTTTCATTGCCAATTATTACCGCTTAGAAATTGCCACTGAAAGCCCCCCGTTTAAAAATATTTTCAATTTTCCCCTAAACTAATTTGCATGAATTAAAAGTAAAACTAATTTTAAGATCTCATTTATACTGAATTTTGGCTTTATTTTGAACCTATCTAATTAACCGTATGAATAACCTCATAACCGAAAAAATGACCGAACTTGATATATCTATCTCTCAGTATCTGGATTACCTTCTTGATAAGGGAGGGCCTGAACCTGAAGATTATGAGAAATTTACGGGTATAGTCAATAATCTTAAAGAAGAGGAGGTAGAACCCTTCCGCGAGAAAATAGAAAATGTACTTGACCTTAATACCCTTATCGGACATGGATATGTAAAGCCATATGGTTATCCTGGGGATTTCACCCTGATTAACAAAATATACCAGTTTGATGTCAATGAGAAACCTGTATACAGGAACTGGGACATGTTTTTCCAGAACCAGCCTGGAGCTAACGCAGTAAGGAACAGGAAAGATTTCTTTATAAAGTACTGTGAAGGCCTTCTTAATAAAAAAAACGGGGCAAAAGTGCTTATCCTGGGCTCCGGCCCGGCCACGGATGTCTACGAATTTATGACAGGTCATCCCGAAAATAAGATAACGTTTGACCTTATTGACTTTGACCAATCGGCTATTGATTTTTCAAGAAAAAAGAACTTTAAGTATAATGGCCAGATATCGTATAATAAGATAAATGCATTAAGATACAACTCATTTAAGTTGTATGACCTTATCTGGAGTGCAGGTTTATTTGACTATTTCAAAGATAAGCACTTTACCTTCCTGATCAGAAAATATGTTAACTGCCTGGAGGCAGACGGGGAAATGGTGATTAGCAATTTCAGCACCCGTAATCCCACCAAAAGGTTAATGGAAGTCCTCTCAGACTGGTATCTGAACCTGAGGACCGAATCAGACCTGTACAGGATAGCAGCCAACGCCAATGTGGACAGCGAGATGGTCAGTGTGGACAAAGAACCTCTGGGAATCAATCTCTTCCTGAAAATAAAGAAACAACTGTCTGGGGGAAAATAGATATTCAACAATTAATTCATTCCCGATGAACATATTTAAGAAAAAAGGACTGAATTTACTCGGATTATCACAATCAGGACAGGAATCAATTTCCCTGAACTCGCTGACTCTTGACTTTACAGGCGATTTAAGGCATTATGAAAGTGATTTCATGGAAGATTATTTCATTAAATCTCTAAATCCTTTCAGATTCTCCCTGATACTCTCCATGATATTCTACGGAGCCTTTGCCTTCCTGGATGCCGTGTCTGTACCAGAGCTAAAAGAGTTGTTCTGGTTTATAAGGTTTGGTATTGTATTTCCGGTTTTCATAGCTGTCTTCATACTGACCTATTCCAGGCTTTTCAAGAAATACATGCAATTTATTATTGCATCTATAATGTTCATCACAGGCTTTGCAATAATCATCATGATTATATATGCTGCAAAGAAACATAACTATGAATATTATGCAGGCCTGATGCTCATATTCATCTTCGGTTATACTTTTATAAGGGCACGTTTCTTTTATGCATCGATCGCAGGATGGTTGCTGGTGATATCATACGAAATATCGGCAATATGGATATCACATACCCCGGTAGATATCCTGGTAAATAACAATTTCTTCTTTATCAGCGCCAATATCATTGGTATGTTCATAAGCTATTTCCTTGAATTGTCGGCACGTAAGGAATTTTATATGAGGATACTCCTGGAACAGGAAAAGGAAAATGTCAAGGCAGCAAATGATGCGCTGGAGAAAAGGGTACTGGAAAGGACCAGGCAACTGTCTAATGCCAACCTCGATCTCAAGAAGGAGATTGAGATAAGAAAGAAGTTCGAGCGGGAAAGAGCCGACCTTGAAAAACAGCTTTTCCAGCTTCAGAAGATGAAGACCATAGGTACTCTTGCCGGTGGTATTGCTCACGATTTCAACAATATACTAACGCCTATCCTGGGCTATACAGATATGGCCCTGGAAGAACTCCCTGTTGAGAGCAACCTGCGCTTCGATCTTGAACAGATCAACAACGCAGCAGTCAGGGGAAAAGACCTGGTACAGCAAATACTGACCTTCAGCCGCGAAGTTGATTTCAACAAAAAACCCGTCCAGATCCAGCCTATTGTTGCTGAAGTCCTTAATCTCCTTAAATCAACCTCTCCCCCAAGTGTCAAAATAAAACAGAAACTCGATCCTGGTATTGGTACAGTACTGGCCGATCCCACTCATATACATCAGATAGTGATGAACCTGTGTACAAATGCTAACCAGGCCATGCTCGAATCGGGAGGTATCCTTGATGTCAGGCTCGAAGCAATTAAACTTACCCACAGGTCTGATTCCAGGCTCAGCAACCTGAAAAAAGGTGATTATATAAGGCTGCAGATATCCGATACAGGACACGGTATGGATATGGAAACCAAAGAGAGGATCTTTGAACCATTCTTCACGCGTAAAGAGGTAGGATCCGGTTCCGGACTGGGCCTGTCGGTAGTTCATGGTATCATTAACAATTACGGCGGTGCAATCCTGGTTGACAGCTCTCCGGGCAAAGGTACTACCTTCAGCATTTATCTTCCCAAGCATGGCACCGACCCGGAAAGTCTGGATAAGCTGGATAAAAAGACAGTGAAGGGTGATGAATATATCCTGTTTGTTGATGATGAGCCTGAGATCACTTTCCTTGGAAAGAAAATGCTTGAGAATCTTGGATACAGGGTGTCCATACAGAGCGATAGTGTTTCCGCCCTTGAGGAATTCAAGAATAATCCGCAGAACTATTCCCTTCTGGTAACGGATCAGAATATGCCCAATATCACCGGGACTGAGCTGGCATCAAAGATGAGGAAGATAAGACCGGAACTCAAAGTGATAATAATCACAGGTTATGCCGAACACCTGTCAGAGGACATGATAATGAAACACGGTATATCCGAGGTGATACTCAAACCAATGATACTAAGCGACTTCAGTAAGACTATCCGCAGGGTCCTTGATGAAGTAAAAGCAAAAAAATAAGTTGATATGGCAACAATATATGTTTTTGACGATGAACCTTCCATACTTCTTATGATAAAGAAAATGCTTGAAAAGGCAGGACATGAAGTAGGGATCGCCCTTAACGGCAGGGAAGGCATGGAATTGATTAATGAAAAAATCCCCGACCTGATCATTACAGATATTATCATGCCGGAAAAGGAGGGACTTGAGACCATAATGGAATTACGCAAGAAACATCCCGGACTTAAGATCATTGCTATTTCCGGTGGAGGACGTTTTGGCCCTGAAGGCTATCTTCCGGGAGCCAAACTCCTGGGAGCTGACCTGGTGTTCCAGAAACCGCTGGTGCAAAAGGAGTTCCTGAATGCCATTGCTTCTTTGCTTGATGAGGACAAAAAGAACAATCTTCCTCCCCTTCAACTATAGATCATAATAATGTAATAATAACCCCGGCTGGTTAATTTACTGTCACGATCTGATTAACCATCAGTGCTTGTGTTTTTTAATCAGATATACTTCTGGATGATAGTGCCTGTACTTTTTTCCTTGAGCATGACTTTTGTTTTTCCGTCGGGCATTTTTTCCTTTTTGATAAGAAAATACTTTTCATCATAATCTATCATATCAACCCCGGATGACAGCCCTTCCTGTCCACGCCATTCAGCAAGCTCCACAGGCTCCCACTTCCTGGTCGATGCCGACCTGTAACAGGCATCCATTATTGCGTTTACCACATAACCGTCGTAGAAGGTCTCTCTTGGTTCCCGTTCCTGCTCAAGTGAATCGAGCATATCAGTGAACATATCAGAGTAACCGAGTGCATGCACCTCATCACCCACAGGGAACAGCCAGCCTGCATCGGTCTCTGTCTTTTCCGATACATAATTCCCCGTGCTTCCGGATGTATACACTTCAAACCCTGTCCTTAGCCAGTGATCAAGTCTTATTGTGCCTTCGGTTCCAGAAACCTCATCCCTGAGATCCATCCCTCCCCTGAAGTTCCAGCTTACCTCAACCTGTGAAACAGCCCCTGATTCATACCTAATTAGAGCAATCGCATGATCCTCTGCCTCAATAGGTTTTACCTGTGTGTCTGCCCAGCACATTACCTCTACAGGCCTTATATCTTTCCCAATAAAACTTCTTCCTATTTCAATACAATGACATCCCATATCGACCAGGGCTCCTCCACCTGATTGTTTTTTGTCCCAGAACCATGCACTGTGCGGACCTGAATGTGCCTCACGCGACCTGGTCCAGAGTACCCTGCCGCATGTACCCTGCCTGACCATACCAATGGCTTTCAGGGTCTTTGGTGTATAGACAAGATCCTCGAGGTACCCGTGAAAAATACCGGCCTGCTCAGCAGCATCAAGTATCTCCCTGGCTTCAGCGGCATTCAGGGCAAGGGGTTTTGTACATAAAACATGCTTGCCTGCCTTACATGCCATCAGTATCGCTTCTTTATGTAGGTAATTGGGAAGAGCCACAATAACTATGTCTGTATCCGGATCGTCTATTGCAGTCCGGAGATCATCGGTATATTTAGGGATATTCCATTTAAGCGCAAAATCCCTTGCAGATTCCTCAGGGACTGAGCAGACATGATGTATAATGTCTTTTCTGCGTTGTCCCAGTAATGACATGGTATAAAATGTGCCTATAAGCCCTGTTCCAAGTAATGAGAATTTTTTCATAAGTAAATAATTTTGATTTTAAAGGTTGTATGTCCGCCTGCCATCTGACAGGGAACCCACAGGAGAAAATTATTCTAATATACTTTTATGTTCGGAAATCAATTTAAAAAAAAATTCTCATATATATGATGCAAAACTTTGTTATTGTCAATCTTCATCAAAGACAGATCCCGTCATTGTAACATATGACAAATCCGACTTTTCGTACACAGTATTGAATTTATACTTATCTTTCGGGATATAAAGCAGTTAACTTCTGGCGAAAACAGGAATTATCACAATGATGCCATGCTGAATATATTCAACATACAAAGATATTCCCTGCACGACGGAGACGGCATAAGAACAAATATTTTCTTCAAAGGATGTCCGCTGAAATGCCTGTGGTGCAGTAATCCCGAAGGTATCGACCCGGCTCCTGCCCTGATGTTCGATGAACGACTGTGCATGCAGTTTGGTGATTGCACGCTGACCGGCGACGGTCTTTTTACTGTGAGTAACGGTTCGATGATCATAAACAGGGAAAAGATATCCGATCTTTCTCCTTACCGGAACATATGCCCTTCAAAAGCTATCAGCATCGCAGGTGAAGAGATAAGCGTGTCGGAACTGATTGACGAAATAGAAAAAGACATGCCCTTTTACCGGGGTGCTGAAGGCGGAGTGACACTCTCAGGAGGTGAACCTTTCATGCAGGATGAGGACCTCGAAATACTCCTTATCGGACTAAAAAAAAGAGGAATAAATATTGCCATTGAGACCTCCCTTCATGTTCCCTGGTCAAAGATAGAACCTTATACAGGTTATATAGATGTATTCCTTGCCGACCTGAAACATACCGACCCGGTCAAATTCAGGGAAAATACAGGGGGCGATCTCTCACTGGTTATGAAAAATTTCAGGAAACTTGATGCAGCAGGTGCAAAATTTATTGTCAGGGTACCCATAGTGCCGCAGTTTAATATGTCAGTACCAGAGCTGCAATCAATAACAGATTTTGCAGCTTCCCTGTCAAACACAACGGGAATTGATTATATACCATATCATTCGCTTGCAAGGGAGAAATATCTGATGCTGGGAAAAGACTATCCTTACAGCCAGTACCGGAACGTTACAACAGAAGAACTATTACCGATCGCAGGATATGCTGAGAAAAAGGGACTGAAAGCCAAAATCGTTAAATAAAATGGGAAATCCGGGTGTAAGGGAAGAAATAACATCCAGAATAGATATGCTGAGGGAGCAGGTACTGTCTGCCAGGTCAACCATATGTACCGAAAGAGCCAGGTTCTATACCGATGTCTATACCAGGCATAAGGATTTGCCGGTTATCATCAGGAGAGCTCTGGCCCTGGAGAAGACTCTCAAGGAGATGACAATCTTTATAAATGACGGCGAGCTAATCGTTGGCAACCAGTCGTCAAAACTGAGAGCTGCCCCGATATTCCCGGAATATGTAACATCGTGGATAATTAATGAGCTGGATGAATTTGAAAAAAGGCCCGGGGATGCATTTTTTATTACAGGTGAGCAGAAGGAAGAGCTGAAGGAGATTTGCAGCCTGTGGGACGGTAAAACTTTACTGGAGAGAGGATATGCCCTCATGTCTGACCAGAACAGGGAAATACATGAAGCCGGTATCATAAGAGCAGAAGGCAACCTTACATCCGGCGATGCACATATTGCGGTAAACTTTGAAAAGATCCTCGGGATGGGTCTGAAAGGTTATCTCAATATTATTGAGACTTACCATAACTCCCTTCCTTCATCCGACCATGATTACAAAATAAAAAGCAATTTCTATACAGCACTGGGGATAAGCCTTAAGGCTTTTCTTGCTTTCATAAAAAGATATGCACGGCTTTCGGAAAAGTTATCAGAAAAGGAGACCAATAAAGAAAGAGAGCAGGAATTATTGAAAATAAGCAATATTTGTGATAACATCTCGGAAAATCCGCCACAGGATTTTTATGAAGCCCTGCAACTGACATGGTTTGTTCAGCTTGTTTTGCAGATTGAGAGTAATGGCCATTCCGTATCACTCGGAAGGATGGACCAGTACCTGTATAAATTTTACAGGAAAGATATATCAGAGGGGATCATCAGCAGGGATTTTGCCCTCGAACTGCTGGAGAATACATGGATAAAATTGCTTTCAGTCAATAAAATACGATCCTGGTCACACACCAGGTATTCGGCCGGCGGACCTCTTTACCAGAATGTTACCATAGGTGGACAGACAACAGAAGGTAAGGATGCGGTAAATGAACTGAGTTTTCTTATTCTCGATTCGGTGGGAAGGATGAGACTGACGCAGCCAAACCTTTCAATACGTTTTCACAGGAATATCGACAGTCAGTTTCTGGATGAATGTGTTAATGTCATAGGTAAAGGATTCGGAATGCCTGCTTTTAATAACGATGAAATAGTGATACCTTCCCTCATTGACCTGGGAATAAAACATGATGACGCATATAATTATTCGGCCATAGGATGCATTGAGATAGCAGTTCCGGGGAAATGGGGCTACCGGTGTACAGGTATGAGCTTCCTCAATTTTATGAGAGTCCTGATGGCTGCGCTGGATGATGGCCATGACTCCATGTCGGGCAGGACTTTTCATAAAGGTAACGGGCGTCTGGAAGATTTCAGCAGCTTTGACGATGTTATGAAAGCATGGAAGGAGCAGGTAGCTTTCTATACAAAGTCCAGTATTGAAATAGACACCGCGGTCGACACGGCAATTGGTGAGCTTGTCCCTGATATATTGTGCTCCGCTTTCGTTGATGACTGCATCTCCAGGGGAAAAACCATAAAGGATGGTGGCTCCGTATATGATTTTATTTCCGGACTCCAGGTAGGTATAGCCAACCTGGGGAACTCACTGGCAGCCATAAAAAAGCTTGTATTTGAGGAAGGGAAAATAAGCAAAAGGACCCTGATGGAAAATCTCAGGAACAATTTTGAGGGAAAAGAGGGAGAGAAAATACGGCAGATGCTTCTGAACCACGCCCCGAAATATGGTAATGACAATGATTATGTTGATCATCTTCTGCGGGATGCTTATAACTGCTACATCGAAGAATTACCAAAATATCATACTACAAGATATGGCAAAGGACCGCTGGGATGCAGTTATTATGCAGGTACCTCAAGCATATCTGCCAATGTACCGTCAGGATCGGTGGTTCCCGCCACACCCGACGGCAGGAAAGCTTTCACACCACTGGCAGAAGGAAGTTCCCCTACCTCCGGTACCGATACCCTGGGACCCACTGCAGTTTTTAAGTCAGTTTCCAAGTTACCGACAGGCAGTATCCTCGGCGGAGTACTTCTAAACCAGAAACTTTCCCCTTCATCTTTATCCGATGGAATACAAAAACAAAAACTGGCAAGCATAATAAGAACATTCTTCGATACACTTAAAGGCTGGCATGTACAATATAACATCGTATCGCGTGAGACCCTCCTGGCAGCTAAAAAGAATCCCGGTGAATACCGCGATCTTGTTGTAAGGGTTGCCGGTTACTCCGCTTTCTTTACCACGCTGTCTCCCGATACACAGGACGATATCATAGCCAGGACCGAACAAACCCTATGATTAGAAGGTGGAAACTTCAGATCTTCATATCGGGACGTCAGGATGGAGCTATAAACACTGGTCGGGTGTATTTTATCCCGAAGATATCAGGCCTGCAAAATACCTTGAATATTATGTTAATCATTTTGAATGCGTGGAGCTTAATTCAAGCTTCTATAATCTTCCGCGAGAGACAACAGCAAAGGGGTGGATTGAAAGAACACCCATCAGCTTCAGGTTATGCCCGAAAATGAGCAGGTATATAACTCATGACATGCAGCTTACAGGCATTGAAGAGGCCCTGGGAAAATTCACCGGAGTATTTGCGCTGATGAAAGAAAAGCTGGGACCTGTATTAGTACAGCTTCCGCCCCAGCTGCAATTTGACAGGTACCTGATAATCTCATTTTTTGAATTGCTTAAATCCATGGGTGAGGGATTCCGTTATGCAGTTGAGGTGCGCAACAAATCATGGATAAACGATGATTTCATGAAAATCCTGTCGGAATACGGTATTGCCCTTGTCATGGCCGACTCGGGGGACAGGTACCCTTACCGGGAAGCGGTCACCACTGATTTTGTTTATCTCCGCCTGCACGGAAGGGAGCAGTTGTATGCCACCGATTATGATGAAGCAACTCTCATCGAATTTGCCGGTAAAATAAATGGTTGGCTCTCGTCGGGTAAAGATGTATGGGTATTCTTTAACAACGATTTTTACGGCTATGCTGTAAAGAATGCAAAGCAGCTTATATCACTGGTTAGTTAAAGCTCAACATGTCTTCTAAAATATTTCCGTTGTAATTTATAACCAGATGGATATACGCAAAATAGCGATATGAAAACAGTCCGGTTTCGTCCGGATTTATCGCCTGTATTAGAATAATACGTAATCCCAGTATAAAATAGTTATTTACTATCCAGTCGCCATATACCCTGCTGCCCGGCTTACTCACTACGTTCGGGTTGACATGGTTTTGGAGCGGAATGGGGAAAAATTGTCTCTTATATCTTTTTAATCCTTAGCACAGTAATTCTTCCAAAAACACTGCATCCACCATTAACCAATTGCCAATCAAGTTTTACCGTAATTGGAAAGGTTTCTTTTGACAATTCCAGATCTGTATCTTTTGGCATTGAATCAATCAGATATCGACTTTCATCAATATAAATTATCCATCCGCCACAGCATCCGCACATCGTACCGTCAACACCTGTAATTGTGCCAATTGACCTGTAATTGTCAGTTTCTTTCTCACATGCAATCATGATAAAGAAAAAGAAGATTATTCTTGCGATTTTCATGTGTCAAGAGATTTATGGTTCTCCAATTTTCTTTAAACTACATGTTGTTAGTTGATTGTTTTGTCGTTTTTTAAGGACTAATAAATCATCCGCCAGCTTATACTCAAATTTCCCCGATATAATCCAGTCCCAGGTATATAAGGTGTTTCTGAATTTTTCGTCATAAAATTCTATCGAATCATTGGAAATCACGTAATTCCCTTTACCATAATCAAGACTCCATGAACTGGAATAGATATATTTAATGTTATCAAATTTAATTGTTACAGTGTCACGAGTAATAGTATCCGTTAAGAGATAATGTATGGTTTTCTCCCCATAAAATATTCCGGTTGGAAATTTTGGTATTTCATCATTATACTCTGTGCATCCGTAACAGGATATAATTATTATCAAAAAAAGAAATATTCTTTCCAACGGGTGTGAGATTATTTATACACATATTCAGTTACCCCATTTACTTTAACAGGGTATCCCATATTATTATATTCATACGAGTTTTCTGTAATCTGCACTTTTTCAATTGATGGGGCAACATCAAAATTAAGTGTATATGTTTTTTTTGTTATATTGTTAGGGTTGGTATAAATACCGGGAGTTAATAATCGCTTAAATGACCGGTATGGATTATGCATATTATCGTATTCATACTCTGAAGTGGTACTTAACTCTGCAATTCCTGCTGATGACATATTGTATTTTGTCTCTTTGATTAAGTTCCCCTTATCATCATATAGATAATCTGTGTAGCCTGAGATTGAACCATCATAGTAACCTGTTGCCCTCACTATCCTGTCACCTTCATAAAGAAATTCCACAACATCGCGATTACTCTCCTCAGGGCGGATATATGATTTTCGTATTATGTGTTCATTACTTTTATATTCAAGCACATGGGAAATGCTTTTCGGTGTATTTTCAGGATTGACCCATTCTTCCCGGTTCATTGCTGCTTCAAGTATGTGGCTATTGCTGCTTGCAATGCGCATATCCCAATAAAAATCAGATGTTATCAATTGATTATTACCATTATAAGTGTGATTAACATAATGAAATTTGCTTTTTTCTTCTGTTACTAAATTTGCACTATTATATGAATATTCCATATAAATTTCACCACCAATTAAAACCCTGCTTATTAAAGGGATATCTGCATTTTCGATAATTAATTGTGTCTCGATTTTTTCTTTTTCACAGGAAAATAGCACTAGTGAAATGAATAATATCACCGATATCTTTTTCATGATGTTAGTTTTAGCGTTAAACTTTTAACAGCAAAAATCACGCCAATAACCTGGAATCCCGAAGCGCTCCGGACACCGAAGCCTTTGGCGAAGGTGGCCAGAGTCGGATCACCTTATCGATTAACAGTGGTTGATCAATAAATATGTCAATAATAACCTAAGCGTGCTTTCTCAGATTATCCAGGAAAAGCACACCATAAAAAATTGACTTTGCTAAATAATGGGGTTAACTTGCATATTATTAGGACAATTACCGGTTGCCATTTATCGTAATTCCTGGCTTCAAAAAAATCCCGGCAACTGGTTGTTTAATAAACTGCCTTAAGCAGTAAACATAGTACAGATCCGGCCTATCATACTTTTCTGAAGAGTAATTAACAGACAGAACCAACCATAAATAATTTTATAAAAACTACCGACATGAAAAAAGGTATTCTTTTTCTCTCATTGCCTTTGATTATTGGATGTTTTTTATGCAGTAATTCAGGTAGCCAGGATGTTGATCAGAAAACAACCGATGAGGTTTCCGCACTGTTGATACAGAATTCCCTGGACTGGTGTAATGCTATCAAGAATAAAGATGCCTCAAAGGTTGAGGATTATTTTGCTCCCGATTTCATGTATCAGGATGCAACCGGAAAAAGGATTTACAGGGATGAATTTATTAAGAACATTTACGACAATCCTGTTTCTGTTATTGCATTTGACATGAAAGATGTTGAAGTTAAAATGTATGGACCTGAACTGGCAAACGTAACAGGTGAAGGTTCAAATACATTTATTGATTCAGATGGTAATGAAAAGACAATTGAAAGCCGTTTTACCAACGTCTGTAGAAAAAATGCAGGAAAATGGCAATGTATAATCGGCCATGGTAGCCCTTTGGAATACGGCCCCGTCAAACCCGATTCTGAAGTGGCATCAGACCTGGAACAGGTATGGAAGGATTATATTCTTGTTTCAAACAGTGGTGACATTGAAAAATTAATGGCTTTTTTTACAGACGATTATATTAATATGCCATCTTAATTAATTCTACACATAATGGCAAGAATGAGACAAGGGAATTCATGCAGTCATTTCTTAATAATTCAAAACCAACCATTAATTGGTATAGACAATCTGAAGCTTATGTACATGGCAATATGGCTTACGCATTCGGCACATTTGAAATGGTCAATAACACAGGTGGGGTTGCAGCGAAACCTATTTTACAAAGATGTATCACAGTCTATAAAAAAGCTGGTGATGGTCAATGGAAATTGCATCGATGGATGGGGCAGCAATAAGGAATAAATGATTTTTATTGATGCAGTTTGTTTACAGGCCGGAGCGATCTATTGATGAAATAACTGAATCCGGGAATTATACTTTGGAAGTAACACTTATTAATACTCCTTATGGAAACATTACGAGCATAAGAGATTTTACAGTTGAGTAAACTCAGCCGATTGTTATCTTCAGAAAGGCTCATTTTTATTATATTTTTATAACTTTATAAACGGTTATCTGCATATTTTCTTTTTGCTCCTAATAAAAAGTATTAAATATGGGAAAGAAAAACAATAAAAGTGGCAGCATATCGCGGCGTACTTTTTTCAGATCAGCTGCAGCTGCTATCGGCTCCTTTCTGACCCTTATGATCGGTTATCCGCTTGTTGATTCAATTGTCTCAGGCTCAAAGAAAGTGGCGAAAAGAGCCTTTAATAAACTTGGGCCTTTAAGCAGCATACATAATTCATTTAAGCCGGTATTGCAACCCACCAAAATGAGTTTTTCAAAAATCAACCATGATGCTTTTGTGACTACAAGCGAGCCCGAACAGGTATGGATAATTAAGAAATCAACCGATGATGTTAAGGTCTTTTCTCCTGTTTGTCCTCATCTTGGATGCAGGTATAACTGGGATGGAGAAAGGAAGCTTTTTGTATGTCCGTGCCATAACAGTGTTTTCACAATTGAGGGGAAGGTAGTTTCGGGTCCGGCACCGAGAGGACTGGATGAGTTGCCTTCAGAGATTAGAGATGAAAGTTTATACGTGGAATACGAAAAATTTGAAGCAGGTATTCCCGATAAAATAATAACCGACTGATATAGCCATGACTCAAAAAACCGGAAGATGGTTAAAGGAAAGGCTTCCACTGGAAGGTGTGATTCGGGCTGTCTTTTATGAGAAGATACCTGGAGGTGCAAGCTTTTTTTATGCACTGGGAAGTGCTACTCTGTTTGTTTTCAGTCTGCAGGTACTGACGGGAATCTGGCAGCTTTTCTATTATGCCCCCACTATTGACCATGCATATGAAAGTGTCAGCTATTTAAGGATCAACGTTCCCTACGGATGGCTGATACACGGGATACATTACTGGGGTGCCAATATCATGGCCGTATTGGTGGCATTGCATATTATCCGGGTTTTTATATGGGGAGCATATAAGAAACCCGGAGAGCTCACGTGGCTTATTGGCGTAATACTGCTTTTCCTGGTTGCCGGATTAATCTTTACTGGCGCTGCACTCCCCTGGGATGAAACCGGCTACTGGGCTTCGGAAGTAGGGACCAGCATAGCGGGCACCGTACCGGCTATCGGTGGATTTTTGGAAAGATTCCTGAGAGGGGGCGATTCTATGGGTCAACTCACCCTCTCCAGATTTTTTACCATACATACTGTACTCATTCCAGCACTTGCTATGGTCGTTATAGTGTTCCATCTGATTTCCTTCAGGCAAACCGGTAGTGTTGGGCCATGGAATGAATCGAAGCGGAAAAAAACTGGCGATTTCTGGCCCGACCAGGTTGCAATGGACCTAATAATCAGCGGTTTTATCTTCGTGCTGATAGTGTGGCTGTCGGTCTTTCATCCTGCCCCGTTCAGCGGACCGGCTGATCCTTCAGATTCTGCATTTCAACCCCGACCGGAGTGGAATTTTCTGTTTTTGTATCAGCTTCTTAAACTGTTCAAAGGACCCTTCGAGGTGATCGGTACGGTAGGGATCCCTGTTATTATCATTATTATTTTGATAAGTGTGCCGTTCCTCGATAAAAATAAGAGCCACAGTCCGTTGAAAAGATCTGGGATGATGACAGGCGGACTGTTGTTTGTTGTATTCGTGCTTGCATATACCATTATAGGTTCCCACAGTAACCGTGAAGAAAACATGTCATCGTCTGTCCCGGGAACAACTGAACACAGGGGCCCTGTGTCGTATGAGTTGTCGCCAGCAGCGGTAAAAGGTGAGACAATATTTAATACTTACGGATGCTCTGCCTGTCATACGATCAGTGGAGAAGGTGGTAAAGTCAGTCCTGATCTGACAAATGAATATGAACGCAACAGATCAAAGTCATGGCTTATTGTTCAGGTTACCAATTCAAAGGCACACTTCCCCTCCTCCATAATGCCCGATTATACGATGCTGTCGGAAGAACAGTTGAATAACCTCGTTGAATACCTGAATACACCGCACAGACCGGCAGCAAAAAGCGATACCACAAGCGTTCTGGCTGAAACAGGGAAAATGTTGCCTGACAGTATCAGGATAGCACAGGAAGAAGACACAAAAAAGAGGCTCAATCAACTGGGGCCTCCCGGTGAAGCTGCATCGATAATAGGTAATGTGATGGTGGGACAGAAATTATATACATTGAACTGCGCTACATGCCACGGGATAATCGGCATTAAAGGAGAACTCAACTATGGTTCACGAATTAGTCATGTTCCGTCACTGGATCCGGTAAACAGTGCTTTATTCAGCAAATCTCCGGATCAGTTTGCAGAAAACATTGACAGGTTTATACAGCATGGATCTGCGAAGACCGTTCCCTCAGCAACACTTACCATGTTTGATTACGGAGATTCGTATACTCTGACACAACCGCAAATTGCCAATATAGAAGCCTATATCCTGAGCATAAATAATGTCAACAGGGCTGAAATTGAATCGCCCGGCTCGGCCAGGGTATTTTTCTATGTCGCCGTTTTTATCTATTCGGTTGTTGTTTTGCTGATCATTATCTTCTGGCAGAGCACAAAAAAGAAGAAAGTCAAAGACAGCAAAATATAATACCTGTTGAATTTTATTTGTTTGCCGGCAGGAGCCCCTTCCCGTCTTCAGCCGTGGCCACACCATAATCATTGCCCCATGCATTTAATACATAGTTGACAATCTCAACTGCATCATCCATATTGGAAATCTGCGCCGGCATTGGCGTGACATACTTAGTGCCATTGACGGTCAGGTTTTCATTTGATCCTCGAAGCACCTGTTCAAGTAATTTCCTCTTCGTGGCCTTCTTAAGATAATCAGATCCCTTGAGAGGAGGGAATACTCCCGGTATGCCCATACCGTTAGGCTGGTGGCATTTGAAACATAACTGGTTATAAATCCTGGCACCTTTGGGGTATTTGGTAGTCTGCAGTTCAGGGCTAATGACAACAGTCCGGGTATTTTTAAAACCCGTCTTCCCCGGAAAGTGGGCATAAACATTAAGTGCAATGAATGTTAAGCCGGCGAACAGCGGGATTAAAAAAAGTCTTTTCATATTGGTAATTTAATAGTTAATGAATGCAACATGGGTTGTGATAACGATACTCCTATGAACATACAATTAATTAGCAGTCCATTTTCAAATCAACAACCAGTCTTGGCTTTTTGTTCTGAAGTAAGACGGCATTTATCATGCTATCAGAATAATACCCAGAACTGCAAATACAATGTATTGTTATTCGAGGCATTCCTGTTGGTCCCGTCATAATTTTCCGATGACCCGTTGAATTTTCCATATGCGGTGTATTGCACCGATATCTTTGTGTTTTCCCAGGGCAGAAAATCTACCTGTGCCATGAACCCATTGCTGTTGGGAGAAGGGAGTCTGTATCCGTACAGCAGGTTATCGGAGTTGCCTGAATAATTAAAATACGCAACCGTAAAATTCATAAGCTGCCTGAGGAACAGGCTGGCATCCAAACTGAACTTATTAAGATGGTTCTTCAGGTTTTCACTTCCACTGTCGTTGAATGTGGCATTAAGGGTTTGTTTCTCGTTTATGAAAGAAGAATGAAGAGTGAGCTCACTGTTGGTGAACTGATATCTGTACTGAATGTCGAAGGCTATATCGGTATAATTGTCTGTATTTCCTGAGATACCTGAAGGATACAGCTGAGTGGCGATACCATATGTGCCGGCTTCAAGGTACGATCTGGTCCATTGATGCTCGACAGCCACCCTCCAGTAAGGAGCAATGCCTTTCAGTGCACCAGACACCGAATTATCTGGTGGCAATGCCGCCCCTAGTTGTGCAGTCCTGTAACCGGTGAGTTCGAGGTAGAAGGCGTTGTTAATAAGCGTATAGGCACCCAGGCCTGCGACTGTCCCACCAAGATTTTCAATAATTGTTCCTGCATCAGGAGCCGGTGCCACACCTGAACCGGTATAGGGATAGCCCCATGCCGGTGTAGAATTCCATACATCCTGTACAGTGGGATTATTATTCAGGGTAATGCCGTATATAAGCGGTATATTTCCTTTCCCTGTATTTGAATAGCGTATATCTGTATTATCCATGCCGAAAGTACCAGATCCGTCATCGAGGGTAAGCTGAACAAATGCTCCGAAGTGTGGGGTTATCTGTCCTGCATAAAACAGGCTGATCTGTTGCGGAAACTCCAGGTCACCATTCTGGGTTCCCGGAACAGTCCGTGCCACATTTGTGTATCCTGCCTGGAACATAGCAGCAAGCGGGGCAACCTTTAATAATTTCAGGGAGTTTCTCGGTCCTTTGGCAGAATCCCTCGGTTCTGTCTGTGTTATAGTACCGGTAGTGGTTAAAGTATAGCCATTGAGTTTAAACTGTCTTCCAAAGTAATTTAGTTCGGGAAACACATTATGGCATGCCTTGCATGACAATCCTGTTTGCCGTGCGAAGCTGGGAACCGCATAAATATTGCTTGAATTCACAATTAAGAACAGACAGATAACAAAACCGGCAAAGGCTAAAAATTTTTTCAGATGACTAAAATGAGCTACGTCAAACATAGAGATATTTTTCATAGTGAAAAGTATTAAGTGAAAAAATTTTGATCATCTAAAGAAAGGTTATATCAAATATACACATAGAATTGCCTAAAGTCAAGGTAATAATTATCACGGTCAAAATAAATTCAGGACAGAATCCTTAAACTAATATAACTCATCATGGTAAAATACTCCGCTATGCCTGATGAAAATCTCACAGGGTTATGGGAATCTGCCACTAAAATGGGCCACATGGCACAAATAGTGAGGTGGTGTCATATCAGGTTCTTGACCGAACATTATTCCCCAGTTTAAAAATACTTGACTTTCAAGATTTTATGTTGTAAATTTAGGATGCTAATTAACCTGATTACTAACCAAGACCCAAAACCATGAAAAAGCTATTTCCATTGATTATCTGTGTTTTATTATTAGGGAGCTCCTGTACACAACAAAGTACAGAACTAAACAATGACCAGAAAGCGACCATCATTACTGAGGTAACAAGCCAGATGGATGGAATACAATCGGCTATTAATAAATTGGATATTAATGCATGGTCAGAATATTGGAGTAAGGATGAGTTTATATCGGTCAATTCAGGTATTAACTACTTTGATAATCGCAGTGTATGGATAGATTCTGTTACATACTGGTGGTCGAAATTAGAAAGCAGATCGGTAGAATCACAAAAAAGAGTAATTACACCTTTTACTAATAATCTGGCTCTTGCAATAAATATAGTAAAGGGTGAAGATCTGCTTAAAAGTGGGGAAAAAAACAATTTCATGGCTCTGATAACAGAAATTTGGAAAAAGGAACCAAATGGGTGGATGATTATAAATTTCCATGAATCATGGCAAGCAAAAATTGAAGAATAACATATAAGCTTAATCACCCTGCCCAGCCTTCCTTATCGAGATTACGGTAGTTTATGGCCTCCGAGAGATGCTCCGCGCTGATATTCTCCGATTCATCAAGGTCGGCTATGGTACGCGCCACTTTCAGTATCCGGTCATAAGCCCTTGCCGACAATCCGCGCAGTTCCATAGCCGTCTTAAGCAGTTTTCCCCCTGCCTCATCGATATGGCAGTATTTCCTCTGCATGGCAGGTGTCATCTGTGAATTGGTATATATCCCTTTTATGCCTTCAAACCTGCCTGACTGAACTTCCCTGGCTTTTACAACCCTTTCACGTACAGCCGCTGAAGATTCTGACTTTCCGAATGCTGCCAGCTTATCATAATTTACAGGCACCACCTCAATATGTATATCAATCCTGTCGAGAAGCGGTCCGGATATCCTGTTCAGGTATTTTTGTACCATGCCCGTTGTACATACACAGTCCTTCTCAGGGTGATTATGAAACCCGCATGGACAGGGATTCATGCTGGCCACCAACATGAAACTTGCCGGGTAATCCACAGTCGATTTTGCCCTCGAGATGGTTATCACCCTGTCCTCCAAAGGCTGCCGCATCACCTCCAGGACCGAACGTTTGAACTCGGGTAACTCATCAAGGAAAAGCACTCCGTTATGCCCCAGGGATATCTCCCCGGGCTGTGGGAATGTACCCCCGCCGACAAGTGCCACATCAGTTATAGTATCTAATGAGGGGGTGTTTTATAAAATTATTATGCAAATTAAAATCAACAGATTATGGACTAATGTTGAAGTATTCAATTGAAGAATGTAGAACACCAATGCCTGTGTAATGAAGGTCTATTTAATGTATTCCGCTTAATGTTGAACAAGCGTATTACTCTTGAAAATACGTTAATGCTATTTAATTATATTTCCTCCAACCATCCAGGAAGTCCCTTTACTAAAATCAGTTCCGCAATTTAAGTGATTATATGTATGCAATGGTTCTATGCTTTCAGAATTTAAACTATATATATTCATTGTACAATCCGGAAATTCAAGAACTTTTCTTTTCCCATCATATGATGCAGTTTCCGATTTATATATCCTATAGAATTCTTTATCAAATTCATCGTTATAATGTGAAATAGCAACAACATCATTAAATGATTCAATATTATCATTGGTAGTCTTTTTACCAAATATCACAAATCGCTCATGAACGGTATATGAATCATAATTTATTTTGTGCTTCTTTACTATTTGTTTCCACCACTGGTCTGTTGCATTATCTTGCTGGATAGTTGCTTTAGTAGGAATAAACTCCTCCATAGATTCTTCGTTTTTATTAAAATCCACAACAAAATTATTAAGCCTGTACGATTTCATAGGGTCAATAGTATCCGTATTTAGACTATATATATTCATAATGCAATCTGTAAATTCAAGAACATTCCTTTTCGTATAGTATGTTGCAGTTCTCGATTTGATTATTCTATAGAGGTTTTTTATACTTGATATTGCAACAACGTCATTAAAAGATTCAATATCCTTATTGATAGTTTTTTTACCATATATTGCAAAATTTCCATGTGATGTATACGGTACATGATTAATCATGTATGATTCATTATTAATGCCATTCTTACTTACTATTGCTTTCCATAATTGTTCGGTATTAGTATCTTGCTGAACAGACGATTTCTTATTCATAATTGGAGTACCATTATTTTTATCAACCCGACAAAAAGCAAATGAAACTCCAACGATAATGATTAATGAGACACCAGTAATCTTTCTCATTACCGCATTGTGTAATGGTTTAAGTTTTGTCATCATATTTAAACGTTCCATAATTAGTGAATTTTTAAAATTATTAACTAAATAGCACGTATTATTTTGCACAACAAGGTTAATTAATAACTGTTGGTAGGCAAATGTTTTGTCGGTCTCTATAGCCGCATTATCAGCATAATACTCATGATTTAGCCGAATCGCCTTTTTGAAAAACCAAACTGCAGGATTAAACCAAAAGAATATTTGTATTAATTCAAGTATGACAATATCAATTGAATGATATTGCAGACAATGTGTTTCCTCATGGATTAATAACTTTTTATCAATACTACAGTTTTCGAAATCAGATTTATTAATAAAAATGTACCTGAAGAATGAATATGGTTGTGTTTGTTCCTCGACAAGGACTAAGGTGGTGTTAGTGTTTTCAATCTTTTTACACAGTATTGTTTTTCTTATGATTCTGAAAATGTTAACGAAATACCGTATAAGTAAAACTGATGAGATGATTATATAAAAGACGATTAAGTAGTTCTGATTTTCAGGTTGTTGGACAGGACTTTCAGTAACTACACTATCTTGAAAAGAATGTTCAACAGAAATTGTGAGTTTATCAAGGCTTTCCGTTATAATAGAACCAGATTCCACTGGAATGATAATCAGTGGAATTATCATTGAGATAATCAGTGATGAAATCAAAAATAGTCTATTAAACATCAGAATTTTATGATGCCGCAGAAAGAAATGGTAAAATCCATAAAATATTAATAAACAAGCCGTAGATTTAATAAAATAGATAATCATTTCAATGGGATTTTTTCTGATATATGATTTTTTGTTCAACTAACCTTTTTAGTTCTTCCAAATCTGTTAGATTCAAATTGGTTTCATTAGTGACGAAGGAAGCAAACTGAGAGGCTGAATTATTGAAATAATTTTTAATCATAGAATTCACTTGCCTTGAAAAATAATCTGTTTTCTTTACCAAAGGAAAGTATTCCCTATTACTGCCATGTTGCTGATAATCAACAAATCCTTTATCAGTCATACGTTTTAACACCGTGGCGACAGTTGTTGCTGCTGGTTTAGGGTCTGAAAATTCATCGAGTATATTCTTTAAATATGCTTTTTTAAGTTTCCAGAGATATCCCATAATTTGTTCTTCGGATTTTGTGAGTTGCATTTTCTATATATGTTAATTATATTCTACAAATATAGAATATATTTTTATAATAAAAAATATTTTTTTTGATTTATTTACATTATTAAGACATTTACCACTTCTACTTGAATCCTTTATAATATAGGGAATTAGTATGATAAGCAATCAATGACGTTGGATAACATTAATTTCTATATTAATTCTAATCTTAACTAAAATAACAACAATTCACTGCAAATTACGGTAGCATTGAGCATCTTAACCCGGAGTTGAAGCATGCCTCAATTATAATTATTAATGATGTGATATTTAGGCTATTAAGTGAATCGAAATCAGGCCCGGTAATTTCCGGTTCCAGTTGCTCATCAACTCCGGTTTTTCCATTACACCCTATGTCTTACGTCCTACGCCTTACGCCCCTACCCTGCCCAGCCTTCCTTATCGAGATTGCGGTAGTTGATGGCCTCCGAGAGATGCTCCGCCTTTATATTCTCCGATTCATCAAGGTCGGCTATGGTACGCGCCACTTTCAGTATCCGGTCATAAGCCCTTGCCGACAATCCGCGCAGTTCCATAGCCGTCTTAAGCAGTTTTCCCCCTGCCTCATCGATATGGCAGTATTTCCTCTGCATGGCAGGTGTCATCTGTGAATTGGTATATATCCCTTTTATGCCTTCAAACCTGCCTGACTGAACTTCCCTGGCTTTTACAACCCTTTCACGTACAGCCGCTGAAGATTCTGACTTTCCGAATGCTGCCAGCTTATCATAATTTACAGGCACCACCTCAATATGTATATCAATCCTGTCGAGAAGCGGTCCGGATATCCTGTTCAGGTATTTTTGTACCATGCCCGTTGTACATACACAGTCCTTCTCAGGGTGATTATGAAACCCGCATGGACAGGGATTCATGCTGGCCACCAACATGAAACTTGCCGGGTAATCCACAGTCGATTTTGCCCTCGAGATGGTTATCACCCTGTCCTCCAAAGGCTGCCGCATCACCTCCAGGACCGAACGTTTGAACTCGGGTAACTCATCAAGGAAAAGCACTCCGTTATGCCCCAGGGATATCTCCCCGGGCTGTGGGAATGTACCCCCGCCGACAAGTGCCACATCCGATATGGTATGATGAGGTGAGCGGAAAGGTCTTTTTGTCATTAGTGCGGTATGACTGTCTATCTTGCCTGCAACAGAATGGATCTTGGTAGTCTCAAGCGCCTCATCCAGGGTGAGAGGAGGAACAATTGTAGGTAGACGCTTTGCCAGCATAGTCTTTCCTGCTCCGGGACTCCCGACCATAATCAGATTATGGCTACCAGCTGCTGCCACCTCCAGGGCCCTTTTTACATTTTCCTGGCCGCGAACATCTGAAAAATCAACATCATATTTATTTGCCCCGCTATTGAATATATCCATCAAATCGACACGAACAGGCTCAAAACTGCGGGTTTTGTTCAGAAAATCAACTACATCGGTAAGATTACCCATTCCGAAAACCTCAAGTTCTTTTACAACGGCTGCTTCCCTGGCATTCTTCCCGGGTACTATCACTCCCCTGAATCCTTCATCCCTGGCCCTGAGAGCTATGGGTAATATCCCCTTTACAGGTTGAAGAGTGCCATCCAGCGATAATTCTCCAATCAGAACATAAGAATCAAGATCATTCCTCATTACCTTTTCATTGGCAGCAAGTATACCAATTGCAAGAGGCAGGTCATAGGAAGAACCCTCCTTCCTGATATCCGCCGGGGCCATGTTAATGACCACCTGTTTCCCCGGCCATTTGAATCCCGATGATCTGAAAGCCGATTCTATTCTCTGCTGGCTCTCTTTTACAGCTACATCAGGCAACCCGACAAGAAAAAAACGAATGCCCTGGGAGACATTAACTTCAATGGTCACGGTAACGGCATCAATACCTGTGACAGCACTGGTAAAAGTTTTTACTAACATTAATAAGTTTATTAGCACTTAAGGAAACACTAATCAAATTTAACCAAAAAAAAGTCAAAAGCCAAGGGTAAAAATAAAAAATTGAAGATAAGCGCCGCAAACTCAGTTAGCGACAACTGCCAGTCAGTGTTTAGGAATGTTAGAAAGAGCAACAATAATGGAATAATTATATTTCACTGCGTGCTATTTAAGTAGCATTGAAGGATATGCTGTTGAATTCAAATATCGGAAAAACAACCTAATTGTATATAATTCGTTACACTACTTTGTAACAAAATCAATTATTTGTGAATCTCCGGTTGAGTCCCACATAATCTTGTATTCAAAACTACATATCTCCATACTTTCAGGAGTCACCTCAATAAGAATATAATCTTTAGCCACATCATTATAGAATGCAGACCATGCATCTACCCAATATTTTGATTTTTTGTCAGGATCATTTACCAGTCGGGCTTTACCTGACACTGACACATAACTCCTTCCGACTGTATCATAAAAGTAAACAACAACATTTGGATTACCCTGAATTTGTTTTGTTTTGCGGCTGCCATTGGTTGTGCCCAACCAGATTACCCAATTCTCCTCTGGGGAGAAAGGCGCCATTTCTCTGGCGTGTGGCTTTCCATTTTCATCTACAGTGACTAAAACCTTGCAATTTGCAGATTCTACGATTGTCCGTGCGATGCTCAATAAACTATCGCGAGATATTTGCTGACCGTCCTGATCTTTTACTTCCTTAGCAAGTAAAGAAGATGACGAAAGTAATAGTACAATAAGAGTACTGTTTACGATTCTGCGAAATTTGGTTACCATAGCAATTCCTCCAATTTTATAATTTAAAACTATTTAGTGAATTGTTAATCAAAATATTTCTTAAGCATTTCCCTGTACCTGGTATCATATCGCAAAATTTCCAGGTCAGGGGTAAGTTTCAACCAGAACAGATCGCGATAACCATTCTTAAAAGCCTGGTCCAACTGCCTAAGGGCCTCCGGTACTTTTCCCTGCAAACATAACAATTCAGCATATTTCTCATGCCTGGTGGAATCAAGCACGGCTGCTTTATTGAGCATTCGAACAGATAAGTCCATCTCCCCAAGCCGTGCAGTCACAGCACTCATAACGATGTATGATGCAGGATCATTAGGATATTTCTTCATCCATACCTCCTTAGCGTATTTTCTAAATTCTGTAAAATATTTTACAGATGCATCATTATCTCCTGCAAGCTGGTAATTGACACCCAGATCATACATGGCTGAGGCTTCATTCGTATTGTTCAACAGAATATCCTTTAATATTCCTATAGCAGAATCATATTTCCCCTGGAGACGGTATGTATGTGCGAGACGATACAGGTTTACTAAATTTCCGGGATTCATCTCCCTTGCTTTAATAAATTCATTTTCAGCCCCCGACAGACTATCAACAGACAACCAGGCAGAATCCAGCTGGGTATATCCCCATGCGTTATCCGGGTTATCTGAAACCATTTTTCGGATCCATTTCAAAGCGGAATCTGCCTTGCCCAGTTTATCCAGATAGATCCAAGCCAAACCACTGTAGGAAATGAAACTACCGGGATCGAGCCTGACAGCTGCCTTGTATTCTTCTACAGCCTCCTCGTATTGATTCAGATTGAAATAATACCAGCCCAGGTTATTATGTGCAATAGCATCATCAGGATACAATGTAACCCTTGTTTTTGTGTATTCAATCCCTTTTGGAAAATTCTTTTCCACATTAGTTGCATTAAATGCCAGTATTCCCAGTTACTCCCTTTCCGTTAGATTATCAATTGTTTTTATTGCCTGGGCAAGCAAGTCCCTGCCTTTCTCCAGCGAGTCAAATTTTTCGATCAGAATACTTCCAAGAGAAGCCCTAGCAGAAGTAAACCCTGTATCAAGTCTGAGAGCGCTCCTATAATAGTCTTTAGCACCTTTATAATCGAGCATTAGATGGCGTTCAATTCCAAGAGAATAGAGTTTCAGCGCCTCAAGAGATTCTGTGGTTGCCTTTATTAATGGTTTATCCTGTGTGAAGATCTCATATCGTGATTCACCAAGATCGATCCTGATTCTTTTACTCAAGCGGTCCAGGGCCGTCAATACCTTATCCTGACTATCAGCATATAAAATTTCTGACCTTAAAAGGTTTCCGCTACCAGTGTCATGCACTTTTACCGATACTGCATACTTGCTTCCAATCTTGCTGATTCCAGGTACCAGATAAATACTAAATCCTTCTCTTTCTGCTATTTCTCTCCCCAGCTTATCACCTATGCTCGATCTGTCATTTACTTTCATCCTCTTCAAAGTCTCGATCATCCTTGACCTCGGAAAAACATTTATATACCTCGACTGATTCAAAATTAGTGTAAATGCTGTATAAAGAGATTTATCAAAAATCGGATCGTCAGTCATATTCTCAAAGTCAGTTATAACAACCCAGTATCGTTTGGAAAAAGGCAACGTGTTTCCGCTGGAAAAAATAAGGACAATGGCAATAAGCAGGATTAGTACAATACCGGAAATTACTGATTTACGTAACAAATTCTTAATTCGCCTGACCGGACTATTCTTGTCCGAAACAATCTGATCCTCTATTTTTACGAAATCTTTCCCCGTTAAATCGTCAGTATCCCTGTCTTTCTTATCTTCAGATTCTTTCCCCTTAAATTTTTCCTCCCCCGAGTCCTCTCCGGAAAATGCCTGTATACTATATAAAATATCTTTAACTGCCAGGGCGACATTATTTATCTGATCGCGGTATATGGTGTGATTTAAATTATCCTGGGGGTTGTCTTCTTTGATTCGTAAAGGCCGGTTAACTCCGGAAGATTTATAAATAAAATCTACGCCCCGCAGAACTCCACCAAGTACCGATTCACACAATTTTATATCATTAATATCTAGATCATGAATACGTACCGGAAGAACTCTGCTGGCCACGTTTCCGTTCGGAAGTTTGACTTTTAACCCGAATTTATCTCCGGAGGCTGATTCCACAAAGGATTTAAATTCATGATCCCAGGCAAATGATCTTGGATCACAATAAGTACGTGAGATTATCGGTATGAAGACCAGGCACCTTAGCTTCTCTTTAAGTGAAGCATCTACATCGTGGGTTTCCAGGAGTCCATCATGTGGGTTAATATCAAAATAGACACTGATTTCTTCTTTAAAAGTCGATTCGAGTTCTCCTTTCAGATTTTCAACAAACTCGCTAACCCACTTATCGCCTTTATTGTCTTTCTGGCGGTAGCTGA
>CAYYIW010000031.1:0-49849 GCA_964472085.1 uncultured Rikenellaceae bacterium | reverse complement strand
GGGGGTCTCTCATTTCATTTCTTTTCATTACCAATGGCAGAACAAATTAGGAATAATACCCTGCAACCATTTAGGGGATCCCTCCGCTGACGCGTCGGGATGACAGTTAAAGTAAGTAAGTTAAGGAGGAATGAGGCGGGGCGTTTTGAAGAACATGTAATCAGTAATAAATATTGTAACAAAACGCCCCGCCTCATTCCCCAAGTTGGCCCCAGAACCATGTCATCCCGATGCGAAACGCAGTGAAGCGAGGGATCCCCCGATCACTTAACCTGTGTAAATCAAATTAATATTCTTTTCAATATGAATATTGGAACCATTCTATGGTCCATAATTCCATTATCCGCGATAAGCTAACAATAGAGAAATCGCTGCGCGATTTTGCCGGGAATTAACACATTACATAAAAACCACTAGAATTTATTTATAATCAGTAAAATAAACAATACCTGGAATATTAGGTTGATGGCTATTGGGAGCAGGGGGTGTATTGCAAAGCAGTTAAGGCACTCTTCTTTTTTAAAGATATCTCACCGAATCGGGTCCCATGTTAAAGATAAGATCAACTATGCTCAGGTTGCCGGCGAACGGACCCTGATATTCGAATACCTGTGTATATTCCCTCGCAGAATACCCTGAATTTTTCTTGGGAGTTAACCGGTACCTGTAATCATTTTTCCTGGTATCTACCGGTATGAACTCTGAAGTATATACCGGCTTCCTATCCAGTTTCAGCATTTTAAGGAGTATTTCGGTCAGCTCCGAGTTAAGATCAAACAGGAAATTATGTCTCTTTGTTATTACTGCTTCCAGTTCCCCGAAATAGAATTCAAAATAGGGGGATGCCATGTATGCAGCCGACAGGGCTCTCAGGTGCACCTGTTGCCAGCGCTTGGTGTAGTCGATCCTGATGTCTTTTATGATTGTTTTATGACTATACCCGATCATTGCAGGGACTGAAAGTAGAAGAGGCCCGTGTGCCGAAAGGATATAACACCTGTTCCTGTATGATTGCTTCGTATAGTTTTCTTCTTTTTCTATCAGTAAGCCGGGGAATCCCGCTATTAGTGCAAAATATTCGACAGGGGGAAGGTATGCTGTTGAAAGAAGAATATCTCGGGACATTACACCTGGCTCATTTCATTTTATTTATCATACTTGCAGAAAATCCTGCCCCGAAACCGTTATCAATATTGACCACAGTAACTCCTGAAGAGCAACTGGTAAGCATTGCAAGCAGCGCTGATACTCCACCGAAATTAGCACCATAACCAACACTGGTAGGAACGGCGATCACCGGTTTATCTACCAGTCCGCCTACCACGCTGGCCAGGGCTCCTTCCATTCCTGCAATAACCACAACGACCCGGCAGGTCCGTATATCGGGAAGTTTATCCACCAGTCTGTGTATCCCGGCAACACCGGCATCATAGATTCTCAGAACTTCGTTGCCCAGAAGCTCTGCTGTAACTGCAGCTTCTTCAGCAACAGGCATGTCTGATGTGCCTGCGGTTATTACAGCAATCCTGGTAACGGGAGCTTCCTGTTTCTTTCTCTGTACAGATATTATACGGGCTGCCTGGTGAAAAACGGCATCAGGGATTATTTCTTTCACAGCATCAAACATCTCCCTGGAAGCCCGGGTTCCGATAATATTATTCTCCCTGATAACCATCACCCTGAATATCTCCTTAACCTGTTCAATAGTCTTTCCCGTACAATAGACTATTTCAGGATATCCTGTTCTGACTTCCCTGTGATGATCGATCTTTGCAAAGCCAAGATCGGTATAAGGGAAATCCTTAAGTGTGGACAGTGCATCATCCACACTTGTATGGCCGCTTTTTACATCTGTCAGGAGCTTTTCAATATCTTTAATATTCATTATCAAAAGGTTTCCGGGTTAGAGCTTCCTGTCCTGTATCCTTCAAGATCCAAAGATACATATCTGAATCCTATTCTTTTAAGATTTGATATAATATGTTTACGGTCGGGATCGGCAATTATCCTTTTGAAGAACCCTGGAAGACACTCGATTCTTGCAACATCTCCGTGGATCCTTACCCTGGTACCCGGGTAGCCGGCATCAAGCATGATATTTTCAGCTTCCTCTATCATCCGCAGCATTCCTTCACTTACTTCAGTGTTGTAGGGGATCCTTGTAAGTAAACATGCCATAGCTGGTTTATCCCATATTTCCAGTTTCTCGTTTTTTGCTAGATCCCTGATATTCTGCTTGGTAAGCCCCGATTCCAGTAAGGGACTCCTTATGCCGAGCTCTCTCAGGGCTTTCATCCCCGGGCGATAATCACCTGTGTCGTCAGCATTGGTGCCGTCAACAATGTATTGATATGCGTTATCGCCCGCAAACTTCAGTATTTCGCTAAACAGTGTCCTCTTGCACTGGTAGCATCTGTCAAGAGGATTGTTCCTTATTGTCTCCGGAAAAGTAAGATTGAGTACTGTATGTTTAACACCAAATCTGCCGGCAAATTCGGTTGCTTCCTCAATTTCCCTTTCAGGTATATAGGGAGTCTTTATTGTAACAGCCATGACACCATTCTTCCTGATCTTACCTGCCCTGTGCAACAGGAATGAACTATCGACACCTCCTGAAAATGCCACAATGAATGAATCCATCTCTTTGAGGATGGCATTCAGTTTTGCTGATTTCTTAGTTATAGTATTTTCCATCACTTTTTTTTTTCATGTTCTTTTCCTCCTGAGTAACTACCGGATCTGTCTTTCAGGTTTTTTCCCGGGTAAGTTCGGCCATGATATTGTTGTAGACCTCCTTTACAGGAATGCCTTTTTCAGTGGCTATTTTCCTGCACTCGTTATATTCCGGTTTGCATGACACCTCTTTTTCTTTATAGAATGATCGTTTTATCGTAACATTGCCATAAATACTGTTAAGGGTTTCAAATTTTCTTGAGAGGGTATCCTTTCTGAATTCGGATGATCTTATACCCAGCGTTGTGGATTCAGTGAAAATAATATTCCTCGCAACATCTGTTTTTTCAGGTTCGCATATCACATTCAGAACAACACCTGGCCTTCCTTTTTTCATTATTATGTTTGACAGGTATACGTCTGAAATGCCGGCGCTGAATAACCTGTCCGATATATATTCAAAAAACTCCGGATTCATATCGTCTATGTTACATTCCATATGAACTGACTTATGACCCTGTCCTTCTACGGTATCTGTTTCACCGATGAAGACCCTCAGCAGATTTGGAATATCTGTATTGTCTTTCTGTCCCACGCCATATGCTGTTTTTTCTACCCTTATCTTTAGATCCGGATCGGTATTGGTTACCAGTGTTGCGAGAATAGCAGCTCCTGTTGGTGTCGTAGCTTCAAAGTCAACACCTCCTTTTCTGACAGGTAAACCTATTATTATTTCCGCTGTGGCCGGAGCAGGGACAGGAAGCTTGCCATGGTCGCAAAGCACAAAGCCTGATCCAAGCTCCACCTCCGATGTATGCACTTCATCAATATTCAGAGCGTTATAACATATAGCTGCACCGGTTACATCTATTATGGAATCGACGGCGCCAACTTCGTGGAAATGAATTTTTTCCACTGTTGTACCATGAACCGCTGCTTCTGCAACGGCAATCCTGGTAAATATCTTCTTACTCAGCTCTTTAGTCTTATCCCCGAGCGTCGATTCATCAAGAATCTTGATAATGTCTGAAAGATGCCTGTGGGCATGCTCATGCCTGGTTTGTCTTACAGTTACCTTTGTACCGCTGATGCCATGTCTCTGGTCCCTGGTTATGTCAAGTTCCCATCCTTCCAGTTTAAGCTTTTCAAGTTCCCTGATCAGATAATTACTATCAACTCCCAGATCTATCATTGCCCCAAGGTTCATATCACCGCTTATGCCGGAAAAACAATCGTAAGAGAGGATTTTCATTTCTTCCTGAATAAATAAAACAACATATTTTATAACAACTGAATGTGGAATAAGTTATTATCTTTTCATCCTTTCCACATTCAAATTGCCCGGTTGCGAAGATACAATTTTCGTTTAGTAGGTTATTAATAAAAAAAATTCGTATTTTTCGGTACTCAATTGAATTAGGAGAATCAATAAAACATTTTTTGTTATGAAATCCACATGTTTTGATATTCAAACTGGAATGAAATTTAGCTTCATGTGGATTCCGTGTAACCATTAAAATCAAATTATTTTCACATGAAAAGAAGGGATTTTATAAAGAAATCGGCCGGAGCAGGGATAGTTGCAGGTGCTGCTTTAACCATGGGCGGTTACGATAATCTCTGGGCTTCAGCCCCTGCTGCAAATAAATACGATTTAGTTGCTATTATGGGAGGTGAACCTGATGCCATGTTCGATTTGGCTATAATGGAACTTGGAGGTATGGGCTCATTTGTAAAAAAAGGACAGAAGGTACTTGTTAAACCGAATATAGGCTGGGATGTCATTCCTGAACTGGCAGCCAACACAAATCCGCTACTGGTGAAAAGGATTATTAAGCATTGCTTCGATGCCGGTGCCAAAGAGGTTTATGTCTTTGACCATACATGTGATAACTGGGTTAACTGCTACAGGAATTCGGGTATTGAAAAGGCAGCAAAATCGGCTGGCGCAAAAGTAGTTCCTGCAAATTCGGAAAAATATTTCCAGTCAATAGATATACCGGGTGGTGTTAAGCTTCAGAAGGCCAAGGTACATGAGTTACTGCTGGATACTGATGTATTGATCAATGTACCGGTACTTAAGAATCATAACTCCACCAGGATGACCTGTTGTCTGAAAAACAACATGGGAGTGGTTTGGGATCGCGGGTACTGGCATTCAAATAACCTGAACCAATGTATTGCAGATTATGCCCTGTACGAAAGGAAGCCGGCCCTTAATGTTATAGATGCCTATAATGTTATGGTCCAACATGGTCCCCAGGGTGTGTCAAAAGAGGATATAGTACAGATGAAGTCACAAATACTTACTACAGACTGGGTTGCAGGGGATACAGCTGCAGCAAAATTGTTAGGTGTTGACGTGGAGAAGATCGAATATATACCAATCGCTCAAAAAATGGGCCTGGGTACCATGAACCTGGAATCACTCAATATTAAGAAAATAAAAATGTAATTCCTGATGAGATCGCATTCTCTCCGGACGATCCGGATACTTTTCTCAGCGCTCGTTTTCATCTGTTTTTTTTTGGTATTTGCGGATTTCAGGTACCTTATACCGACCAAATATATCAATGTCTTACTGTACCTGCAGTTTATCCCGTCAGCTCTTAAGTTCTACGGTCTTGGTACCATGGCAGCAGGAGGTTTTCTTATTGTGCTGGCACTCACTGTATTGACGGGCAGAACTTATTGCTCCTTTCTTTGTCCACTGGGAATAGGTCAGGATATCTTCAGCAGGATAGGAGGAAAGTTCAAGAAGAAATTCCGTCGATATGGTTATCGTAAACCCTATACCATTTTAAGGTATTCTATCCTTGGCCTCACTCTTATTTTTACAATGACCTGGGGCATATATGTTGTTACTCTGCTTGATCCATACAGTATCTTCGGCAGATTCATAACATATTTTATCAAGCCGCTGGTTATCTGGATTAATAATTTCCTGGCGGGGATCTTTGGTAAATTTGATATTTATACCCTTAATAATATACATGTAAAAGGCTTTCCTCTGGTAGTCTACTCAATACCGGTGGCATTCTTTATTCTCGTCGGATTGCTTTCCTTTACAAGGGGACGTCTTTACTGTAACACAGTATGTCCTGTGGGTACACTGCTTGGTCTGATATCCAAGGTATCTGTTTTCAGGATAAAATTTGATGAATCGGCATGTACCAAATGCGGAAGATGTGCTGTAAGATGTAAATCCTCGTGTATTGATTTTTTGAGGACCGATGTTGATGTATCAAGGTGTGTTGATTGTTTCAACTGTATTAATATTTGTCCTGAAGGTGCACTGTCGTATGGTTTAACAGGCTTAAAGAAAAAAAAGCACAGGACAGATGAAAGCAGGCGCAGGATGGTAGTCGGATCGGTACTTATGTTATTTGGAATGTCATCTGTCTCAAAGGCCCAGGAAAAGCCTGTGCCGGTACCCAAGAAGCCCTCCACGGTAAAGGAAAACAAGACTTCATCTGTGTGTCCTCCTGGAGGAATTTCGATAGAGAAGTTCAATAAAGTATGTACAGCTTGTTCATTATGCATTACTGCGTGCCCTAACGGGGTTCTGCAGCCCGCTTTCAAAGAATACGGACTCACAGGAATGATGCAGCCTGTAATGAATTACCACAGAAGTTTCTGTACCTATAATTGTACGATTTGTACTGAGGTATGTCCTACAAATGCACTTCAGCCTCTTCTACTTGAGGCCAAAAAACTTACCCAGATAGGCAAGACACATTTTATCAAAGACAATTGCATTGTAAAGACGGAAAAAACCAACTGCGGAGCATGTTCTGAAGCCTGTCCTACAAAAGCAGTTCATATGATACCATATGAAGGTAATCTTGTAATTCCAGAGGTAACGGAAGATTTATGTATTGGTTGCGGACATTGCGAGTTTGCCTGTCCTACAGTTCCTTATAAGGCTATTTTTGTAGATGGCAATCCGGTTCACCAGGTAGCCAAGAAACCTGAGAATGAAAAGTCCGATGTACAGACTCCGACAGACTTTCCTTTTTAATCATTTCTTCATATATCATATATCATATTTCATATTTCCTGTTTAAAAAACAGGAAATATGATTTTTATCGTCTGCCTGTTTTACTAATAAGCTAAATTTGTTCTGGAATCCGGGCCGGATCATTATAATTTTATAAATTAAACTGATATATGAAAAAGCCATCACATATTGAACATATAGGAATAGCAGTAAGAAATCTTGATGTTGTCATTGATTTCTATGAAAAAAAGCTGGGATTATCATGTTATAATATTGAAATTGTGCCCGATCAGATGGTAAGGACAGCTTTCTTTATGATTGGAAATACCAAGATTGAGCTTCTTGAATCGACTGATCCGGAAGGTCCTGTAGGGAAATTTATTGATAAGCGGGGCGAGGGGATTCATCATATTGCCTTTGCTGTAGATGACATTGAGCATCAGCTTGTTCAGCTTGCAGAAGATGGTGTGGAGCTCATTGATACCAAACCCAGAAAGGGTGCCGAAGGGCTTGATATTGCTTTTCTTCATCCACGGTCATCATCAGGAGTGCTTATAGAACTTTGCGAAGATAAAAAAGAGGACTGAAAAGTGATTTTCAGTCAGGTCGAGCAACCAATACTTTAAAATTATGGAATCACGCATTGCCAGAGCAGGAAATGCAGGCCCCAAAGTAAGATCGGACTGTGAGATAATACTGGAACTTAAAGAAAGGGGGGGTATAGAAATTGAACTTGATTCGAAGGTAAAATCGCTTTACGGTGAATCGATCCGGAATCTTGTTAATGAAATACTATCTTTTTACAGTATCAGACATGCTTCTGTTATTTTAAATGATTCAGGGGCACTTCCTTTTGTTATTGCTGCACGAGCTGAGGCAGCTATCAAGCAGTTGAAAAATACAGATCTTGAATACCTGCCTGATTTTTTAAGCAATAATAGCTATATGGTCAAACGTGACAGGTTTCGTTTTGCCAGGTTATACCTGCCCGGAAATACTCCTTCGTTGATGATAAATGCCGGGTTACACGGGGCGGATAGTATTATTCTTGACCTCGAAGATTCCGTGGCACCGGACAGGAAAGATGAGGCAAGGATACTTGTTCGTAATGCCTTAAGACAGGTTGATTTTTACGGTGCTGAAAGAATGGTACGTATTAACCAGGGAGAAAGAGGACAAAAAGATATTAAGGGTATACTGCCACATAATGTGCATCTTATACTGATACCAAAATGTGAAAGTGAGGGACAGGTAAGAAATATCGACCAGGAAATACAGGCAATGGGCAGGAGCCTGAACCTTAAGAGCCAGGTATACCTGATGCCTATCATAGAAAGTGCCCAGGGGGTTGAGAATGCTTATACCATAGCTACATCATCGAAAAATATTGTTGCGATGGCCATTGGTCTTGAAGATTTTACGGCAGATCTGGGCGTTCACAGGACAAAGGAAGGTAAGGAATCTTTTTATGCACGGACCCGACTTGTTGTTGCCTCTAAAGCAGCCGGTATCCAGCCCATCGACTCGGTTTTTTCAGATGTGGCAGATATGGAAGGTCTCCGGGCTAATGTCAGAGAATCAAAAGCGCTTGGTTTTGAGGGTATGGGTTGTATTCATCCCAGACAGGTAAGGGTGATACGTCAGGGCTATGCACCTGATGAGAGTGAGATAGAAAAATCAAAGCAGATAGTACTGGCCTTCAGGAAAGCACGGGAGAAAGGGCTGGGCGTTGTTGCCCTTGGTTCCCGGATGATAGATCCGCCTGTTGTAGCCCGGGCAGGCAGAATTATCGACCTGGCTGTAAGTCTTGGACTATTGCAGTCAGGATGGGAAGAAAGTACAGATCTTCAGGAAGAGTAAAGATAAAACATAATGATATGGTTGTAAGAACAGTAATAAATGCAGCAGGCAGGGAGGTACCACTTGAAATAAACGGTCAGCCTGTCATTCCTTTTGAGGGTGTAGGGAAGCATAAGCCTGACGGTATGAAGTATGGTCCGCCTATACCTGTCTGCTCCGATTATCCAGACGACGGTAATAAGGTGGTAAGATCGCTCGAAGAAGCCCTGCGGCGATGTGGCCTTAGGGACGGAATGACCGTATCAACGCATCATCATCTGAGAGATGGTGACCTGGTAAGCAATAAAGTCTTCGAGGTGGCTTCCGGGATGGGAGTCAGGGATCTTGTATGGTTCCCGTCAGCATCCTTTCCCTGTAACGAGGAAGTGATAAAATATCTCGATGACGGAACTGTAAACAGGATTGAAGGAAGTATGAACGGTCCGCTAGGCCGTTATGTATCCGAAGGCAGGATGAAGGGAACAGCCGTACTGCGTTCCCATGGCGGGAGAGTACAGGCTATACAGGACGGAGAGGTGAAAATTGATATTGCTGTGCTGGCTGCACCCTCAGCCGATAAATTCGGTAATGCCAGGGGAACAGGAGGTCCATCTGCATGCGGTGTACTGGGGTATGCCAGGGCTGATTTTCTATATGCTTCCAGGGTAATAATTGTTACGGATAACCTTGTTGACCTTCCCTGTTTTCCTATGGAGATAGAGGGTAATTATGTTGATTATGTTGTAGTTGTTGATAAGATAGGTATCCCTGAAAAGATCGTGTCGGGAACAACACGTGTTACGAAAAGTCCCGACAGGTTGCTTATAGCTGAATTTACAGCTTCCTTCCTTGATAAATCAGGTATACTGAAAGACGGAATTACAATGCAGGCAGGTGCAGGCGGTACTTCACTGGCTATCGCAGTTTTTGTTCATGAAATGCTAAAAGCAAGGAACTGGAAGGCAAAATTCGGGTTTGGTGGAAGCACAAAGTATATGGTAGAAATGCTTGAGCAAGGTCAGATGGGGTATATTCTTGATGCCCAGGCTTTTGATCTGGATGCTGTAGCTTCAGTCGAACGAAATGATAACCATATACCTTATCCTGTATTCAATGCATATAATTATCATTCGAAGGGAAACCTGACGAGCATGATGGATATAATGATACTTGGAGCGACCGAGGTTGATGTTAATTTCAACGCTAATGTTGTGACACACTCCGACGGTTGTCTGCTTCACGGTATAGGAGGCTGGCAGAACTGTCTCCATGCAAGAAATGTTATCCTTCCCTTACCTCTTTTCCGCGACAGGATCCCTGTTATTGTAGATGAGGTAACAACACTGTGCGGACCCGGAGAGCTTATTGACGTGATTATAACGGAAAGAGGTATTGCTATTAATCCGTTGAGAAAAGATCTCCTTGAAAGTATTGAGGGAAGCGGATTACCTGTAAAGACTATCGGTGAATTAAAGGACGAGGCGGAGAGAATATGCGGGAAACCGGCTAAACCTGAGTTTACGGATGATATTGTTGCTGTTGTAAAATGGGTTGATGGTACTGTAATTGATGTTGTCAGAAAAGTGAAACAATCTTAGATTAATTATTTATGAAGAAATATAAATGTACAGTATGTGGATTTTTATATGATCCTGAAGAGGGTGATCCTGCGAGTGGAATTGAACCGGGTATTGAATTTGCAGATCTCCCGGATGATTATATCTGCCCTGTATGTGGAGCAGGTAAGGAAGAATTCGAGGAATACGAATAAATATATATCAAAGGAAAGTTGTTGCTCCGTGTCACAGCACCTGCATCACGATTGAAAATAGCCATTAATAATATAGACTTTTCCCTTACTCTTCTGGTATATTGAGGATCACATCGATCAACAGGTCCCAGAACATTGTGGCAGTTTTGATTTCGATCATTTCCTCAGGAGTATGAGCACCTTTTATGGTGGGACCGAAGGATATCATATCTATTCCGTTAACTTTCTCAAAGATAAGTCCGCATTCGAGTCCTGCATGTATAGCTCTGACCAGCGGATCTTTACCGAAAAGTCTACGGTATGAATTACGGGTGATTTTCAGTATTTCGGAACTGAGGTTTGGTTTCCATCCGGGGTAGCCGTCGGAATGTGTTACTGAGGCTCCAGCAAGCGTCATACATGATGCTACCATAGCACCGGCATCCTGCCTTGCAGATTCTACAGAACTTCTTTGAGTGGTTACAATAGTCACAGTATTGTTATCACTGAATTTAGCGGATGCCAGGTTGGTTGAAGTCTCTACGAGGTCATCCATATCCTTCGACCAGGCAATAACGCCATGAGGACAACAATCCAGAAGATTGATGAGCTTTTTTTGCGATCCGGCATCCATGACAAAAGCAGGAAGTTCAGAATCCCTTACAGACAATTTGAGCTCCTTCTCCAGGGATCCGAATTCATCGTTTAGAATAACCTGGTAGTCATTGATTATCTTTTTTGCTCTTTCCCTGTACTGTTCAGGAATGACAATGGTGGAGAAAGATTCGCGTGGTATGGCATTTCTCAGGTTACCCCCGTCAAGGTTTGACAGTGATACGGTGAATTTCTCTGACAGGTTACGGATAATCCTGTTCATGAGCTTAACAGCATTTCCATAACCCTTATGTATTTCGTCTCCTGAATGACCTCCATGGAGCCCTGTAAGTGAAATATCCAGAGCACACGACTTATCCTGGACCTGCTGTGGCTGATAGTCCATTATTCCCACTGTATCAAGTCCCCCTGCACAACCTATAAAAAGGATCCCTTCATCTTCCGAATCAAGATTTAAAAGGATCTTTCCTGTGAAGAAGCCTTTTTTAAGGTTAATTGCTCCTGTCATACCCGATTCCTCGTCGACGGTAAACAGGCATTCTATTTTTCCGGCTTTCAGGTTCTGGTCCGTTAGAATGGCCATCTGGGCCGCTATTCCCATACCATCGTCTGCTCCAAGAGTTGTGCCGCTGGCAGTTACCCAACCGTTCTTTATGACCGGTATAATCGGATCTGTATCCCAGTTGTGGGGGTGGTCAGAATTTTTTTCTCCAACCATATCCATATGACTCTGGAGTATAATTGTTTTTTTCTTCTCCATGCCTGGTGAAGGAGGCCTGGTAATTAATATATTACCTACTTCATCTTCTTTCGACTCCAGGTTATTCTTCCTTGCAAATTCCAGCAGAAATTTTCTGATTTTTTCCTCATTCTTTGAAAGGCGTGGAATTTTACAAATATCCTCAAAGTAGATCCAGACAGGCGCCGGATTCAATTCGCTCAAAATACTCATACAATGCTAAATAATCCCTAATTGGCTGCAAAAATAGCGATTTTTTTCACCTTAGCAACTTATTATATGGTAATCTTCATTCAGTTTCGTGAATTTCAAAATTTAATTAATTTTACATAAAGGTTCATTTACTATAAATCTAATATTTTCTGATATGGCAAAACCTGTTATCGTAACACTGCCGGGTGACGGGATAGGCAGGATTGTGCTAAATGAAGCAATAAGGGTGCTGGAAGCCGCAGGATTTGATGCTGACTATGTTCATGGTGATATTGGGTGGGACTTCTGGTGCGATGAGGGTAATCCGCTTCCTCAGCGAACAATTGATCTTATAGCTGAGCATAAAATAGCACTTTTCGGAGCGATAACATCCAAACCCAAAGACGAGGCAAGAGAAGAGTTAACTCCTGATCTGCAGAATAAGGGGTATGTATATTCCAGCCCCATTGTCGGACTGAGACAGCATTTTAACCTTGACATCTGTGTCAGACCCTGCAGATCGTACCATGGTAACCCGTTGAATTTTGTAAGAAGAGCGAAAGACAACACCATGGAAGAACCGATGATCGATACAGTGATCTTCAGGCAGAATACGGAGGGGCTGTATTCAGGCGTGGAGTGGACCTGTCCTCCTGAACAGGTATACCAGGCATTCAGAAGTAATCCGAAATTCTTGAAGAATTTTGGAGAGGTACCCGTCGAGGATCTTTCAATCTCTACAAGGATATTTACAAGGAATGCAACTTCGCGGATACTGCATGCTGCATTCGACCATGCACGTAAGTATGGCTATAAGTCGGTGACAGTTTGCGAGAAACCAAATGTCATAAGGGAAACCTCGGGGCTTATGTGGAAACTGGCAAGGGATATCCAAAGGGAGTCTTACCCTGAAATAAAACTGATGAATACGAATATTGACGCCCAGATGATGTGGCTGACAAAGAATCCTGAAGATTATTCTGTCATAGTTGCCGGCAATATGTTCGGTGATATTGTCTCGGATGCCTTTGCCGGTCTTATAGGCGGACTGGGATTTGCCTGCAGTGCGCAGTTTTCTTCTGATGGCGTTGCGGTTTTTGAGCCTACCCATGGTTCGGCACCAAAATATGCAGGGTTTGACATTTCTATAGTTAACCCTGTGGCAATGATAGAATCGGCATGCATGATGCTTGATTATATTGACAGGAAAGATATCTCAGCCCGTATACGGAAAGCGGTTGCAAAAGTGATAGAGGAAGGCAATGTAAGGACATATGATATGATGAAAATGCCGGGGAGACCTGAAGTGTTGGAAAATGGCGCTGCCTCGACAACACAGATGACAGATGCAATTATAGCCATGTTATAATCAAAAACATGTTAAAATATGAATGACAGTATTCTGAAATTATGGCCTGAACTGGAGTGGATAAAGGATGAATCTCTCAGGGAGATGACGGCACATACCTGGGAACTGGCTCTTGAAAGAAGTGTCCTGAGATCAGAAGATCTTGAAATAATCCCCTTTACTCTTCTTTGCGGACCAGATCTTAAAGTGAGCTTCATGGCACATAAACGATGTGTGGTGCATATAGCGAGAGCCAGTGGAGAAAAGATGAATGAATTCTTTGGCAGTGATCTGCCTGTAAATATGGATGTACTCATTGCAGGTGCCATACTCGCTGATGTCGGTAAGCTTCTTGAATATGAGCTGGATGAGAATAATAAAGCAGTACAGGGAAAATATGGTCAGTACCTGCGGCATCCTTTTTCAGGAGTATCCCTGGCTGAAGAATGTGGCGTACCTCCTGAAGTTTGTCACATTATAGCAGCACATGCCCACGAAGGGGAACTTGTAAAAAGGTCAACGGAAGCCTATATTGTTCATCATGCTGATTTTATGACCTTCCTCCCGTTTAAAAGCAGGCTGATAGTATGAACGGAAAATTTATGTGATCACTGTTATTTGCGGAACACTTACCCTCTTGCCGGTTGCAAATTGGAGATGGGCTGGAAGAAGAGGAGTTAAAAGTACTTAAAGTACTTCAAGTACTTCGAGTTATTAAAATTGGAAGTGAAAAAGATCTGTATCATGATGGCAAGGCGCTAAATTCTTATAAAATCGCGGAGCGATTTCACCATTGCTAGCCAATGCATGGTCATAATGCTATGAACCACGGAGTGGTTCCATGATGTATACCAGAAAGAATATTTATATTAATGACATTTGTTAAATGATCAGGGGATCCCTCGGCTACGCCTTCGGGATGACATGGTAATTTGGGGTTTACAGGGGGAATGAGGGCCGGCGTTTTGTTCCGGCATCGTTATCCGGATGGCAATGTTCTTCAAAACGCCGGGCCTCATTCCCCATATATCAACTACTTACCGTGTCATCCTGAATGGAGCACAGCGGAATGAAGGATCCCCACGATGGTAGCAGGATGTCAATTGTTTAACAGCCGGATTCGGAAACAGAGCTGATCTGGTTATGACTCATCATAGAACCTGGCACCGTAATCATACTAGCTGCTAATTATATGGAAATTTCGTATTAAAGCTTTTTCCTGCTAATTATTGTCTTCGGTCTGCATCTTTTCAATGGTATAAGTCTTTATCCTGCTCTTTCCGTCGTTCCACATGGTAAATGCCTTAACGGTAGTTGTCCTGTCAAGCACAAGGGGTGTGGTATAGAGGGTAGAGTTTTCATCAGGTTCACTACCATCAGTAGTGAAATAGATCTTTCCCCCGGGTCTGAAATTTGACAGGTCCAGGGTATAGGTTTCAGCAAAGATCGTGTCTTCAGAAGCAAGGGAAGGAGGGACCATATCGTTATTAGCCCTGAATACATTTTCAGCACCCATCTTATTGATCATCCTGTCGTATGTCATCAGTCCGTTGGTCTCGGTCTCAACATCGGTGGTCTGCGTATAGACACTTGCACTGAGACCGTTATCTCTGACAAACCTGTATACCTGGTCGAGATATGATTCATATTTTGAAAGAAGCTGAAGAGAGTCCTGCATTTTCCTGTAACCCCAGTTTTTCTGTTCCCATGTATGTCCCTGCAGGGGCAGACTCAGACCCCCGAATTCTCCCAGGACTATTGCCCTGTTCTCCTCGGCGGGAGGGCAGGCCGGATCGGGATAATGGTGAATATCATTTACATTTCCTGTACCCCTGTCTGTCCATCCGGATGCACTGTTAACAATCCTTGTGGGATCGTAATCTTCTATCAGCCGGGTTATCCTTCCAGTTTCAAACTGTCCCCAGCCTTCATTAAAAGCAACCCACATTATTATGGAAGGATGGTTATACTTTGTCTCGATCATTCTTTTAAGCTCCACTTCAAACTCGTCTGCAGACTCCCTGGATCTGTCGATATCGGGCTGGTCGCCGCTGATATATTTATCACCGCTTGGCATATCCTGCCAGACAAGAAGACCAAGTTTATCGCACCAGTAATAGAATATCCTGTTTTCAACCTTTACATGCTTCCTAAGCATATTGAACCCCATTCTTTTAGTCATCCTGAGGTCGTAAATCATTGCCTCAAGGGTGGGTGGGGTATAGATGCCATCTGGCCAGAATCCCTGGTCCAGCGGCCCCTTTTCATAAACAAATTTATTGTTAAGAAGTATCCTGGTAAAGCCATCATCAGATTTACCCACTGACACTTTGCGGATTCCCGTGTAGGATTTTATTTTATCAACCGTTTTACCGTTTATTTTAAGGTTAATGTCTATATCATACAGGTAAGGATCATCCGGTGTCCAGAGAACAGGATCACTTACAGAAACAGAAGTTTCGGCATTGCAACTGCCGCTCGCAGTAGCTACTACTTTGCCATCCTTCTTTATCTTGTAAAGAAGTGTTCCGCTACCCGGGTTTACTACCTGCGGTTTAAATGTTACAGTCCCGTTGTCAGCATTGGTGACAATACGAAAAGACGACAAGTATGATTCATTTACAGGTTCAATCCATACCGTCTGCCATATTCCGGTTGTAGGAGTATACCAAATTCCGCCCGGTGACTGCACCTGTTTGCCTCGCGGCTGAGTTCCCCTGTCTGTGGGGTCCCAAACCGAAACCAGCAATTCATGTTCCTTTGTTTTTCCAAGAGCATCAGTTATATCAAATGAAAACGGATCGTAACCACCCCTGTGTTTCCCAACTTCTTGCCCGTCAATCCATACCGTAGTTTCAAAATCACATGCTTCAAAATTGAGGATTATATGTTTCTTTTTCCACACATTGGGTACTTTGAATGTTCTCCTGTACCAGAGGTTCTCGTTCTCAGACACTCTGTCCTTAACGCCGGAAAGAGCTGATTCAAGAGGATATGGTACTAGTATCTTACCTGCCCAGTTCGCAGGTCTTATATTTTTCTCAGTGATCGCATAATCCCAAAGACCGTTCAGGCTTATCCAGTTCTTGCGCCTAAGATCGGGCCTGGGATATTCAAGCCATGGTTTTGCAGGATCAACATCAGCAGACCATCTTGTCATTATCGGGTTCTCTACCGGTTTCCAGGCAGATTCTTTTTTATTATTATTAAGTGTGCATGACACACTTATAAGAGAAAGGATGATAAGCAGAAATGAGAGTGTTTTTTTCATAGTATTTTATTTATGCTTTATAGTGGATAATATCAGCCGAGTTTCATTTTTTCAACCTCTTCGATATTTCTTTCGTTAGTAACGACTTTAGCTTCAGGAGTATATAGAAAGTCAATAAGATCCTGGTATTTATCCATTATTTTACCTCGTACGATTTTCATCGTTGAGTTCATAAGACCGTTCTCTTCAGTGAAGCTTTCTTCAAGGATCCCTAGTGAGACCGGCAACCATCTTTGTGGGAACATATCCCTGTATTTCCCATTTGTCCTGTACTCATTAACTTCATTTTCAACGAGGTTGATCACAACTCGTTTCCCTTCGTCTGAATCTGCGGTCAGGTTCTTCTCTTCCAGGTAAAGTTTAAGTGCATGCTGGTTCGGCACAATGAGTCCAACTGTATAGGGTTTCTGGTTATTATACAGCATGCATTGCTCTATGTATTTAGATTGTTCAGAGATAGCTTCCTCAATGCCTTCAGGGCTGAATTTCTCGCCGTCATCTGCAATCAGGAGGCTTTTAAAGCGTCCAAGAACGTACAGGAAGCCATCCTCAGACATATAACCCATGTCCCCTGTATAAAGCCAGCCATCACGAATTGTCTCTTTAGTGGCTATTTCATTTTTCCAGTATCCATGCATCACGTTTCCGCCCCTGATAACTATTTCTCCTTTTTCACCTGTTGGAACTTCATTACCATTATCGTCACATATTTTCAGGTCCATATTATTGACCAGGGCACCTGAAGAACCAAGTTTATGTTTACTTGTTGAATTTGTTGAAATTACCGGGGAAGCTTCACTCAGACCGTAACCCTGGTACATTGGTATTCCAAGAGCATAGAAGAACCTTTGAAGTTCTATATCAAGTAATGCACCTCCCCCGATAAAATAATCAAGTTCTCCTCCATAAGCTTCACGTATCTTACTGAACAGTATTTTATCATAGAATTTAAGAAGTGGTTTTTTCAGCTTCTGTATACCTCTGCCCCTGTTCCATCCTTCTTTATTATAGGAGTAGGATATCTTCAGGGAATGGTTAAACATCATCTCAACGAGTCTACCCTTTTCTTTAATGTTCTTTTCTATGTTCTTCCTGAAATTCTTTGCGATAGCAGGTACGCTCATCAGGAGATTGGGTTTTATCTCTTTCAGGCAGACGGGAAGGTTACGAAGGGTTTCCATGGGTGTCTTTCCTGTTTTAACCGAAGCAATACTTGCACCTTTTCCCATAAATGCAAAGATTCCGCAGGTATGACCGAAAGAGTGGTCCCATGGCAAAATAAGGAGAGTTTTGTAGAATGCCGGAATATCAATCAGGCTGTATGCCTGGTAGACGTTTGTTACATAGTTGCCGTGAGTAAGTATTATTCCTTTGGGATCGGCTGTCGTTCCTGATGTATAACAAATATTGGCAAAATCGGAAGGTGTGATGCTTTTGTATATCACCTCGAATTTCTTCATATTATCTTCCGATTCAAGCCATTCTCTTCCTATTTTCCTTACCTCGTTGAAATGGATTTCGTTTGGAGAATATTCTTCCTGTGTATCAAAATGTATAATTTTCTCGATAGAGGGGCATTCTTCCATTATTCCATTGAGTTTTTGCGCCTGTATTGAGGAAGCAAGTATCATTTTTGATCCTGAGTGATTCAACCTGAACTTTATTTCCTCAGGATTGAGTTTTACTGACATGGGTACGTTCATGGCACCAGCATAAAGCATCCCCAATTCACCAATGACCCAGCTGTTCCTGCCTTCTGATATAAGACTTAACCTGTCGCCCTTCTTGACGCCCAGTTTAATCAGACCGGTGGCAAATTCATAGACCTGTTTACGGGTCTCTCCATAAGTGGTTCCTTCGTATTTATCTAAAGGTTTTTCCCACAGATACACATTACTGCTGAATTGTTCAACGCTTTCTTCGAAGAATTGTATTATGGATTTCATGGAATATGATTTGGTTAGACTGGTTCTTTAATATGTCGAATATACAAAATCCGCAGTATTTTGATATCGGCCATATGTAATATTATTTCTTGTCTGTATTTTTAATTATTTGTATCTTTGACTATTAAGAAATTTGTTTGTTTTAATAAATTACCTCCAAATCAGTTAAATATTTTATTATGAGACACTTATCAGCTGTAATTTTAGTTGCTATCCTGATTGCCATGCCTTCATGCAAATATTTTAAAGGGAGAAAACTATTCGGAAAAAAAGTAGATACCATGGCTGTCTGGCATGCCCGCCAGGACAGTATCAGAGTTGCTGATTCCATTAAAGATGCTCAGGCAGCGTTACTGGCACGAGAAAATGCCAGGGCTGATTCAATAAGTAAGGCAGCTGAAGAAAGCAGGAATAAATATAATATTATAGTAGGGAGTTTTCTTACACCCGCATATGCTGTCAACCTATCCGGTGTATACAATCAGAAAGGTTACGACACCCATATAATACAGATGGAGGGAAGCAGGTTTCATCTGGTATCGGTAGAGGCATATGATAATATCGGACAGGCTTTTACACGTCTTAAATATTTCCAGGATAATATTGAGAATGACGCGTGGATTTACATAAGGAAATGATCAGAAGCATCATTCTCCTTATTAAGATCATCTAAAAAATACTTGTTTAATCATTTTTATACACGAAAAATGGTCTCTTTTCTGTCGGGGCCTACGGAGACCATTGTTACAGGAATGCCGGATTCCTTTTCAATGAAGCTGATATAATCTGTGAGTGGAGCCGGCAGGTCTTCATATTTTCTTATTCCTGAGATATCTGAATTCCATCCTTTCATCTCAGTGTATACAGGTTCCACAGGTATATCATTTTCGAATGGTATTCTGTCAGTTTCTTTCCCCCCAGTCTTATATGAGGTACAAACCTTTATAGTATCAAAAGATGACATGACATCAGCTTTGGTCATAAAGAGCTGGGTGATCCCGTTGATCATAATTGAATACCTGAGTGCGGGAAGGTCTAACCATCCGCATCTTCGCGGACGTCCTGTGGTTGACCCGAATTCACGGCCGACATCTCTCAGTGCATTTCCCGTATCATCGTACAACTCAGTAGGAAAAGGCCCGCTGCCAACCCTTGTACAATAAGCTTTGAAAATTCCGAATATTTCTCCCGTCATCCTGGGTGATATACCCAGACCCGTACAGGCTCCAGCACTTATTGTGTTGGATGAAGTAACATACGGGTATGAACCGAAATCTATATCAAGCATTGTTCCCTGTGCACCTTCCGCAAGAATCTTCCTGCCTTTACCTGCAAGTTCATTTACCAGGTATTCAGTGCTTTCCAGGCGGAATCTGCGCATCATCTCTATGCCTTCAAACCAGCCAGCCTCGTATTCTTCAAGATTGAAGCTGAAATCATAATTTTTGAGAATTATTAGGTGATTGTTAACATGTTCCCTGTATCTTTCCAGAAAATCATCACGAAGAATATCCCCAACCCTTAAACCATTTCTGCTTGTTTTATCTGTATATGCAGGTCCTATACCCTTGAGTGTGGAACCTATCCTTGTATTACCCTTATGAGATTCGTAAGCGGCATCGAGTATCCTGTGGGTAGGCAGGATAAGGTTGGCCCTGGTTGATATTACCAGGCGTCTAATAAGTTCTTCAACAGGAAATCCTAACTCTTCCGCCTCCTTTCTGAAAACAGCAGGGTCTATTACAACACCATTCCCGATGATATTTAATTTATCCTTGTGAAAGATCCCTGAGGGGATAAGATGTAAAATGTGTTTTACATTATTGAATTCAAGTGAATGTCCGGCATTTGGCCCGCCCTGGAAACGGGCAACTACATCGTAAACTGGACTTAAAGCATCAACAATTTTTCCTTTACCCTCATCACCCCACTGAAGTCCTAACAGTATGTCAATATTCATATTATATAATAAATCTTACAGTCAAATTACGATCAACAATATACGAAAAAAAATCAGATACAGGTTTGACCGATGACATTGTTTGAAAATTCGGGACAACGGGGGAAATAGCATGTTATGCTAATATAAGCAGCAATATCAGAAGTTAATTACAAAATCAAGCCATGGGAATCCTATGCCTATATCTGAGGCTATATCTTTATTGTTTATAAAGGCAAGATCGATAGATGTTTTCTGTCCGAGAAACCTTATCCCATATGAAAAGATCCCGTAGTAACCACTGTCATTATCAATACCTGGTACAAGCCAGTTTTCACTTACCAGTGCAATCCTTTTCGACAGTCTGGCCATACCGCTTACTGTTATCAAAGGTCTTGAACTGAAATTATTGTCAGCAAAGCCCCATCCAAGGGCGCCTGTTATATTATTGTTCTTATTACCGTAAGTGGCGAACAGGTTGACAGTACCCAGACCTCCAAATTCTGTAACGGTTCTTATGGTGTTGGCATATAATACAGAACCTCCGGCATAAAAGTTTTCCGCAGCTTTAAAGGACACCTTGGGATTAATATAAAATGCATAGGGAGCATCCCCACCGGCCATTAGTGAAAATATCTCAAAACCACCGGAAACACTAATATAATTTGTGAAAGCATAGCTGAACGAGTTGAGGAAGATCCATGTGTTCTGGTAATATCCGCTGTTTTTTTCCTGTGGTATGGCTGAATTACTGAGAAGGTAACGTGACGGGTTGGGATTCGGGAACCATATTCCCGATACCTTCTGGTCAATAGATGATACCGGAATCATTGTTTTGATATTTTCTTTTTTCAATGTTACCTCTCCCATAGAACCTGAGGTAATAACTACCTCATCTTCTGTGATGGATATTATTTTTCCTGTGACCATAGAACCGTCATTAAGAGTAAACTGGTAAGTTTTGGATATTTCACCTGTAAAGTTCTGCTGGGCACTAACAATCCCTGGGAGAAATGACAGAAGCACAAGGGATATAATTAAATGCCTTACAATAATTCTGTAACTGTCAATTCTGTTTTTCATGGCAAGGAGTTTTTGGTTATTTATATATCATCTTTATCTGGTTGAATATCATAAAATAACCGGAAGGATCAGTTGCGATATCTGTAAATCCTGATGGTCAGTAATTACCTGACAATGCCGGCTGCCGAAGGTTATCATCAAATTCTGTCAGACTTGTTCTTACTAGCTGAAAGGTAAAAAATTTCAGTAAAATAGCAAAATAAGGAAGATGACTGAAAATATGGTCAGTCCTTATCTTTTATTGACCCATAGATATATAATGAGTGATATTGAGGGGTAAAATTATACAGTTCGCTGGCTGTATTGATGATCTCATGGATCCGTGGATCGCAGAATTCTATTACCTTACCTGTTTCAACATCAATCAGGTGATCATGCTGACCACACTGGTAAGCCCTTTCAAACTGTGCGATATTCTTACCAAACTGGTGTTTGATAACAAGATTACAATCGAGCAGCAATTCTATTGTATTATACAGGGTTGCCCTGCTGACCCTGTAATTCTTATTCTTCATGAAGATATAGAGAGATTCTATGTCAAAATGCCCTGGCCTTGAGTATATCTCATCCAGTATAGCAAATCTTTCAGGTGTCTTCCTGTGGCCTTTTTTCTCGAGGTATTCAGTGAAGATCTTTTTGACCGTTACCCTTGTATCATCACTAAGCATATTTGGACTATTTTAAAATAATAACAAAATTATATAATTCCGGGGAATTTTAATGATAATTGAAGGATAAAAAATATTAAGAGAAATCCTCAACTCTCTTAACATTATCAATGCCTTTTATGTTTGAAATTTTAAGAATCAGGTTATTCAAGTCCTTTGTGTGATGAACAAACAGATCAATAGTGCCCTCGAATATACCGTTTTTAACAGATATATTTATATTGGTCATGTTCACCTTAAGCTCTTCTGAAATTATCGTTGTGATATCATTGACAAGTCCAATCCTGTCAATACCGGTCATACTTATCCTGGCCAGGAAAGAGACGAGTTTGTGAATCGTCCATTTAACGGCTATAATCCTGTTTCCCTCATTTGACATTATCCTGATGGCCACCGGACATTTGGGTTTGTGTATGATAATAGCCCCTTCGGGTGAGTGGTAACCAATGACCTCATCTCCGGGAATAGGATTACAGCATTTTGCTATTTCGTACGATTGTTCTGCATTAACAACATTCTCCCTCAGGAGGAATGGTACGTTCTTGTCAATTTTTTCAGGGGTAACCGGACTGTCTTTTTTATCTTTCTTTGATCCGATCAGTTTTAATTCCCAGTACTTGATGACGTTCTTGGACGGATTTTTACGGATTATTTTCTTAAGGTTATCAAGATTGATTCGTCCAAGCCCGATACCGGAATAAAGGTCATCCTTATTAAGTGCATCATATGCCACCAGGAGTTTCTTCATGATCACGGCATTGGCAGTCTCCCCAAGTTCTTTAAGCTTAGAATCCAGTATTTCCATGCCATTCTGGATACTGTCCTTTGATTCATTTTTCAGGGCATTTTTAATGGCATCCTTTGCTTTTGAGGTTCTGACGAATGAGAGCCATTCTTTCTCGGGTTTAGCTATATCGGATGTAATGATCTCTACCTGGTCACCACTCATCAGGATGGCATTAATAGGGTTCAGCTTGTAGTTTATTTTTGCACCAATGGCCTTATTTCCGATCTCAGTGTGTATCTCATAGGCGAAATCCAGGGCTGATGCTCCTTTGGGCAGGCTGACCAGGGCCCCTTTGGGAGTGAACACCATTATTTCAGATGAAAAGAGATTCATCTTAAACTCGTCAAGGAATTCAATTGGATCTTCCCTGGGACTCTCAAGCATTACGCGTATCTTTTTGATCCATTTGTCAAGCTCACTTTCCTGCGAGTCATCCCCTTTGTATTTCCAGTGGGCAGCATAGCCGCGCTCTGCTATCTCATCCATTCGTTTGCTTCTTATCTGGACCTCTACCCATTGTCCTTCAGGTCCCATTACAGTAACATGAAGTGCCTCATAGCCATTTGGTTTAGGCCTGCTTACCCAGTCGCGCAGACGATCGGGCTTGGGCAGGTATGAATCTGTTATTATAGAGTATATATTCCAGCACTGGGTCTTTTCCGGAATGCCCGGCATAGACTCAAAAACAATCCTGACAGCCAATACATCATATATTTCCTCGAATGGGACATTCTTTGCCTGCATTTTTTTCCAGATGGAAAAAATAGATTTTGGTCTGCCGCTGATATCGAATTTGAAACCCGCTTCGGTGAGTTTCTCTATAATCGGGAAAGAGAACTTGTTTATTAGCCCAATGTTCTTCTTCTCACTGTGTTTAAGCTTCGAAGATATCTCTTCATATATCTGTGGCTGCCTGAATTTGAAGCTCAGGTCCTCAAGTTCGCTTTTAATTGCATACAGGCCAAGGCGATGGGCGAGAGGCGCATAAAGGAATATGGTTTCTCCGGCCACTTTCATCTTCTTATGCTCAGGCATAGAATCGAGTGTCCGCATATTATGCAACCGGTCGGCAATCTTTATGAGAATTACTCTCAGGTCGTCCGAGAGGGTAAGAAGCATTTTCCTGAAGTTCTCAGCCTGCATCGACGATGAGGTCTCCTTGTTATAGGTGCCGGAGATTTTTGTAAGTCCGTCAATAAGTGAAGCTATCTTATGGCCAAAATCCTTTTCGGCATCTTCCAGGGAATAATCCGTATCTTCTACAACGTCATGGAGCAAAGCCACTGCTATCGATTTGGCACCCAGACCTATTTCCTGGTTGACGATACGTGCCACGGATATTGGGTGAATAATATAGGGTTCACCTGATTTCCTTCTCATATTCCAGTGAGCTTCACTGGCCAGCTTGAATGCCTTGTCAATCAGCTCTCTGTCTCCCTGTTTATTGCATCTGATAAGATTATTGACCAGCTTATCGTATTCAGCCTGAATCAGGTTCTTATCTTCTTCGTCAAAAATATCCTTGTTCCCCATAAAATAACTTATGCAGCAACTTTTTAAATAAGCTACAAAGATAACCTTTCCATATAAATTTCTTTATTAAAAATTGTCTTAAGTAGTCATGAAAAAGAGAAAGTTGAGATGTTGAATGATCCCGGGACAGTGATCCGTCTTTATGTTTCCACCTGTTCTAGTTTTTTCTGATTATTGTTACAGTACCTGTTCTTTTTATCTTATTCCCGGAAGGCGTAGTCAGATCGAGGAACCAGAGATATACCCCCTGTGGTGCTGGACTTCCGTTCACTGTACCGTCCCATTCTTCAAGGTAGTTACCAGAACTAAATACTCTTCTTCCGTACCTGTCATTTATAACAAGATGATATTCTCCGGGAGTAAACGATAGAACCGGCCTGAAGAGGTCATTCAGGAGATCATTATCAGGTGTAAACAGGTTAGGAACTGTTATAAGTTCTACCGGTTCAGTACAAACTACAGGGGAATCACTTTCACCATTGATGCCATGTGGATTTCCCGTTTCTGAGGCACTGATATAGAAGCAAACCCTGTTGCCCGAAATATTGTACATTATATCCTTATAGCTTAGAATGGCAAATGTATCAGTCGGTGCAATAATATCTTTTTCCGAAAATCCGTTACCGGCATCCGTATAAAGCAGGTAAGATGATATTTCACCGTTCCATTCCATGTATGGATTCCAGGTAAAGACCAGGTTATCTCCCTCTCTATCAAGCGACAGCACTATGTTGGAACATATATTTGATGTTGTAACGGGAATATTACAGCTGTTCAGGGCAGATAACCTGTAATAGTTTATTTCAGCAGGATCGGCATCATGATCGATGTATGAAAGTGAACCTGATGTACCGGTGAACCTTTTAATCTCTGAAAAAGTATACGCAGTACCTGTTTTTCTTTCAAGGCTGTATGTTCTTATATCAGTCTCATTATCTATTGTAAAAGAGAGGATAATATCATTATTATCATCAACCGTGGCATAATCAGCATTGATCCATGCAGGAGGGGTCTGCATATTTGTGATTTCACATATACTGTTTGATGTACTCTCCGTTCCGTCTTCGAGATTAGCCCGTACATAAAAACAGTATGTCTGACCGATCAGAAAATCACTGATGGTATATCCGGTTGAATCAGCCGGAACATCAGCCAATACACTGAAGCTGTTATTATTCAACGATTCGAATATTGAATAGCTTTCCACCATTTTAGGTTCCGAAGGATAGCTGTTCCAGTTTAGATTCAGCATCCTGTTGCATGAATCTATTACAGCATTAAGATATATAGTCGAAAGTGAGTTGGAAAGTATGCTGGTACACCTGGGCAGTCTCATGGCGGCAATAACATAGGAAGTACTGTAATATTTTGTACTCACGGTCGGAAGTGTATGGCTTGTAGCTGTGGGATCCCATATGGTATCGACCGGCATACCATCACCATTTTTATATGTGTAAATGATATAGGCGGCAATATCGGGAGAAGGACTGAGAGTCCAGTTAAGAACTGTGAATCCTGTTTCGGGTACTACTGATACCGAAGTAAGCACGGGCGCAAGAGGAGGATCGGTAATACAGTCTACCTGTGCCTGTGCTCTCCATGCAAGACTGTTTAAAATAATGAGGATAATATAGATGATGTTTTTCCTCATTCTACTCCTGCAGTGACCTGGTAAAGTTCATCAATATTATAATACTCTCGTGCAAGCTCAGATATTTCATCCGGACTGATGGTTCTTATCTTTTCTGCAAGCCTGTAATAATAGTCATTATTAAGGCCAAATTCCCATGCTGCCCTGAAACTTTCGGCAAGAGCAAACGGACCATCAAACATTCTGAGCATTTCTCCCGACATATAATTTCTCACAAGCTCAAGTTCTGACTCCCCAACGGGTTCATTTCTGAGCCTGTCTATTTCATTATAGATCTCTTCTACTGCGTTCCTGCTGTTTCTGGCACTGACTTCCGTCGAAATGACTTTATACCCGGAAAGATCAAATGATGTCACAAGCGAGTTTACTCCGTAAGTATAGCCTTTGTCTTCCCTGATATTTTTCATAAGTCTTGATCCGAAATAACCACCAAGTATTGTGTCAAGTATCTTGAGACCCGGGTAGTCCGGATGTCTTTTATTTATAGTGGCTGATCCTATTCTTATTGCTGTCTGCAGTGCACCCTGCCTGGCAATATGTATTTTCCTGTTGTTTTCTCCTTTAGGTTTTGGTATTTCTTCATTTCCCCGGCAAATGAATTCAGGGAGATCACAGAAATGTTTTTCAAGCAGATCCGTTGTATTGGCCGGAGGTCTGCCTGATATGATTATTGCCATATTTGAAGAGGTGTAGTTCTGTTCATGGAATTCTTTTAGCATTGTAGGGTCGATTTTAGCGAAATCGTCCTCCTTTACCTGCCTTCCATACGGATGGGACATGCCGAAAACCGATTCAAAAAACTGATCCATGGCGATGTTCTGCACTTTCTCCCTGTTAACCAGGAACCAGCGCAGTCTTTTTTTCAGGAGAGTTTCCAGTTCAGACTCAGGGAATGCCGGACTGAAAAGTATCTCCCTGCTCAGTTCCAGGATTCTCTGAAGATGTTTGCTCAGAAGATAAATAACAATACCGGCCCGGTCTTTTTCCAGGGACAAGCTAATAAATGCCCCGTAGAAATCGAGCATCCTGTTGATTTCTTCAGCTTTATGGTATTCTGAACCTTCTGTAAGCATCATGTTGGTAGTAGATGCAATAAGAGCAGATTTTTCCCTTACCTGACCTGCGATGAAGGTGAACTCCAGTCTTATGATGTCTTCTGTTCCCGATTCAATCAGGAATACTGGTATTCCATTTATAAGTTTTATTGCCTGTGCTTCAGGAATCTTCACATTTCCAACAGGCAAAACCGGTGGTTGCTCTCGGTATAGATTATTCATTATCAATTGTTTCTCGTTGATTTATAATATAAACTACTGCAATTTGTGACGGTAAGGTATTGCAGTGCTGCTTTACTGACCATACCGGCATCTACAGACCGGTATTTCTCAACTTCATGGTTAATAAGTTCAGCATCCCCTATCAGTTCATATGAACACAGACTATAAGCCTTGTTTAAAATACTTGTATTTGAGAATACTGCAGAAGATTCAAATTTGTTCTTTACTTTTTCCATTTCGTCAGTTAATCCATTTTCATTGGCGAGATTGCCCGTAATTTCTGCCAAAGCTTCTTCTGCATCAGCGAAATTTACATCTTTCATAAGCTTTCCCTGAATGATAAGAAGTCCGGGATCAACATCAGATGTAATAAAGGCATTTATTTCGCTGAACATCTTCAGTTCTCTGACGAGTTTTGTGTTCAGTCTTCCCGATTCTCCCCCTGCAAGAAGATCAGTAATAAGGTCAAGTGTATGGAAATCACTGTCCATTCGTGATACGGTATGCCATGCCTTATAGATAGCGTCTGCTGGCAGATCTTTATCCAGAATAAGCTTTCTTTCCTCCTTTTGCACCGGTTCGGCAGGTAGTTCTCTTTTCCGTATCTCTCTCTTCTCAATATGACCGAACCATTTTTTGACAAGTTCATAGGCTTCCTTCCCTGAGATATTACCTGCCATACTCAGTATAGCATTGTTGGGGGCATAATGAGAGAAGAAGAACTCCCTGACCTTTTCCAGCCGGGCTCTTTCAATATGGGAAATATCCATCCCTATTGTAGGCCACCGGTAAGGATGTATGCTGTAAGCGAGAGGCCTGAGGTTGAGAATGGCATCCCCATAAGGCTGATTCAGGTAGCGCTGGTTATACTCTTCTATAACCACATTCTTTTGTGTATCAAGGTTTTTTTGTGAAAAGTCTAGTCCGAGCATACGGTCTGATTCCAGCCATAATCCTGTCTCTATATTACCCGCTGGAAGAGTGAGGTAATAATTGGTAATATCGTTGTTGGTAAAAGCATTATTTTCACCACCGGCCATTTGCAGGGGAGTGTCATAATCAGGGATGTTAACAGATCCTCCAAACATCAGGTGTTCAAAGAGGTGAGCAAAGCCTGTCATTTTGGGATCTTCATCCTTTGAACCGACATTATATAGAATATTAAGGGCAATCAGCGGTGTTGACCTGTCTTCATGCACGAGTATCCTTAAACCATTTTCAAGTGTGAACTTGCTGAACCTGATCATATATTATTTTTCTTAATGTATTACAATTTAGCCTCTTTCCGGTCACAGAAATTCTCATATGACAAACTTAAATAAAAAACAGTGAAGGATTAGTATTGTTTTTATATTTGCATCATCATGTTCAGGAATCAGATTTTCAAAAAACTGGCGCGTAATAATCTTGTTGGCATCGACCAGGTCAGGATGATTTACATCTTAAGCCTTGTTATAGGATTACTGAGTGCCCTGGCTGCTGCATTACTCAAGAACACTATTCATTACACCCAGCATTTACTCACCCGTGGAATAACAAACGAATCGGGGGGATTGCTTTACCTTGCCTACCCATTAATCGGTATGTTTCTTACACTCCTGTTCGTGAGCATATTCGTCAAGGACAAGATAAGTCATGGCATAAGCATTATACTGTACGCAATTTCAAAAAAAAGGAGTTACCTGAAGACACATCATACATGGTCTTCCATTATAGCCAGTACCTTTACAATTGGTTTTGGCGGATCTGTCGGGGCAGAGGCACCAATTGTGCTTACCGGATCAGCAATAGGATCAGTGATTGGCAGGTTTTTCAGGCTTAACTATAAAAATGTCACACTCCTCGTGGGATGCGGTGCGGCAGGTGCAATATCTGGTATATTCAAGGCTCCTGTTACCGGCATTGTTTTTACCCTGGAGATACTGATGCTCGATCTGACAACATGGTCTATCGTACCTCTTATGATATCATCAGTCACCGCAGCCACTGTTGCTTATTTTCTTATGGGAAACAAGGTTCTGTTGTCTTTCAATGTCGTTGAGTCATTTCATATATCAAACATTCCATGGTATCTTCTCCTCGGTGTGGTATCAGGAATAATATCTCTTTACTATTCATGGATGACCCTGTACCTGGAAAGCCATTATAAAAAAATAAAGAATGTTTATGTAAGGCTTGTAATGGGAGGGTTAGTACTTGGAATCCTTATTTATATTTTCCCTCCACTTTACGGAGAAGGTTATGATACCATTATGGCTCTGATGCAGGGTAACCCGGAGGTATTGTACCATAACAGTATTTTCAACCAATTTTCCAACCAGTTTTTTATGGTTGCCCTTTTTATGGCCGGGCTGGTTTTCCTGAAGGTCTTTGCAAGCAGTTCTACCAATGGAGCCGGTGGAGTGGGAGGTATCTTTGCCCCGTCGTTATTTCTTGGAGGAGTAAACGGCTATTTTGTTGCAATCCTGCTTAAGAAATTCGTGAACTTTAACCTGCCGGACAACAGGTTTGTGCTGGTTGGTATGGCCGGGATGATGGCCGGTATCATGCATGCCCCACTCACCTCCATATTCCTTATCGCGGAGATTACAGGTGGCTATACCCTTCTTATCCCGCTGATAATAACCTCAACAGTAGCATATATTACAACCAGGACGTTTCAAAAGCACTCAATATACCATGTGCAGCTTGCACAGAGAGGCGAGCTTATTACACACGATAAGAATAAGGCTGTTTTGACCTTCATGGATTGGAAGAAAGAGATCGAAACAGACCTTTTAACTGTAAAATCGACTGATTCACTGGGGGATCTTGCAAGGGTTATTTCGAAATCAAAAAGAAACCTGTTCCCTGTTGTTGATGAGTATAACATTCTTGAAGGTGTTGTTTTGCTTGATGATGTCAGGGAAATAATGTTCCAGCATGATCTTTACGATATCACGTTTGTCAAGGATCTAATGACTATACCTCCTTCCTATATTGATAAAAAGGAGAATATAGAGGCTGTGATGGAAGCTTTCAGAAAAACGGGAGCATGGAACCTTCCTGTCCTTGATAACGGATATTATGTGGGATTCCTGTCAAAGTCGAGGATATATGCTACTTATCGAGAGTTGCTGGTAGAATTTGCTGATGAATAACATAAAATATTATCACCATGAAAAAAGACACTGTGATTTTTGACCTCATTGAACAGGAGCGACAGCGCCAGGTAAATGGGATAGAACTTATAGCATCGGAGAATTTTGTAAGTGACCAGGTCCTTGAAGCCATGGGGTCGGTTATGACAAACAAATATGCTGAAGGATATCCCGGGCACAGGTATTATGGTGGTTGTGAAATAGTGGATCAATCGGAACAGATAGCCATAGACAGGTTAAAAGAGCTGTTCAATGCCGAGTATGCAAATGTTCAGCCCCATTCCGGAGCACAGGCGAACATGGCTGTATTTATGACCGTTTTAAAACCCGGGGATACCTTCATGGGACTTAATCTTGCTCATGGAGGGCATCTCTCGCATGGTTCTCCTGTCAATTCATCTGGCATGTGGTACAGACCTGTGGCATACAGCGTAAGTGAGGATACCGGCCTGGTTGATTATGATATGATGGAAGAGACGGCTCTCAGGGAGAAACCGAAGCTTATCATTGGCGGTGCATCGGCTTATTCGCGTGAATGGGATTATGAAAGAATGAGAAAGATAGCCGACAGTGTCGGTGCTATCCTTATGGTCGATATGGCACATCCTGCGGGTCTTATTGCTGCCGGACTGCTTAAGAATCCCCTGAAGTACGCTCATATTGTTACTTCAACAACACATAAGACACTCCGCGGACCCAGGGGAGGTATAATCCTTATGGGCAAGGATTTTGCAAATCCGTGGGGCATAACCACCACTAAAGGCGAGGTAAGAATGATGTCATCACTCGTGAATTCAGCAGTATTCCCCGGTATACAGGGAGGACCACTGGAACATGTAATAGCCTCCAAGGCTGTTTCATTTGGTGAGGCACTTTCCCCCGAATTCAGGGAATACCAGTCGAGGGTGAAAAAGAATGCCGAAGTGATGGCCAGGGCTTTTATAGAGAAAGGATACAAGGTTATTTCGGAAGGAACAGATAATCATCTTATGTTGATCGACCTCCGTACAAAATTTCCGGATATTTCAGGAAAGAAGGTGGAAAATACGCTGGTCCGTTCACACATAACGGTAAATAAGAACATGGTCCCTTTTGATAACCGTTCACCTTTCCTTACATCCGGATTGAGAGTTGGAACGCCGGCCATAACAACCAGGGGACTTAAAGAGGAACATATGGGCATTATAGTTGATTTTATCGACGAGGTTATTTCAGATCTTGAAAATGAGGAAGTTATAAAAAGGGTAGGAGATAAGGTCATGTCTATGATGAAGTCCTACCCTCTTTTTTCAATGTAATACATTTCTACTTTTTCTCTACCAGTGATATACTTCTGAAGCCGAGTCCTGCAAGTTCAGGGTAGTACTGGTATGTCTCCTCCCGTGTTGAGAACCCGGTTACAAGTACATGATAGTAATCCCATACCTTGACTATCTCAACCGGAAGATCGAGTTTTGAGATTATTTTGCGCTGTGCTTTTCTCGCATCAGACATCTTAAGATATACGCCGACCTGTAATGAGTATGTTGACTGAGGCGGGACTTCAGGGAATATCATTTTTTCACTTACCAGCGGGTAATTCTCAATCGGAGTTGATACTTCCGGAATATTTCTGTTCCATTCAACCGGACTGACAGGTATAACAGGCTCGGGTAGCACAGGAGCTTCCTCCAGTTGTGGTTGTACAGGAACAAACCAGGCATCTTTTACTCCCAGCTTGCCTATTTCCGGCTGTAACCTTTCCATTTCGTCAAGGACCGACTTGTCGGTCATCGGAACTCCGGAAATGCGAACTTTATAATATCCTCCTTCCTTCACGATATCTACCTTCCTGTTCAGACCACTTGCTATCTGATCCTGCAACGCCAGTGCATTAGATTCAAACTTAAAGGCCCCCAACTGAAGTGCCACCTCAGGCCTAAAACCTGTCACACGGTTCTCTGTAACCGTTGTGATCGTGTCTTTATTCTCTTTCAAAACCCATTGCTGTTTCTTCGCTTTAAAGCTTATGACCCAAAGCACATTAACACCATTTTCGTGAAGAACGTTACTAATTCTGTCAATTTCTTCGCGGTCTTTTATATTATTGATCAGTATCTTGTAAAAGCCGTCCTCCAGTACAATTTCCATTTTTTCCTTCAGGAACTTCTGAAGTCTGTCGCGGTAACCTTCAGCATATGCTTTAATCCTGAATGCACCTAACTGTATGGCATAGCTGTCCTCAGATATTGTCACAAGCTCACGTGTAACTTCATGTACTACCAGCATGGATGTGTCTTTTCTTATAACAGGTTGTTCCGGAACCATATGTTCTATCATGCTGGTATCAGGTTTCGTCCTCACGGTAAAGTCAAGCCCGTTGATCACATCGCCTTCAGTACCGCTTTTAACTATAAAAGAACGGGAAGCCGGTTCTGCAGTCATACTGAGTTTTCGTAACTGTGCTGTATCCACCATCACTGAATATTTCCCGGGGGCAAGGCCAAAATAATTGAAATATCCGTCAGATTCGCTTAATGTCTTTCCTCTGACAGCCGATCCTTCATCAAGGAAGTTGACTATTATTCTTCCCAGTCCCTTTTGTGTACCCTCACTATCAAGTGTGATTATTCCTGATGCTTCACCCTTGACTAATACAGGTATTTCTACAGACTTCATAATTTCAGGATCGACAGCCACGCTCATTGTGAGTTTGTTCAGACGCCATGAGATATTGTCAAAGCTATTGGGATCAAGTTCAATGAAGCAGTTGGTGTAAGGCTCCAGACCGAGTATCCTGATAGTTGAATCTCTTTCGTAATTTATTACCCGTCCGCCGCTGGCACGAAGGTTGAGTCCGTATGCCCTGGGTTCTCCCACATCTCTTCTGCCATTGTTGTTAACGTCGAGGAACGGGATAACAGTTATGCCGCCTTTCCCTACATTGGTCCGGTTGTCAGCAGCCAGATACTTTGTCTTTCTGTCTCTGATAATACTTCCCCGTGCATATTGTGTCATACTTGTCTTTTTATCAGTACGTCGGAATGATGCGCCTGTCTGTGCAAACGAGAAATCGTATCTTAATCCCAGTTCGGCCATCTGTATCTTACTCCTGAAGAGTTGTTCGTATGAGGCATTCAGGTAAGCATGTTCGAAAAAGCGTTTTTCTACGGCTATTTTTGCTGATATAAACTCATTATCCGAGTAGGAATATTGTGCCTGCGGTATAAACACAAATCCCTTGGGTAACCGGTAAGCCAGGGAAAGGTTACTGTAAACATAGGGACTGGTGCTTTCCGGGAAGAGGCCATATGTTGTAAGACTTGTACTGACTCCAAAAAGTGATCCGGAAAAAAGCCATTCTCCTGTGGTATATTTGTTTGATCCAGGAAGTACAATCTGGTAAACTGAAAATCTCTGGTACGATCTGAATCCGCCTATCTTTAAAGGCAGTGAAAGAACAGCTTTGCGTTCTTCCCTGTAATTATAGCTTATAGCTTTTTGATCTTTATCATACCAGGTATAGTTAAGATCGAGCTGTATGTTCGACGGCAGTCGGTAAGTCAGGGTTCCCTTCGTCCTGATGCCATAGTCATATTCACCTGAAAGCAGTATATTATTTGTGATTCTTACAGAGGCATTCAGAAAAGGCATCGCCGGTTGCGATTTTATCGTTGACAGATACTCCAGTCCGCCTCCTATGGTGATGCTTTTGGATAATCCGTAATTTAAGCTGGCTCGGGTGAATTTACTGGACAGGGTGTCTTCAATGATGCCGGCACTGACTGTATATTCCATTGTTTTTACCGGCAAAAAATTGAAAGGAATGGTAATGTTCTGTTCCCTTGTACGCTCTTCTCCCCATGGGCCATAAAACTTAAGTCGAACCGTTGAATTACCATAAACAAGCGGCACCTCAAAACTGAAAAAACCGGAAGCATCAGCCTTGACATAGTCTACCAGTACATTATTGATATAAAGTTCCACGATCCACCCCGGTTCTGTCCTGTCACTGAGTGTATAGGTTCCGAACGAGCGCCTGTAAGTTGTAGGGGTATTTGTTAACTGCAGACCCACCACAGGATTGTATATAGAGGAGATCGCATCTGTCGTAATTTTACCGGCCATAACCTGTCTTAATGGGTTAAAGTCGTTATTGACATATCTCCACCTGTAAAATTGTTGCTTTTCACTGAGTGCTTCATTGCTGTTATAATAAAGGTTAGCGGTGGCCTCACCCCCCGCCAGCATTGAACCAAGTGCCAGGTTAAGACGGGAATATGTTTGCCCGCTGATCTCCTGCGAAGATATGGCCGACCAGTCGGCCATTCCAAACTTAAACAGCGGATATGTACGTCCTATGGTAGTATCTGCTTCAACTTCACCTTTAAGCCGGGTCAGGTTTTTTCTCATTTCTTCAAGACGCATCTCCCTTATAAGAGGAAGTTCAAGCTTACTTTTTACAGTGGCAGAAAGAGAACGAAAGTTGAAAATGCATTCCAGTCCAAAGATCTTACCATAATAGGATGTTCTCAGGTAAAGGTTCGATTCAGTCCTTATAAGATCACCTGGTTTCAGATCATATGTTTTACCCTGATATGTTATCCTGTTGTCTGTGCGGGAAACTGTATATTTTGCATCAGGATTAATAAAAAAGCCAGAAACAGATGTAAGTCCGGGTGTTGGAGTATTTTTTATTTTCAGGAAATCGAAAAGGTCAGTCACGGGAAGATACAGTTCCTGTCCCTTTATTACAGCAGGCATATCAGTGCCTCCTATCATGGGAAAGTTAACAAATATAGATATCTCATAATACTCGGGTATTTCCTGGGCAGATGACTTGGAGGGTATCAGGATGAGAAAAAGAGCAGTAATAATCACGTAAATCGTCAGAAAAGGGCGCATAGGATTCAGTAACGTGGTATTTGTGTATGCTTTTCTGCCGGTCATTATTATTCAGTTATTCTGTCACGTAGTTCCCTGTTTCATTCCTGCATGAAGGTAATGTCAAATGTTCCGCTATAATCTCCGGGCGGGCTGGCTGCCGGGTTGCCTGCCGTCAGCGTGCCGCTGATATCTATAGTAGTATATGTCGGCGGACTGACTGTAATTACAAACGGGGAGGCTGGGTCTGTACTGTTTAAATGCAGGTTCATTGAGCCTCCACCACTTCCGGGTAAGGTTACATCGGCCCCTAATATTATAGAAACCACAGTGCCCTGGTTTGCCGTAACTATAAACCTGGCAGCATTGAAGCTATACCCAAGGTTAAGCAAAACCACATCCCCGGTTGCAGCCCTGGATCCATCCGTGTTAATTGTGACTGTTCCGCCTGCTGCACCCTGCGAAAATGCACCAAACGCCATATTTTGGACCAGTGTGGCTTGAATAGGCCTGGGGGGAGGTTGCTGGGCGAATACATCCGGGGATATCATCTTCATGATGACAGATATTATTATCATCATGAGAAATTTGCCTGGTATTTTTCTTACTGTCATCTGTTATGTATGTATATCTTTTTTGATATCCTTTCTGTCCCGCTTATATAAGTGACAATATAAATACCGTCTTTTACACCCGGACTGAATTCATAGTAACCCTTATCATACACTTTCCTTGAAAACATAACCTGGCCTGTCAGGTTATACAGGCTGACAATCCCTTCACTTCCGTAGACAATATTTATTGTAGATCTCAGTACTCCATGGGAACAGTAAACAGAAAAGATATCATTGGTCTCATTATAATCTGTTGTCCGTGTTGCTATGCTTGTGATATTAAGAACAAACCTGTTATTATACTCACCCGCTCCAAGATTGACAACATATTGGGCATCAGGCACCAGGTCCTGGTCCTTTCCGGCGACAAGGTCCGTAAGGATTATTTTTCTGTCTGCAAGTGCAGGATCCAGGTCTTTGATCCTGAAAACAATATCACCTGCTCTGTTGATTTTCAGACCCAGTGGTATTGCTGTACTGTCATCAGCTATGGCCGGCAGGGCGTCTACCGACAGTTTAATACCATCCTGGTTAATAGCATACAGGTTTGCAACTGAATAGTCAGTATTTAATAGTTTCAATGCTTCAAGTTGTTTATTAAACGCTAAAGTTGCATTTTCATCAAAATATATTACAAGGGGATCAGAAGAGTGAACATCGTCGGAAAATCCCGCAGTCAGCCTCATTACCGGGGGCCTGCTTACCTGCAAGGATTTGAAGAAAGGATGGGCAAAGTCTGTGATCCTGACGTTATTGTCCATACCCAGTGTAGCTGTTACCGGGTAACTGCCGTCTGAAACATGTATGAAGAAACCCTGCATTGATGGTATTATATTGCTGGCTGTCCCATCGCTGGAAATACCGTTAATATATGAACTGTATGTGCCGCCATACTGATCTGTCGTACTTGCTGTAAAAAAGTAAATCGCGTTATCTATATTGGTTTTTGTCCAGCCCGTGGCTGCATCCCAGTCAATAGGAGAGGGATATGGATTACCAACAAGGTTAAATCCCTGTGTATAAGTGTAGTTGTGGTTGTACAATGTGGTGCTGAGACTGCCGTTGTTAACTGTCCCGCTTATATCTACAGTATTGGGATCGGATACTGATCCAAAATTCACAGCATAGCCCTCCAGCGGTACCAGCGGATTGGTTGCAGTATTATAGGTTAGCCATCCTGACCCTGTTCGATTTTCATCATAGCTATAAAAAGTAAAATCGCTGAGTGTCATATCATCGCTGAATTCATTAACGGTAGCTGACTGGACCGGTGAACTGAAATATTTGTATCCGAATCCGGATGGCAGGTAACGTTGCATGGTGGCATTACCTGTTACATTTCCGGTTCCTGAACCGGATATCAATGCAGTCTGGGTGACCGATGAGATTAGTGTAAGGTTGCCATCAGATGTAAGGTCGCCATTCTGCAGGGTAACAATACCTGTGACATTCAGTGGTCCGGTCAGCGATACACCTGCAGGATTATTCACAATCAGGTCCTTTATTGTATTACCTGCAAAACTACCTGTACCTATCACCTGTAGAGATGTGCCGTTCATCTCCACAGATCCGCCGGTCGATGTAAATGTTCCATTGTTGGTTATTGTTCCTCCTATGTAGATTGTATTGCCCGATACAGTCAGTGATGCACCCGGATCTATTGTGATATTATTTACATTTCCAGCAGCGCCTGTACTTAAAACAGGATCATTGCCTGTACTGGTTACCACAACTGATGTATTTCCGTTTGGTAATATGCCGCAAGACCAGTTACCGGTATCGTTCCAGTCAGTATTGGTTGATCCTGTCCATGTAAAAGTGGAAATAATCTCTATCGGATTGGTAGCGATGACTTCGTTGCAACCTCCTGCAGCAGCAATTGTGTTGGTAACTGTATAGATACCCGGGGTACTGGCAGACAGGTCCACCTCACCCGTTGAAGTATTCACGAATACCAGTCCTGCTGTTGATGAAAAAGTACCCGCAACGCCTCCGCCGCTGAATGTCGGTAAGGGGTCAGCTGCATTCGGACAATAGGGTGATCCTAGATAGCTGAAGGTTGCCACAGGAACGGGATTCACGGTCAATAATGCAGGATTACTTGTGACCTGCGATGTGCCGCATGTACTTGTAATTATGCATTGATATTGTTTCCCGTCCTTTGTTAATCCCGGATCTGTAAGCATAAGAGCAGAAGTCGTTGCCCCGCTGTAAATGCCGCCGTCTGTGATATCCACCCCGTCTTCCTGCCACTGGTAAGATAAATTGTAACCTGTAGCGGATATTGTGAAAGTGGCATCGCCTCCTTCACATATTGTAACAGGTGATGGCTGGGTATTAATGGTCGTCCCGGTTAAAATGGTCAGTGTCACATCGGTTTCAGGACTTTCACAACCATTAATAGTCTGTGTAACAGTATAGTCGTATGTCCCTGGAACAGTCTGCCCTGTTGAAAAAGGATTTGCTGTACTTACGAGTGTCCCTCCACTGTACCAGCGTATGTTTTCTCCTGTAGCCTGGAGCCAGGCTATCTGACCTGTGCAGTATACCATGTTTGATGCAACCGGAGCCGCCGGAGCATCCGTGATAATAATATCCTTTGTTACGCCCATTGGTCCGCAGCCCCCGTCATAAGTATATGTAATGGGATAGGTACCGGCAGATGGTGGAGTAAAGATATCTCCTGATATATATGCATTTCCTGAATAAGTTCCTCCTGCCGGATAACCGAATGTCAGGGTAACAGGACCTGAGCAGAGGCTCTCTGAAGGCAGGTTATTTGACTCAGTTGCAGTGGCATCAATGCTATAGAATGTAGATGGGGAGGACTGGTTATAATATTCTGTTCTCATCCAGCCATCAGATCTGACTTCATCTGAGATCCTGAGTTCATCGAACATCCCGCTGAAATAGTAACTCGATTGAAAGGGTTCTTTACCGATTGAAAGTGTATTTGAGGCGGTACCGAGTGTTCCTGTTTTTTTAAAGGGCCGTTCCGGAACACCGTTAACGAAAGTCATTATTGAATCTAATACATCAGAACTTATTCCGGCCAGGTAGTACCATTGTCCCGTGCTAAGTACTGTGCCTCCAGTAACATTCCTGTTCAGGGACGGTACATTGGAACTGTTCCTTATCTCAAATTCAACCTTGTTATTGGTGTATATGCCAAATTTGTAACCACCGCTGGAGTTATTCTGGTTTCCGGCGATTTTCTGATCGCGGTTGCGATTATTCATATAGACCCAGGCAGATACGGTTATGTTACCATTGAAATTTATATTTGGATCATTCTGAACCCCGGCATACTGATTGGATCCGTTCATCAACATGGAATTATCAATAATACCGCCTGTATATGAGGGATTGTTGAACGGGGTACCTGACTTGTTAAACACTGTTGCATCCTGGAGGCTGCTGTTGTTCATATGCCATACTCCCTTATAATGGCTGTCCCATACATCTGTTGTTGAGGGGTCTGAGCTTATCTGAGTATTCCCGTATAATATTTTTATGACAGTGTTTGCAGATGACGACAGTACAGGAATCCTGACCCATGCAATCAGATCGCCGTTGCTTCCGTTATAGTATTCTATCTGGTGATCGAGTATGTTATAGTTCTCATCGGTGAAGATAATATCATAGCCGTTTGTGTTTTCCACCTGCCCGTTTGGTAAGTTTTTTAAAAATGTCTGTCCTGCCAGGTTTACAAGCATCGGGAAATTGTACAGGTCTTCACTACCTGATACATAATTGTGATCAATGGTTATGTTTCTTTCATAGTTATAGCCCATAACCGGAGTACATATAGTCCAGAAAATTGTTAACTGTCCTGTTGCACCATTACCTCCAGCCATGCTGGTTCCTCCTGATCTTTCTCCGCCTCCTCCACCTCCTCCCGGTGGATTGCCATTTTCTCCATTATTATTAGTGACTCCTAAACCTCCTGTACCACCATTAGCCCCGTTACCACCGTTACCGCCTATGCTTGTGCCGGTTTGACCATTATTACCATTTATATTTGTTGTGCCGCCCGTTGCCGTTCCTCCTGTTCCGACTGCTCCCTTGTTACTTTCTCCACCCGTTCCGCCATTGGCTGTCAGGGTCAGAAAAGTGGTAGCAGTGCCTGAATTTCCGTTTCCTCCAGTTACACCGGTACCTCCTGTACCTACAGTAAAATTAATTACCTGTCCGGGTGTTACTGTAAGAGTGCCAAGCGTATACCCTCCGCCACCTCCGCCTGAGCCTCCTGAGTTTTCCGATGTCGAGCCGCCGCCAGCACCACCGGCTCCCCAGCATTCGACAGTAATTGAAGTGATGCCGGCAGGAACGGTGAAATTTCCGCTGCTGGTATAAGTTATGGTCCGGTTTTGTCCTGCTGATGTCAGCGAAAGCATAACAAAAGTCATAACAGTTATTAATATTCTGTATATGCTTCTGTATTTTGGATTTACTAAAAGCTTCATATTTCTGCTGCGGAATGTGTTTTAAAAATTTAAAAACCACGGCTGTTGCTGTGTTTTCTTAATATGAGTAAGTTATCACCGGAAGGAATGCTGCTATAGGGGCAGGTCCCGGCGGATTGTCAGTTAATGGCTAACTCAGCCTCTGCATATCTTTCAGGTTTTACATCTGAGGATGATGAATAGATAACACGCAGAGTGCCTGAGCTGTAGTCTACTCCCGGAATACGCAGAAGATTGAAACCAAACCTGCGGGTTTTATTCGGAGTATAGACAGCTACGCCTATGGCAGTACCAACCCTGATGATCTTACCTTCGGTTGAGATATAGTCAACAGTCACATCTCCGTAAACAGACATATTCCCCTCACGGTTAAAGGTAAAACTGATCCTGGGAATTGAATCATTTACCATCTCCAGATTCAGGTTTGTCAGGCTGACCCTGGTATTGGATTCACCAACCCTGATGATTATCGGGATGGTAATGCCAAAGATAGGGGTAAGCCTTACCGAAATTGAATTTGTGTCAGACGATTGTTCTTTTTCTCCAAGAGGTCTGGGTTTAGGTACTGACCTGAAATAGAAATGAGATCTGTACTCTCCCGGTTTTAATTCTCCTGTCCTTGTCATCTGCACTTTCACAACCTGGGCTTCTCCCGGGCCAAGCGTCACTGAACGGGGAAAGAACCTGATATACTTATCTGCAAATTGCTGTCCCGGGTCGGGTTGTGTTATCATCTCAAAAGTTCCGTCATCCTTCATCCTGATTTCGACAATAGAAATTGAATATGTGGCAGTGTCTTTGCCTGTATTGGCCAGGTTAAGGTCAAATGACCTCCTGGAGCCCTCGAATACCACCCTCCTGGGAGTTATTAGAAGGTCTCCCTGTGCTAACAGGTTACCGGATAAAAGAAAAAGGAGTCCTGAAAGGGCTGTAATAAAAATATTATTTAACTTCAACCTTTGTGTATTGAATCGGTTAAAAGGAGAATGCATAATGGTGACTACCATTTTAAGTTAAGGTTTTTGTCAGTCTGCTAGTTAAATCCAAATGTAATAGTGTATGTTCCTGTATACAGCCCAACCGGGTTATCGTTAATATTTCCTACTTTTAATGTTGCGCCAACATAAACTTCCTGGTAACCATTCTGAAGCCTGCCCGTGCCTGTGCCCGGGGAGGGTACTGACACCCAGTCTTTCACCTCCATGGTCCTGGAGTCAGAAAGGTGTTTTAACAATACGGGATGTGAAGGGAGTGTTATTGAAAATGTAGCATCGGCATCACCGGTGACATAAAAGGTAGCAGCATTAACTGTTCCGGGGCCTTTATATACACTACCAAGAACTGATACCGTACTTTCCGGTGTAAGTATTATCTCACCGCCCTGCGGGCCAGGTGAAAACTTCCCGAAATTCATCCGGGCTGTTTCACTGGCTGAAAATACGGAAATCACCTCAGCATAGATATGACCCTCGGCAGAGACCGGAGGTGCGGATTGTGCAATTACCACACCGCCGGTCATGAGTATTTGTAATATCAGGCAAAGAAAGGTTAGTTCAGACCTTCTCATTCTTCTTACATTAGGATAAATATGCTTAACTGATAATAAACTAATTATAATTTACAGTTACTGTAAAATCAGTACCTGATGTATAAATGCCTGCAGGCTGACTGCCTGCCACATTCAGGGTAGCGCCTACAGCAACGGTTGTATTTCCTGTTCCGTCTAGAGTACCGGTAGGTGTTGGATTGCTTACCCATGTATCTACTGTCATATTATTGGCACCACTTGATATTGTGGTGGCAGCACCTGGCAGGGATATGGAAAATGTAGCACTGGGCACTCCCGTAATATCAAAGACAGCCGCAGTAACTGTACCTGCAGTGGCAGGTAAAGTACAACCTCCGGTAACAGATCTTGAATTATCAGTGGCCAGTACAACAGTACCTGCAGTAGCGTTAACTGCGACATTACCGAAATTCATATCAGTGGTCTTGGTGATAGTAATTGGAGTAATGATGGTAGCAGATGCGGAGGCTGTTGCAGATACCTGTCCGTAACTGCTCACCGTCAAAGCAACCATAGCAATTGTAAATGCGAAAAATTTTGAAGCTTTTTTCATTAGTCTGAATTTTAAATGTTGGAATTAAGATTAATAGTTTTTATTCCCGTAATTGTTTTCAGTCGTCTCTTTTTTAGATACAATGGAGTCCGGAGTACGACCTGGTTATAACGACAAAAGTAAAATATTATTCAAGAAAAACATACTTTGACATCAGGAAAGTTGTTAATAACTGTTTCTAATTATTAACAATTCATAACATTAGACAAAATTTGATTTTTATTTTACCTTTGTATAGTTCAATAATAACAGCACCATTGATGAACAAGCAGAAACTGATCTATATTGTCGATGATGATTCATTTATTAATAAGCTGATCGCTAAACGATTTGGCTCTGAGGGTTTTAGTATTGAAGCTTTTGAAAGTGGGGAAAAATGTCTGGCTGCACTGGACAGGGGGCCTGATCTGATCATCCTCGATTATTTTTTCACAATCAGCGACCATAATGCAATGAATGGCATGGAGGTTTTTGACAGGATAAAGGAGGTAAGTCCTGATGTACCTGTTATTATGCTTTCAGGACAGGATAAGGGAGAAATAGTACTGGAACTGGCACGTAAGGGAATAGATGATTACGTCATCAAGGATAATAACCTCATTGATAATCTTCATACTGCCATTAAGGAGTTATTTGACAAGGATATATAAATCCCGGGATTGTTATCGGTGAAGTATAGAGTATGCAGGTAACTCAGGTAGCTATTTCAGGATAAAGTTATATGTTATAGTGCCCTTCTGAACAACGGGTGCATCTGGCTTTGCTTCAAAGCGTGCCTTAAGGGCTGCTTCTTTCGCCAACCTTAAGAGATCTTCATTGAGTGTTGTTGATCCTTTTGTACCGGGGATTGCCTGGGTAACCCTGCCATTACGGTCAACACTTATTTTGACGACCACTTTCCCTTCTTCCTGATAATTATAATCCGGGGTAGGCAACGAGAGGGATTTTCTTCCCCCCAGATCATATGATATTCCCTTGTTGCCAAGCCCGCTCCCTTCTCCCCGGTTCTGGGAGTCAAAGGATCCGTTCTCCGATCCCTGGTTACCCTGTCCGCCTGTTACTCCTTCGCTTGTAGTATTGGTTCCTGCATTCCTGGCGTTGGTAAGTGCATTCCTTGTTCTGTTTATGATATCTTCCTGCCTTTTATGCTCAGCTTCGATCCGTTTGCGTTCAGCTTCTTCCTCGGCTTTCTTTTTTCTTTCAGCCTCAAGCTGTTCCCTCATTTTTCTTTCGGCTTCGAGTTTTTCCTGTTTCTTCCTTTCAGCTTCAGGATCAACTTTCTTTACTTCAGGAGCTTCCTCGTCGTTCTGTGTAAGCAACGGAGTATCTTCAGTCGGTTCATTCGATCTGGCAGGTGGCGGAGGGGTGGCGGATTCCTGAGATGCAGGCGTTGAAGGTTCAACAAGGCCGCTGCCGGTCTCTCCTGATCCGAAATTAACAAGGATACCTTCTTCTGTCTCCGGAGGGGGAGGTACGGAAAAACCTACCAGTACAAGTAACAGGAATAACACCAGGTGAACAATTACTGTACCAGCTATTCCCTTGCCTCTTTCAGAAGGAAACCTGTGCAGATCGTTATTTGGGCGAGGTTGCAATGATCAGTTTATAGTTATTTGCCTGAGCAATGTTTAACACCTTAACTACACTTTCAAACGGAACATTTTTATCAGCATGAAGTGATATGTACATATCAGGCTTATCACCCAGTTTTTCTTTAAGTACTGCCTCAAGCTGATCAAATCGTACCGGTTGTTGTTCCACGTAATATTGCTGGTCACGCGTTATTGAAACCGTTGTCTGTGGTTTGGCAGATGTCTGAGTACTCCCTTTGGGAAGCAACAGCTTAAGAGCTGTGGGATGAACAAGGGTAGATGTTAACATGAAAAAAATAAGCAGGTTGAATACAACATCAGTCATACCTGTTGAGCTGAAGTTGATACTTATCTTGTTTCTTTGAGAAATTGCCATTTTAATGTTCGGTTTTAACAGGTTCATTCAAAATATCCATAAATTCGGTAAGTGTGGCTTCGAGATTGAATACAACCTTTTCAACCCTGACAACCAGGGTGTTGTATGCAAAGAAACCAACAATACCTACTATCAGGCCGGCTACGGTGGTAATGAGGGCTGTATAAATACCGCCCGACATCATCGAAACATCTATATTATTACCTGCCTGAGACATTGAATAAAACGACTGGACCATACCTATTACTGTTCCGAGAAAGCCAAGCATAGGTTCGGCACCGGTTATTGTGGCCAGTGTAGGAAATCCCTTTTCCAGTTTGGATATCTCCAGCTTGCCTACATTCTCAATAGCTGTGCTAATATCCTGGAGAGGCCTTCCAAGTCTTGATATACCTTTTTCTATCATCCTGGCTGAAGGGCTCTCCGTCGATCTGCATAGAGCAAGAGAAGCTTCAATTTTCCCGTCGTGTATATAGTCTTTTATCCTGTTCATGAAATTCATGTCTTCTTTTGTAGCTTTCCTGATCACATAATATCTTTCAATAAAGATATAAGCAGCAACGAAAGACAACAGGATGATGGGTATCATTACCCAGCCTCCTTTAATAGCCAGATCAAGCAGAGTGAGTTTCATTTCGCCTGCTTTTTCAACAGGAACGGTTCCTTCCTGCATCATGATTTCTAAAAACGCCATATTCTTCTTTTTGTTAAGTAATTACCGGTTCTATGTATAAAAAATTCTTTCAAGGTTAATCGTGCGAAGTTATTAAAAAACGTAAGGAAACAGGGTTCTATTATCCTGTGTTAATAACAAAGCTCTGATTTTTATTAACTACGGTACTAAATTTTAATTGAGAAGATACTATTTAACCGATTTCCTTTTCTTTTTTATCGTTGTTTCATCTTCTTTTTTCATAGCATCTTTCTTCTTGCTCCTGAAGAGATCGGATAATTTATTGAAATCCCTGGTAAAGAGAATACCTATACCCTGCGTATATGGGCCGAGGCCGGTGTATATGTCATTCACCCTGTTGAATACTTTAAGCCTGAGTTTCTCCGTAAGCTTAATTTCCGCATCGAAATCGCCCATTATCTGGCCGGTATTGCTGGAAGCTGTACCGGAGGTTCCCATAACATCGAGGTTGCCATTAAGTATCACCTTATCATTAAGAAGCTGTGTTGACAATGCCACCTGAAGTTCCTGGGGATTGATCTCGCTTTCTTTTGTTCCCGTTCCCGGCCTGTAAACAAACCCGAGATCAAAATCCTTGCTTATCTGTGAGATCCAGTTGCTCAACTGTGTCGAGATCATCTCGGTTGTTGTAACTGCCATGGCAGAAGTACCTGTTGAAGAAGCTGTATTAACATAATAAAAACTGTTCATTATCAGCAGGTAAAGAAACTGCCTGTTCAACTCTTCCTCGGATGTAATGGCATTCTTCAGCAGTGTGCGTGTTTCCTCATCAGAATTGGGAAGATATATATCAAACTTAACGATAGGGTTGAACAGTTTACCGGAAAGGTTAAGCTGTGGTTCCACGCGTACTCTTTTATTCTGATAATTCTCATCCGGGATTACCGGATAAAGGGATGTTTCAAGATTCTTATAAATTGCCTTGAGCTCTATCTCTGCATTATCTATGTCACCATTGAACATGATTTTTCCCCCGCTTTCAACTGAGAATTTTTTGTTCAAGAGATTACCGGCAGTAAACAGATACTCACCATTATCTATAACATAGTCTCCTGATATTTTAAATTCGCCTTTGGGATTAAGCGTTATATTAAGCATTCCGGAGCCACTCCCGGTTATTTTGTCGCCAACTTTCGAATCAAAAATGATCTGAACCTGTGCATCCGGGGTCACATCAAGGTCCATATTAATATCCATTCCCACCTGTTTGGGAGGAGGAGGTATATGATCCAGCACATTGGTAATGGCCGAACCCTTATTATTCTTTGTAGAATCAATAAAACTTATGAATGAATTATCAGATACCGACAGGTTATTACTCAGAGGGATATAAAACCTGGAGTTCTCACCTGTTTTGGCCGAGATATCAAAAGACAATGTGCTGGGTGTGCTCTTTATTCTTGTTACTCCCGAGGCATACACTGTTCCGTAAAACAGGGGATTGTCTTTTGCCTGGGTATTCAGAACAAGGAAATTCCTCGAAGTAATATTTATTGTCAGATCCGGACTAAAGGTCTGAAGGTTACTATGGTATACAGCTCCGTTAAGGGTAGCTGTGTTTCCCCTGGGATCCCTGATACTTATATTGTTGAACTTGATACCCTCTTTGTCAAATACAATTGTATCATCAAAATTATATACCGTTTGCAGGTAGTCTATCTTCATTGATGCATCCTCAACATACATCTTACCTGTCAGGAGAATAGTATTAGGCTCTCCGTGCAGGTTGAGATTTCCTGTTGCTGTTCCTTTTATGCCTGAGGCAAATACCTTTAGAAGCGGGTTAAGGAATCCGATCGGAAGCTTGGTTGTATTGGCTGCAAGATCGATTTGCTTTAACGCTGGATTATAATTGCCTGTAACAGTAAACATCCTTGCACCATCTGAAATATTGTATGCATTTATTTTTACCACCTTGTTGTCTTTATCCCATGCCGATCTGGCCGTGATATCACCGTACCTGTTTCCCAGGATCGAAAAATCGCCTATTTTCAGGTTGCTTTCGAGCAAAAGATCGTGATAGACATTTGTCAGCAATACTGTACCGTTAAGAGATCCTTCAATGTCTAATTGTATCTTATTAGGGTCGGTGTTATTCCTTTGCGCCAGGTAATTGAGAGGTGCTATATCTATACCAGAAAACTCCAGTTTCAGCGAATCCGTGGGGTCTTCAGAGATGGCTCCGTCTATCTTGTAATATCGTTCCTCGCTGGCGATAAGCAACTTGCTTATCTTAACAGAACTGGAATCGACATAAATAGTTGATTTATTTATAGTCCAGGTGTTATTGTCGGCTATAATATTAGTCGGTAAAATATTGATTCTGAGATATGAATCATTATGGTCTGTACTATCGTTTATTATTATCCCTGTTGCGATGAACCTCCCTTTGTTCCTGTTCTGGTCCTTATTGTTCCAGTCAATTGAAAAGACAAAATTGTCTGGTTTTGTGTTGAGGTCAATTTTGAAGTCCTTTAGATCAGTCTGCTGAAGGAAAGTCAGCGAGGAACTTCTTACTGATGTAGTAAGTTGCGAATCGGCAGCGTTCAGCTTGAAATCAAAATCGTGGAATATATTGTTCCTGAAATTGAAATATCCTGCTTTTGCGGCAACCCCTACAATACTGTCGGCATATACATTGCCTTTGACAATGCTTTTATCTGCGAGGAGTATTCCTGTCCTGAAGAATTCATTTATCTTGTCGGTATTCCTGAAATTAATGTCGAAGGTGAAGTCGTTATTCTTTCCACTGGCTGCTACAGGCACAGGATGGAACCTTGATGGCATAAGGCTGGAAAGGATATTTTTAAACTGGCCAGATAAGACAGAGAAATTATAATATCCTTTTATATCGGCATCGACGAAATCGGTATGCAGGCTTAAGACAGGTGTGTCATTCTCAGAGTAGGTTTTTATCGAGAAATCATACAGTTCAAGGTTCTTGCCATATTTAATGAAGTTCGAGTTTAGAAGCTTTATTTCACCGTCCAGATTATCGATACTATTACCCCTGAAGTTGGAAGTAAGAAGCAATGTCATTGCAGAGGTAGTGTCTTTTTTGTCGAAATGAAGTTTATACAGGTTGGCCTTTGCCAGGTTAAGGGTGAAATCAAATTCAGGAAGAGCGTTCCTGAAATTAAACATTCCCAGCAGGTCCATTTTTATATTCTTGTCAGATATTTTTATGCTTCCGTCCCATGTCTTTTCAGTGAAGCGGCCATTAAGGTTTACGTTCCTGTATTTATAGCTGTTGATCTCGATGCTGTCTATGTTACCGGTCAGGTTTGCAGCAAAACTGCTGAGAGAATAAGCATAGCCGTCAATGTTGGCTTTCATGCTGACATTCCCGAAAAGCTCTCTGTTTCCGGTGAGACTTCCGAGATCAACACTGTTGCATGTAAGCAGACCATTGATATCATATCTCTTTGATTTCTCAGGACGAAGGGAAATATCTGTCCTTATTACTCCTTTGCTGGTCCTGAATTCCCCGTAAGTAACAAAATCAGTTGTGAAGCCGGTGAAGTTTCCGTCGAATGTTATGTTTCCCAGCTTATGAATAGGATCGGGCAAAACAATATGACCTTTCCCGGGGATCCGTATGTTCTCTATATCATCAGCGTTTGTCTTAAGACTGTTAACTCCAATGTAGATATACGCATTATCTATGTTTGGAAGTCCCGAAAGGTCGAAATCGCAATCCAGTTTAGTGGAATCGCTGTATGATATTTCCAGGTCACGGCCTCTTAATTCCGATACTGTTCCCATTACTTTGCCTGAGAGCCAAACAGATTCATCTATACCTTTAAAGGCGGGGACAAAATACCTCAGGTCGGAGGATGATACCAGTGATTTTTCAAAATCGATATCGAGCTTTACTTCATCTGTAAACCTTTTGAAGGAACCGGCAGAATCACCTTCTAATCCGACGTGTCTGAGATTTATTATGCTGCTGTCACTGTTAAGGCTTATACCTTTAAAAAGAAAATGATGTTTTGCAAGCGTAACTCCGGTAGACATCCTGTTGATGAAAAAGCCGCTTTTTTCCCTGAAGGCAAGGTTATATATGCTGAAAGTAGTTGAGTCATTTACTATTCTAAGATCTTCGACAATCCCGTTCAGTCTACTGATCTCAAGGTCGTTAAAGTTAATTCCGGGTTTCTGCCCTGCTACCTGCCTGTTTATAAGGGAGAACTTTGAATGACTTATGTCGATCTCGTCGATCCTTATTCTGCTGCCCTTTTTTTTAGCGGTATCCGGTGATGATTGAAGAAGACTAAGATACCAGTTAAGGTTATTTTGACCGGCAGAATCGGTTATTATATTAAAATCGGTATTGACAAGATTGACCTTGCCAATCCTGATCGATTTCCTGGTAAGATCGAAACTTTTTATGCCTGCTGTCAGCCTTTTGGAATATAACAGGGTATCGTTATTCCTGTCTTTTATGAGTAAGTCATTTAAAACAAGTCTGTTAAAGAATCTATATTGAAATTTCCCTACACTTATCGTTGACTTTATTTCATCAGAGAAATGGCTGGCTATCCTGTGAACCACAAAAGTCTGGACCTCCGGTACCTGCAAAACCACATAAAGTATGGTAGGAGGCATAATAAGGATACCCGCAACAATAATAAAATACTTAATCGATTTTTTAATAATTTTGACCATACAA
>CAYYIW010000030.1:26258-49895 GCA_964472085.1 uncultured Rikenellaceae bacterium | reverse complement strand
ATCTCGTTCTGCATCTTCATGGCCTCAAGTATTACAAGAGGTTCTCCCCTCGAAACGCATGTGCCTTCACGAACGAGGACATCTATTATCTTACCAGGCATAGGCGCCTTAATATATTCTTTGTCTGCTTTGCTTTTCTTTGAATTGAGCACTTTCATCCTCTGCAGGGAGAATGGCGTCTCAACAGTAAAGGTATAGCTTATGTCGTTAAACAGTATTTCATATTTATTCTGACGTGAACGGATAATTTCAACGGGATATTTCCTGTTCTTCCATAGAATGTATGTTCCATATTTTTCGTCAGATTTCAGTTTGACCTCATAATTCCTTTTCCCAATCCTTATACTCTGCTTCAGAGGCAATGAAAAACTGAATTTCCTGTTTTCTGATGATAAGGCATACAGTTTGTTTATCTGGAGTTTGTCGCTGGTCATGGTTAAGTAGGATTTTTAAAATTGGTTTAGTCTTTTATTCAACAGCCATGGACTTATTTCCTTGCCGTGTTCAAAATCGATATTGATACTATCGTCATTAAGGTTTTCCTCAATAAACAGTTTTGTCGAAAGCCAGGCAGCAAGCAGCTCCTCATACTCACTGTTTAAATAATATTTGTCAAGATCTTTTTCAATGAATGCGGTTGTAAATGAGCCATCCTGGAACTTCTGATGCCTCATAAGCATACGGAAGAAGGGAAGTGTGGTCTTGGTCCCTTTTATCCATACTTTATCCAGTGCCAGCTTACAGTTTCTTATTGCATCCCTCCTGTCTTTCCCTGACACTATAAGCTTGGCTATCATTGAGTCATAGCTGGGCACTATGGCAGAACCTTCCTGCACACCCGTATCAATTCTTATTGTTGATGCTGTTGGCATATTCATCATCATTATTTTGCCAGGGTCCGGTGCGAAACCTGCCTGGACATCCTCCGCATTGATACGGCATTCAATAGCCCAGCCTTTCAGCTTAATATCCTTTTGTGTTAACCGTAATTCTTCCCCGTTTGCTATCAGGATCTGCTGTTCTATCAGGTCTATACCCGTTATAGATTCAGTTACAGGATGTTCCACCTGTATCCTTGTGTTCATCTCCATGAAGTAAAAGTTCTTCTCAGAATCAAGAAGAAACTCCACAGTTCCTGCCGAGTGATAATTAACTGCTTTTGCAATCTCAATAGCAGTTTTGCCCATCTGATTTCTTAAGTTCCTGTCAAGGGCTGATGAGGGTGCTTCTTCAAGCAGCTTCTGATGTTTTCTCTGAATAGAACATTCCCTTTCTCCCAGGTGTATAACATTACCCTTTGTGTCTCCAAGAATTTGAAATTCAATGTGCTTGGGATTTTCGATATATTTTTCTATAAATACTGAAGGGTCGTTAAAGGCTTTTTCTGCCTCTTTGCTGGCAATGATGAACATTTTTTCCATCTCCTCCGATTGCCTTACTATTCTCATTCCTCTTCCACCACCTCCCGAGGCGGCCTTGATTATCACCGGATAACCAATTTTTTCCGCTATTTTTACAGCTTCCTCCTCATTGGAAATATTTCCTTCGCTACCCATGGCCATAGGAATGCCGCTCGCAAGTGCAATTTTACGCGCAATTGTCTTGTTCCCCATTTTATAAATGGCGTCAGGTGAAGGACCAATAAATATTATGCTGTTATCTTTACACTTTTGAGCAAAGTATGCGTTCTCAGCCAGGAAACCGTATCCGGGATGAACTGCATTAGCCCCGGTTTTAAGTGCTATGGCAATCAGCTTTTCGATATCCAGAAATACAGGTATCTCCGATACATCATCTGTGTTATCAAAGATTATATCGGCTGATGACAGGTACATGGCATTCGGTTCTACAGCTGTCTGGATCGCAACAGTCTCAATGTTCATAATGTGCGCCGTTTTCATGATCCTTACAGCAATCTCGCCCCTGTTCGCTATCAAAATCCTTTTTATCTTCATTGCATATTTAATTTACTTCTGACTTCTTCTTTCTACCTTAATAACCCACTCCTGACCCCTCCTCACCTTCGCTACCTCCTTCGCAAAGCTTTGGAGGTCAGAGGATGCTTCGGTGAGCAGTACACGGATGGGAGATATGGAATTGAACCCTGCTTATCGTATGCCGAATTCCGTATACACATTTTTCCCTTTTTACTTTTATCTTTTATCTTACAAAGGCATATTCCCGTGTTTCCTGGAAGGAACCTTAACCCATTTATTGCTTAAAGCATTAAGAGCTGACAATATCTTCTTCCTTGTTACTGCCGGGTCTATCACCTCGTCTATATAACCGCTTTCATCTGCAATAAAAGGATTGGCTATCTTATCTCGGTACTTCATTACTAGTTCTTTTTTAAGCTCAACAGGATCATCTGATGCTGCGAGCTCATTCCTGTATAATATTGCCACGGCTCCGTCAGGTCCCATAACCGCTATTTCAGCAGTAGGCCAGGCAAAACTGAAGTCACCTCCGAGGAATTTACTGTTCATTACGATAAAAGCCCCGCCATAAGCCTTTCTCAGAATTACAGTTATCTTAGGCACGTTGGCTTCACTATAGGCAAAAAGAAGTTTTGCACCATGACGTATTATGCCTGCATGCTCCTGGTCAACTCCAGGCAGGAATCCGGGTACGTCCTCAAATGTTATGATAGGTATATTGAAAGCATCACAGAACCTTATGAACCTTGCGCCTTTGGTGGAAGAATCAATGTCAAGCACACCGGCAAGGACTTTTGGCTGGTTGGCGACTATTCCTACGGTTTTACCTTTCATTCTTGCAAAGCCGGTAACGATACTGGCCCCGTACAGCTCTGAAGTCTCAAAGAAGCTGTTCCTGTCAACCACAAGGTTAATAACATCCTTAACATCATATGCCTTGTTGGGATCGTCGGGTACTATATCCCTGAGCTTCTCATTAACATCTGCACAGGTATTGTCATCAGGGACTGTCGGAGGATTTTCAACATTATTGGACGGGAGATACGCGAGGAATTTTTTCAGGGCCAGAATTGTGTTCTCCTCATCATCGTATATCATATGAGCTACCCCGCTTTTTCTCGCATGCACTTCCGCACCGCCCAGTTCATCTGATGTAACTTCCTCGTTGAGAACCTCCTTGACCACATTTGGACCCGTAACAAACATATAGCTGGTGTGGCTTACCATAAATACAAAATCGGTAAGGGCCGGGGAATAAACAGCTCCACCTGCTGCCGGGCCCAATATCACTGATATCTGAGGTATTATACCTGATGAGTGAATTATATTATGGAAAATGGAAGCATACCCACTGAGACTTGCCACACCTTCCTGTATCCTGGCACCTCCGGAGTCCATCAAGCCTATTATCGGAGCGCCCATTTTTAATGCCATCTCCTGTATCTTAGTAATCTTTTTTGAATGTACAAGGCCGAGAGATCCTCCCATCACTGTAAAATCCTGAGCATAAGCAAATACAAGTCGTCCGTTTATTTTTCCATGTCCCACAATTACCCCGTCGCCATATGTTCTTTCTATCCTTCCGAATTCAACCGGCTGACTTGCAGGAGTTACAAAAGCATCAATTTCTTCAAAAGTGTTTTTGTCAAACAGCAGGTTAATACGCTCATGGGCAGTAAGTTTTCCCTTGGCATGCTGTTTGTGTGCATTCTTGGCATTATATTGATTTTTAAGTGCTTCCTCTCTTTCAAGGAATGCTTTAAATGATTTTCCAGATACATCCATACCCTGTTGATTTTATGATGTCAAAAATAGTCAATCTGAGATGAAATACAAAAATATCCTTCGACCGCATGATGCCGGTTATAGATAAAATAAAGACAGACAATAAAATGGATATATAAAAATTTCGACTGAGTTTATCGTAACTCGGGTTGGATTCATTATTTTTCAGTGTTTTTTAGTTATTTAACAACATCACCTCCGGTCTGTACAGGTTTGTATAAGCCCTTCTCATCAGATCCGAGTAATCCGGCTTTTAATGTAATATCGCTCGCTTTGTTAAGGCGTACAACCATATCATTTAGTATGACAGGAAAATGCTTCATTTGTTCCAGCCTGTCCCCTATATACTCAAGATCCTCATCGGTGGTAGTCCAGTTTCTGTTTCTGAATATATTAAGATTGAGGGGAAGAGAATAGGAGCGAAGAGTCTTTTCTCCTGCCAGGTTAAAATAAAAGTCGAAATATGACATGATAAGTTCCCTGAGGCTTCTGTAAACAGGTTCTCTGAATCTTAGTGTCGTAAAATTGGATTTTGCAACGGATCCCCAGTAGTTGTTGTATTTATATACAGCAATAACATGATCATCATCGTTATCAGCTTTCATATCTACAACCAGTGGCGGATATCCCAGGTATTGCAGAACAGCAGCAGCAAAGAGGGCACCTTCGAAGCAGTGGGCGGATCCTTTCCTTATAACCCATCTTGGGGACCGGCATTCATAGGAAGGATTGTACGCAATAGAGTCCAGAAAAGACTGAATCCTGTCAGGACTGCTTAGTGTTTTCAGAAATGCTGTTTCTTCTTTGGTCCAGGACATATATTTAATAGTAATCGGTAATCGGTAATCGGTCAGTGCAGTCGTGCGGTCATGCTTTGTCCTCCAAAGCCTTCTTTGACTACCGTAACTCTTGTGAAGGTGGTGGCGACGGAGGACTGTCCCTGCGTCTCTCAGTCTTATCTCCTGCCGCCCGCCGCCTCCATTATAACAACCCTTCTATTATCTCCTGCATCTCCCCGTATTGCTCTTCCATGCTCATCATAAGCTTCATCTGGGTTCTTGCCCGTTGAAGATTATGTTGCGGGTGATGGATCTTGAAATAATTGTCACCATCGATATAATCAGTGAGAAAACGTAAAGCTATAGTGTATGTTATGAGCCTGGGAGCAAATGCCAGGTATTCTTTTTCAGTATCATTAAGTGTACTGCCTGTTTCAGAAAGGTAACCTTCGGCATAGGCACAGAACCTGTTAATGTCCATTTTAACTTTTGAAAGATCTTTTTCATCCTCAGAAGCTGTATTTGCTGCAGTCCTTATAGCATCACCAAAATCATAGTGAACATAGCCGGGCATCACCGTATCAAGATCTATCACACAAAGGGCCTTGTCATCCTCGTCAAGAAGGATATTATTGAACTTAGTATCATTATGTGTTATCCTCAACGGTATTTTCCCCTTATCCCCGAGTTTGAGAATTATCTTCATAGCTTCCGCCCTGGTCAGGAACTGTTCAATTTCGGTACTGATACTTTTAACTCTTCCCGCAGGGTCCTCCTGAATTTTCTTCCTGAAGGTCTCAAGGCGTTTTTCAATGTTATGAAACCACGGTATCGTTTCGAACAGGGGACTGCCGGGCATATCTGCAAGCATAGCCTGGAAGCGGCCTATGGCTTTCCCTCCCTCAAAGGCCTTGTTATTACTGTCAACAAGATTATATGAATGATGGTTGGAGATAAAAATATACATCCTCCAGTAATGCCCTTCGTCATCAACGATCCAGCTCCTGCCTTCTTTTGAGGGGATCAGAGTGAGGCATTCACGTTTTATGTCTGAACCTGGTATCTGAAGTAGTTTGTTTCTTAAATGTACTGTTACTCTTTCAATGTTATCCTGTAGTTGAGGAATATTCCTGAAGACCTTGTTATTCAGCCTTTGAAGGATATAATCATCATGATCTTTTTCAACTGTTTCAACCCTGAAGGTATCATGAATATGTCCGCTTCCGAAAGGTTCTCCTGACATGAAGGACCCTTCAGTCCTGAAGGAATCAAAAATTTTTTTCAGTTCAACCCGCATGCTTTCTTCCGACTTTATGTCCTATGAATGCATAATACATTATTACAAGATAAGAGGGAACACATATCCAGTACGCTGTCTGCGTTGAAAAAGTTACTGCCAGTTTTCCATAGGCAAGGGGTATCAGTGCACCTCCTGCAATAGCCATTATCAGCAAAGCGGAACCTGTTTTTGTGAATTTTCCGAGACCTGCAATGGCAAGAGGCCACATAGCCGGCCAGACCAGTGAATTGGCAAGGCCCATAAGTGCAACAAACAGAACTGTTATGGGAAGTACCAGTTCCAAAGGCTTGAATGTGACAAGGTCGACAAAAGGAATTGTCACAGCAACTGATGCCGGGGTAAATATAGCTCCGATTGCAAATATCACACCCATTATTGTGCATACCTTAAGCGCATCACCCTGCTTTATATATTTAGGAATGAGTGCAATACCTGCCAGATAACCGATTATCATACTCAGCATTGTAAGCGATGCATAATATTTGGCTGATACCATCGGGATCTGCAGTGACTGGCCATATCTTATTATTGTGTCACCTGCAATTACCTCGACACCCACATAAAAGAACAGGGCAATAACTCCAAGTACGAGGTGAGGAAATTGCCAGATACTGGTTTTCTTTACTTCGTTGTCTTCTCCCGTAGCTTCTTCCTGGTCGGTATCTATTTCCGGCAGGTGAAAGTACCTCAGTGCCAGTCCCAGCAGGACAAGTATTATTGCCATAATAATATACGGCATGATAACCCTCTGGGCAAGCTCATCGAGTATGACCGCCTTGGAGGCAGCATCGGCAACCTTCGCAAGTTGATCCTCAAGAATATTGGAATCTTTAAGAATAATGCTTGCAAGAATTATCGGAGCAATGGCACCTGCAAATTTATTTGCAATACCCATTATGCTGATCCTCTTGGCAGCACTTTCGCGGGGACCGATAATGGTGATATAAGGATTTGATGCTGTCTGGAGAAGAGTAAGTCCCGTACCCATAACAAAAAGACCTGTAAGGAAAAGTCCGAATGTACGGGTCAGGGCAGCCGGAATGAAAATAAGACATCCAACAGCCATTATCCAAAGCCCTACCGACATACCATTCTTGAATCCCGTTTTCTTCAGGATAGGAGTCATTGGCAGCGCCATTACAAAATATGCAATATAAAATGCTGTTGTAACAAAGTAGGCCTGGAAATCATTTAGTTCACAGGCGGTTTTAAGAAATGGGATGAGAATACTGTTTAACCAGGTTACAAAACCAAAAATAAAAAAGAATAATCCAATTACTGAAATTGAAAAGATATAATCTTTCCTGCTGATTTCGCCTGTTGAACTGGTGTTTGTCATGACCTTTAGTTTTAGAGTAGTAATGTTATATCGAAACAGTCAAATCTAATATTTTTAAATGATTGCAGCAAGAAAAAATAAATTTTGTTTTTTTAGTTCCAAAGTTATAGAACTAAGCAGGATTTATTCTACATTTGTTAAATAATAATATAATCAGGATTTATCTCATGGCTGATCAGGACAACAGAACCCGGGAAACGATAGAAGATACAGGTAAGATACTTGAGAATTTTGGATTTACCCCGATGCAGGGCAGGATAATAGCTTGTTTTACTGTTAGTGATCCGCCAGAGAAGACGTTTGATGAGCTTGTGAAATATTTCAATGCAAGTAAGAGTTCGGTAAGTAATTCATTGAACTATTTGTTACAGAATAAGATAATCGACTACAAGACAATTGCTTCTGATCGCAAGCGTTACTTTTATCTTACAGATGCCTTTTTTGTTGTTTATTTTTCAAAGGTACTGGCCAATGTAGGTGAGCTGAAGGAATATGCTTACAGGATTGTATCCATGCGTAATCCGGAATTTCCAGAGGCAAGTGAAAATATTCTTAAGTGGATAGAGAATGCCAACAGGTTTCAGGAATCGATTCAGTCTGTACTTGATGCAATACGTGGAGAAAAAGTCTGAGGAATAATTCTCTGTTATGTTCTGTCCGATATTTCTCTTGATTTCACTCCAAGATATCCACCGTGGTGTCTTTTGGCATAATCTCTGGTATTGAAATCGATCTTTTCCATCAGCAGGACGACCAGGGCATCCCCGATGACAGTCATTACAGTAGTTGATGTGGTGGGAGTAAGGCCAAGCGGACAGACTTCCGGAGGATTGCCGGTAAGTATATAGATTTCTGCCTTTTGAGCCAGGGGACTGTTTTCATTACTTGTTATCACAATGACAGGAATATCAGGATAAAGGTTATCCTTAAGATCGATCAGTTCAATTATCTCCCTGGTTTTCCCGGAGTTGGAAATAGCTAGCAAAAGATCGTTCTCCTGCAAAATTCCCAGATCACCATGCTGGGCCTCGCTTGGATGAAGAAATACTGAGGGTGTTCCTGTAGAGCTGAAGGTGGTTGCTATATCATGGGCAATCTGGCCGGCCTTGCCCATTCCGCTGGTCACCAGCTTGCCTTTCTTGAGGTGTACATGAGTATATATAAGATCAACTGCATCATCATATCCAGATGAAACAGGTATTTTCCTTATTGCTGTTGCCTCATGCTCAAATATTTCTTTTACCCTTTCTTTCATATTGCCGAAATAAAAAATAGTCCTGTCAAAGTTATCAAAAAAAACATCCTCCGTATTAGAACTTTTATTTTTCTGCAACCGGGGTTAATTTATATTTAAAGTTAAATTTGTATATTTTAATAAACTGCTGATTTTATGTTCAGACATGCATCCGCCATTGGAGCAGATATCGGTCATAATAAACTGCGAATTGCAGTTGTTAGGATGGAAGGCAATATTATAGCTTCAAAAGCATATCCCCTCAATGAATTCAGGACAAAGGATAGTCTTATCGCGATATTGTTGGCGGCTATCCGTGACATCAGGAAAACAGTTGCATCGGAGAGTGTTAACCCGATCTGTACGGGTATATCAGTCAAGGGTTTTATTGATCACCAGAATGGTATTGTACTCGGACCTGACCAGGGAATTAACGGCTGGACCAATGTTCCGCTGGCAAAGATCGTGTACCAGGAGACCGGTTTGCCGGTTTATATAGGCAATGATGCAAATATGATGACTATTGCAGAGCACAGGTACGGAGCCGGGAAAGGGTTCAGTGATATGGTCTTTATTGCCCTTCGCACAGGAATAGGGGGAGGGATCATAATCAACGGGAAACTTTACAGGGGTGTCAATAATGCAGGCGGAGAAGTTGGACAGATGGTAATAAATTACGGCGGGGATGTAAGTGATAAGGGAATTACCGGATCATGGGAACATTATGCATCGGCGTCCGCACTGATAAGAAGATATAATGAATTATCGGGAAACCTGTCGGATGAGGAGAAATTATCATGCAGGGAGATATTTGAATTAAGCTATACTAAGTCCCCGGAGGCCGTCATGGCCGTAGAAGAAAATGCAAAAATTGTGGGAGTGGGAATAGCCAATCTTATTGCCATCTTTGCTCCGGAGATAATAATTATTGGTGGGGGCATGTCTGAAGCCCGGGAAAGTTACTTCAAAAAAATTGTTAAAAGCGTGATTGAAAATTCACTGGAGAACTGCAGAACGGGGGTAAGGATAGAGAAAGCCCACCTCGGTTCATCTGCATCACTGCTTGGAGTCTCTTATTATGCACTCACCCGACTGGCAGGGAAGAGTGTGTGAGTTAGTAAGTTAAGACAGGTTTGTTAATATCCGGTTCAGACTGTCACTTCCTTATTTGTAAAAAGCGATAATATCCTGTCTATCTGCGACTGGTTCCTTATGTTGTATTTTGCCCTTGAGGGTTTGTTCCCAACCTTGATGGTAACGCCGCTTTTGGGTATTACCCTGAAGAGATCTTCATCGGTACGGTCGTCTCCGAGAGCCAGTATGAAATCATAATTATCGTCGCAGATAAGCTTAAGTGCTGCCGTTCCTTTATCATATACAAGGCTCTTCACCTCCAGCACCTTTTCCCCCTCCAGCAATTGTAACTTTGGCTCTTCCTTGAGTATCTCCGCCAGGTCATCCTTAAGTTCGTTGATCCTGAGTGCAGCAATATCTTCATCGGCATTCCTGTAATGCCAGGCCAGTGACGCATGCTTTTCTTCTATCATCGATCCGCTGCACCTGTCAACATAATGATTAAGAATAGGCAGTATCTTCTTTTTCCACTTGAGACTAACATCAATATTACTGATCCATTTTTCACCGGGATATTTTATGAAGTAACCATGTTCGGTTACAAGAATAACATCCATTCCGATAAACTGAGTCTCGATAAACTGTCGCTCACGGCCACTTATTATTGCTACTGTGTTATTCTTGTCTGCAACAATATTCCTGAGCATCCGCTCTGTCTGACCATTAAGCAAAGCCAGCTCGGGTAACCTGGTAATAGGGGTCAGGGTGCCATCATAATCAATAAGGAATAATCGTTTTTCTGCTGCAAGGTATTTTTCTTTAATTGTGTCTAGAGTGTTGTCGTCAAGATACTTCACCTTCATGTTTTCCTGTACTTTTTTTGTCTCTTCCACCTGGAGAAAGAAATCTGATGTCCATGTGAATACATTATATCTTTTCAACCTGTTTTGCATCTTAAGGATCCTTTTTTCCTTTTCATCCTTTGGCATATTCAGGGCTTTGTCGATAGCATCAGCGGTCTCTTCTACATCAGTCGGATTGATTATTATTGTTTCATTTAGTTCTACTGCGGCTCCAGCCATTTCACTTAATACAAGCATTCCCTTGTTTTCACTCTGGCAGGCTATATATTCTTTGGCAACAAGGTTCATTCCGTCGCGAAGGGGAGTAATAAGTCCCACATCACTAAGATCATACAAAGCCACCAGGTCGTGAAAAGGAAGCGATTTGTACTGGTATATAATCGGAAGCCAGCCCAAATTTCCATATTTTCCGTTAATTCTGCCAACAGTTGCCTCAATTTCTTTTTTTAAAATTCGGTAATTATCTATATTATCCCTCGATGGAACCACTACCATGTTGAATACTACCTTATTATGCCATGAAGAATATTTTTCAAGAAATCTTTCAAAAGCGTTGAGCCTGTATATGAATCCTTTGGAATAGTCAAGCCGATCGACTGAAAATATTAATTTGTTATCAGACAGATAATTACGTATTTTCTTCTTCTGCGTATAGGTTTTCTTAGCCATACAGGCATCATGGAATTTATCAAAATCTATTCCTATTGGAAATGCATCGGCTTTGCATAACCTGTTCTCAAGATAGATGAAATTCTGATTTACCCTGTATCCCAACGTCCTTCTTACCGATTTAATAAAGTGTTGCGTGTAATCATTTGTATGGAATCCAACCACATCAGCACCCGTCATACCGGTAAGTATAGATTCACGCCAGATCCTGGGAAATAGCCTGAATATTTCAAATGAAGGAAATGGTATATGAAGGAAAAATCCAATACTTGCAGATGGAAATTCTTTTCTTATCATTTCAGGAAGAAGGAATAGCTGGTAGTCATGTACCCAGACGAAATCTCCCGGTTTTATCAGGTTCCTGAGTTTTTCAAAGAACATGTTATTGGCGGTACTATATGCATCAAAGTAGCTGTCGTCATATACTGTACGCGACGGAAAATAATGGAAGAGAGGCCAGATAGTATTGTTGCTGAATCCTCCGTAAAATTTTTCATCGGTTCTTTTTGGTATCTCGACCGGGTATAAATCAAAGTTATTATTAAGATCTTGTTCCCCCAATTGAAGTACTCCTGTTCCAACCCATATAATTTTGTGGGCTGAACGGTTCTCCCTCATCATTTTCTCCGATAATGATAAAATAGCAGAGACCAGGCCGCCGGCATTCTGCACAGCATAGTTCTTCTGTTTTTTCCTTACCAGCTTAAATGGCAACCTGTAAGCAACAATAATAATTCTTTTAAAATCTATCTGGTCAATAGTCTTCATTACTTAAAGGAATATTGGCTTGCCAAGTTTCATCGACAGTCTGTAAACCGCATTTACCAGTCCTACATGACTGTAAGTCTGCGGGAAATTTCCCCATTGACCGAATTCCTGATCGGAATCTTCACTGAAAAGTCCCAGGTGGTTGGCAGATTTAATGAGTGTCTCAATAACCTCAAGTGCCTTGTCAATCATCCCTACGGCAGCAAGAGCCTCGGCATACCAGAACCCGCAGATTATAAATGAAGTGTTTGGTTTGCCGAGATCATCCTGGAGATATCTGTAAAACATATTCTTATCACTAAAGAGCGCTTTTTCGTGTGCCTTAAGATGCTTCAGAGCCCTGCCTCCGTTGGGATTAAGGTAGTTCATGGTAATCAGCTGAAGGTTACTTGCATCGAAGGATGAACTGTCTACAGATTGCATATATGCATTATCTGAAGTGCTATAGCATTTTTCAATATATGCCCGTGCTAATTCAGCAAGCTTGGTGGCTTTTTCCGAAATATCCCTTCGGCCGGTCAGAGAACCAATTTTAATTGCTGCCTTGCTTCCGGCCCAATGGAACAGGTAAGTATAACAGTGAAGCTGGTTCGTAACACCAAATTCCCATGGACCGGAATCCGGAATATCCATAAATTCTTCAATCCTGTCCAGTAGCCATACGGTTATAAATTCAGATTTCTGTGTGTCAATGTAATTGATCCTCTTATCTATGAACAAAGGCAGAAGGCTGACAAGTATCTGGCCGTAAACATCGTTCTGTGTCTGGTAAATGGCATTGTTCCCTATCCTTACAGGCTTATTTTTCATGTAACCCTCCAGCAACAGGATCTTTTCATCCGGAACACGTTCTCCTGTCAAAGTATATAGAGGTTTGATCTTCTGTTTCTCATTCAGAATGATATTCTGGATATATGCAAAATACTTCTCCAGCTCCTCGAAGTGTCCTATATTATTGAAAGCCGTAAGTGTATAGTATGTATCCCGCATCCAGCAATAACGGTAATCCCAGTTACGGTGTGACTGGTTATTTTCCGGAAGACTTGTAGAGCCTGCTGCAATTACTGCCCCGGTATCTTCATACTGGTGAAGCTTGAGCACCAGTGCAGATCGTATAACAGCATCCTGGTAAATATATGGGATTGAAGTCGATTTAACCCAGTTGACCCAGTATGCCCTTGTTTTGTTAAGAAATGATTCCGCTGTTTCTGCCAGTGGTGCTTCAAGGGGTACACCATAGCTGAAGACCAGGTAGTGTGTTTCATTAAGCAGGAATGATTTCTCCTCGAGGATATAGTTGAGAGGCACATCGGATGTGAGTCGTACCTGGCTGCTCAGATTCAGAAATCTTATGTGGTTGCTTCCGGCTACAGTTTGCGGTAAAGTCTTGCCATAATCATCCACCGGGTTGCATTTGACCTTTATAAAGGGGGTACCCTCCAGAAGCTCAATCTTTCTGAAAAGCATCAGCGGTTTGAAATACCTGTCGTACTGAGGGAATCGAGGAGCATAATCAATGATCCTGAATTTTCCCTGGTCAACTTCAAATTCTGTTGCCAGGATATTTGTATTTCGAAGGTAGTACTGCTTCGTTTTGTAATTGCCGTTGGCAGGTTTGATACTGAATTCCCCGCCCTTTTTTTTGTCGAGCAGTGATCCGAAGATGAAACTGCTGTCAAACCTGGGCAGGCACAGCCAGTTGACATTTGAGTCAGTATCGATATATGCCAGATATGAACAATTACCTATTACCCCGAAATTATATCTGTTCATTGTTTTTGCTTGTTGTCTTTTTGTTATTTCTTCCCATCTACCGGTTACCGGTTACAAATCCCAACTCTCCCCTGTACTTCAGACACTTTAAAGAACCCACCTAAGCACCTCCCGGGAGGAGATTTAAACCACTGCACTTGTGCTCTAGCACCTTTCATCTATATATCTCACCCCTGGTGAATAACCCTCTGTGGAAATGGAATTTCAATCCCTTCCTTATCGAAAGCTATCTTAATACGTTTTCTGAGTTCACCTGTGATTTCCCATTGTTTCAGCGGTTTTGTGTCACCAATTATCTTAATTTCGATAGAAGAATCGGCGAAATTGTCCACACGCAGGAATTGCGGAGGACTTATAATTGAGTCCTTAAAAGCCGGATCAGAGGCGAGTTCATTACCTGTGCGGTTGATCACGTCAATTACATTTTGCAGGTTGCTGCTGTATGATACACCAATATTGAGGTTTACCCTGGAAAACTTCTTTGACATATTGGATACCTTGTTTATCGTCCCATGAGGTATATGATGAACAGTACCGTCAAGGTCCCTCAAGGTAGTCATTCTAAGACTTATATCTTCCACGAGGCCTCCGGTTGAATCAATGATAATCACATCTCCGATTCGGTACTGGTTCTCAAGAATTATAAAGAGCCCTGATATCAGATCCTTGATCAGATACTGACCTCCAAAACCGAATGCCAGTCCGACGATTCCTGCACCGGCAAGGATAGGTCCTATTTGTACTCCTATCTCCTGGAGAATCATAAGGATAGCAAGCGTTATAATAAGAACTTTAACTGCTCCGTTAAAAATCCTTATCAGGGTGTCTTCCCGTTTTTTTTCCGAATCCTTGGTCATGGATTTGTCAGCCACAACAGCAATTCTTACTGCCTTAATTATAATCCTGGCAATGACCTTATACAGAATAATTGATCCGATAGCAATTATCAGAACTTTTACCCCATGGTTTAACAGCCAGGGATAAACTAAATCAGTCCAGTGTTTTAATGTTGTTTCCATAAAGAAAGAAATTAAAAAACTTAACATTTGTCAACTCATTAATCAAGCCAGCATATTGCTCAATGTCAAACTTGCGACGCTTAATGTAATTAAGTAAAAAGGACTGATTTATTATCAGCCTCTTTCGAAATATTTTGTTTCAGATACAAAATACTTATTGCCGGTTCAAACTGTACCACCATGCAATTTACTAAAAAAACGACAAAACATCCTGAACCAAAAGTTAATTATGTTACAGAACATATTTGCTATTTTTCTGTTCATTTCACCGGACGTTTCCGGTACCAATAATCTTTTGCATTATAGACAAAATATTTCACTAATAGCAACAATAGTGCCGGCAATTTGTTTTAACTGACGTGGGAAATAAGTAATTTTGAAAGAAGGAAATATTAAACAATATTATTTTATGATTCCCACATAACAGAACACAATTATCCTGGTTGGTTTGTATCAGAATGTGGGTTCCGGATGTTAATTAAAATCAAAACTAGTGTAATATGAAGACAATCATCGTTCCCCTCGATTTTTCCGAAGAAGCAAGTGCCGGATTAGATCTCTCATTCATGCTGGCAAAAAAAACCGGAGCAAACATTCAAATGGTACATGTGATCCAGATGCATAAAAGCAAAACTCAAAACGATATTGAAGAGGAAAAGAACGAAGCAGTGTTAAAATTTGAGAAAATACTTGAGAAATGCAGGAAAGAAGGAAATATAGATTGCGGTCTGACTTATTCTGTTGAAGAAGGGCAGGTCTTCAGAGCTGTAGCTGAGCTGGCTGATAAATTTGAAGATTCACTGACTGTCCTGTCAACGCATGGTGAATCGGGATTTGAAGAACTATTCATAGGAGGGCATGCCTATAAGATAGTTTCTCATTCAAAAAATCCGGTTATTACAACCAGGAGAAGTAAACTATCAGCAAACATTGATTCTATTGTAATGCCACTAGATATTACCTTTCAAACCAGGGAGAAAGTGCCTTATACAGCAAAACTTGCTGCTGCATTCGGATCGGAAATTCATGTTGTCACAGCCCAGCTTTCCAAAATGAAGAGCATTGAGAAAAAACTTATTCAATACACAAACCAGGTAACAGCATACCTTGATCACCATAATATACGATATAAAATAACACATGCTCATGGTAAAAACCTTACTGATATAACACTTGATTATGCATATTCCGTTAATGCTGATCTTATTTCCATAATGGCTGAACAGGAAATGAATCCTTCTAATTTGCTTCTTGGAAATTATGCACACCAGATGATCAATAAATCATTTATTCCTGTCCTGTCGTTCCCAAATTACCATATAAGGGTAACTGCAGAGGATATCTGGACCCTTGGAGCTTTTATTCCAAGATAAAAATCTGAATGTCATGGACAAGGATGAGGTTATTAGAAATATAAAATTTTTGAAGATGAAAAACGTATTAATTGCCCTGGACTATGATCCCACGGCGCAAAAAGTGGCAGAAGCAGGATACGGGCTGGCGAAATCGATGAATGCTGAAATAACATTACTTCATGTCATCTCCGACCCGGTATATTATTCTGCAGTTGAGTATTCCCCGGTTATGGGATTTACAGGTTATATGGAAATGGGCCAGCTTCAGTCTGTTTCAATAGAAAGACTGAAGGAAGCATCTGTAAAATACCTTGAAAAAATAAAATCCCATCTGAAAGATGATTCAATAGCGATCAAGGTTGAAGAAGGCGACTTTGCAGATTCAATATTACGGACTGCAAAACAAATTAAAGCAGATATGATAGTATTGGGATCACACAGCCGTAAATGGCTTGAAAACATACTAATGGGAAGTGTTGCTGAAAAGGTACTGCATCATACCAAGATACCTTTGTTTATTGTTCCGACTAAAAAAAAGAAATAACTATTAATAGCATTCATCAGAGCAGGCAGACAATACGGGACAAAATCATATTTAGTCTGTTTCTGAGGTAATGAGTGTTCTTTGAGAGTATTTGGTTTGATGACAGGCCGGGTATTTTCCGTCGATAATCCAAAGCTGCAGTGTTAGATAAATTAAAACAATGGAATTACTTTTTTAAGCAAACGGAATTTTAAATATGAACAGCAAAACTAACAATGCAGAAAATCCTGAATCTGGGGATAATTCTGCAAATAATACAAAGGACGATCTTAAATCCATGTCAATGGACGAGCTTTTTGTAAAATTAAAGTCCTCTACAGAAGGACTCACACAGGCTGAAGCTCAGGAACGAATAACCCGGTTCGGACCTAATGAAATAATAGAGAAGAAAGCAAATCCTGTTCTTAAATTCCTCACTTATTTCTGGGGTCCGATACCCTGGATGATAGAAGCTGCAGTTATTCTCTCTGCAGTAGCAAAACACTGGCCTGACTTTATAATAATACTTGTTCTGCTGGTTGCAAATGCATTTGTCGGTTTTTGGGAGGAACGACAGGCGGGCAATGCCATTGAAGCACTTAAAGCTAAACTGGCAGTGAAGGCCAGGGTAAAACGGGATGGTAAATGGATCACCCCTCCTTCACGCGAACTGGTTCCGGGAGACCTGATACGGCTACGCCTGGGTGATATTGTACCGGCTGATGCGCGCCTGCTCGAAGGAGATCCCCTGGAGGTTGACCAGTCGGCACTGACAGGTGAATCTTTGCCCGCTGAGCGCAAAACAGGTGAAGCAGTGTTTTCAGGTTCTATTATAAGGCAGGGCGAGATTGAAGCTATGGTATATGCTACCGGAGGAAATACATATTTTGGCAAAACTGCAGAGCTGGTTCAGCAGACTCATACGGTAAGCCATTTTCAAAAAGCAGTACTTAAAATAGGAAATTATCTTATAATTCTTGCTGTAGTACTCGTAGCAATAATTATCGGTTTTGCAATTTACCGGGGCGACCCAATTCTTACCACTCTTCAATTTGCACTTGTACTTACGGTAGCTGCAATTCCTGTTGCGATGCCTACTGTCTTGTCAGTTACAATGGCGGTAGGAGCACGGCTTCTTGCAAAAAAGGAAGCTATTGTGAGCAGGTTAGTGGCTATCGAAGAACTGGCAGGAGTCGAAGTTCTCTGTTCAGATAAAACAGGCACACTGACACAAAATAAGCTTACGCTGGGCGACCCTGTAAGCATGAGCGATGATTCAGTTGATCAGCTTATTCTTTATGCGGCGCTGGCATCACGTGAAGATAATAATGATACTATTGATCTGGCAGTATTAGGTGGATTGAAAGATAAAGAAGTGCTTAAAAATTATGAATTGATTCATTTCCAGCCATTCGATCCAGTGCATAAACGAACTGAAGCATTACTTAAAACTAAAGAAGGCAAAACTATCAAAGTGACTAAAGGTGCTCCACAGGTTATTATGGCTCTTTCAGTAAATGCAGGGAAGGTGAAGGACGATGTTGATAAGGCAGTTAATGAATTTGCATCACGGGGTTTCCGCTCCCTGGGTGTAGCTAAATCTGACGACACAGATAAATGGCAGTTTGTTGGCGTATTGCCATTATTCGATCCTCCAAGGGTTGATGCCAGGGCAACAATTGAGACAGCCGGTAAGATGGGCGTGAAGATTAAGATGGTTACTGGCGATGCATTGGCTATTGCAGTTGAAACTGCCAAAAAGCTGGGTCTGGGTACAAATATTTTAGATGCCGCTCTCCTGGGTGATGCAAAAAAGGATGAAGGTTCAAAGGTATCCGAAGCTATTGAGGAGGCTGATGGTTTTGCTCAGGTATTCCCCGAACATAAGTTTCATATAGTTGACGTTCTTCAAAAACGCGGAGATATTGTTGGTATGACCGGCGATGGGGTTAATGATGCACCGGCGCTTAAGAAAGCCGATTGTGGCATTGCTGTGTCAGACGCAACTGATGCGGCCCGTGCTGCAGCATCTATTGTGTTGATGACACCTGGCCTGTCGGTAATCATTGATGCTATTAAAGAAAGCCGCCGTATATTCCAGAGAATGAACAGTTATGCAATTTACCGTATTGCTGAAACAATAAGGGTTCTGCTGTTTATGACCTTATCCATCCTGATATTCAATTTTTATCCGGTAACAGCGGTAATGATTGTCCTCCTGGCTTTATTGAATGACGGACCTATTCTGGCTATAGCATATGATAATGTCCATTATCAGAATCGTCCGGAAGCCTGGAATATGAAGCTTGTTTTACAGATTTCTTCGGTGCTGGGGTTTCTCGGTGTTGTGGCCTCATTTGCACTCTTTTATCTTGCTGAGAAAGTATTTAAACTTGACCCCGGAGCAATCCAGACATTCATGTTCCTTAAGCTTGCAGTTGCCGGTCACCTTACAATCTTTATCACCCGCACCCGGGGACCTTTCTGGTCAATTGCACCGGCTCCGGCTCTCCTGTGGTCCGCAATTGGTTCAAAACTGCTGGCCACCGTTGTGGCAGTTTATGGAATGTTTATGACTCCGATTGGCTGGAAATGGACACTGATAATCTGGGGATATGCATTGGTATGGGCATTAATAAATGACCAGCTTAAACTATTGGCTTACAAAATATTTGATCCTGTCAGAACAAAAGCCAAAACTGAAGAAGCTGCATAGGAATAAATCAGTTATTATGAAAATAATCAAAAAGCAAAATTTAACATTATGGGAGTGAGCAAATTTGCAGGTAAGGTGGCTGAGCAGTCACAGCTGGTTAATGTACCCAGGTTAATTACAGCTTATTTTTCTGAAACACCTGATCCCTCCGTTCCCGATCAACAGATTATGTTTGGCACCTCCGGTCACAGAGGATCATCTCTTAAAAATTCCTTTAATGAAAATCATATCCTGGCAATTACCCAGGCTATTTGCATGTATCGCAGGCAACAAAACATATCAGGACCTCTTTTTATCGGGATGGATACACATGCCCTGTCTTTCCCCGCTTTTGTCACAGCATTGGAAGTTCTGGCTGCTAACGGCGTTGACGTAATGATTGCCGGCAGGGAGGAATATACTCCTACGCCAGTTATTTCGTATGCTATAATAACTCACAATCAAAAGCATAAAAATGCTCAGGCTGATGGTATAGTCATAACACCTTCGCATAACCCTCCTCATGATGGTGGATTTAAATACAATCCTCCCAATGGTGGAGCTGCCGAATCCGCAGTTACAAAATGGATTGAGGCAAAAGCAAATGAATTGCTAAAGAAAAATCTCGAGGGCGTAAAAAGGATCTCCTTTGAAAAAGCGCTCAAAGCATCCACCACACATAAGCATGATTATCTGAACAGCTATATATCCGGACTTTCCGGGGTTCTTGACATGACCATGATCCGCAATTCGACGATCAAGCTGGGCGTTGATCCGCTGGGAGGGGCTGGTGTCCATTACTGGGAACCAATAGCTGACAAGTATAAATTAGACCTTACCGTGGTCAATAAGGAAGTGGATCCGACATTCCGTTTCATGACAGTCGACTGGGATGGGCAGATACGAATGGATCCGTCCTCGCCGTATGCAATGCAGGGGCTTATAAAATTAAAGGAAAAATTCGATGTCGCATTTGCCTGTGATACAGATCACGACAGACATGGCATTGTCACAAAAAGTAAAGGCTTATTGCCCCCCAATCATTTCCTCTCTGTTGCTATTTATTATTTATTCAGAAACAGAAAAGACTGGAGCAGCGAATTATCAATAGGCAAAACTCTGGTAAGCAGCCAGATGATCGACCGTGTTGCTTCAGAACTTGGTCGTAAGCTTTATGAAGTACCGGTGGGTTTCAAATGGTTTGCTGACGGTCTCTTTTCCGGTGCTCTCGGATTTGGAGGGGAGGAAAGCGCCGGAGCATCATTCCTGCGTTCTGATGGCACAGTATGGACTACTGACAAAGATGGGATTATATTGGCTTTGCTTGCTGCGGAAATAACAGCAAAAACCGGCAGGGACCCTGGACTGATATACCAGGAACTTACAGGAAAACTAGGCAATCCTGTTTATACTCGTATAGATGCACCCGCCACTCCAAAACAGAAGGAGGCTTTAGGAAGACTCTCTCCCGGTAATATTAGTTTAATAAACCTTGCAGGGGAGAAGGTGACATCTGTTCTTACCAATGCTCCCGGCAACGGGGCTTCTATCGGAGGTCTGAAGGTGTCATCGGAAAATGGTTGGTTTGCAGCCCGACCATCAGGTACTGAAAATATCTACAAGATATACGCCGAGAGTTTTAATGGTCGCGATCATTTGAATAAAATCCTGGAAGAGGCTCAGAGTATTGTGACTAAAGCTGTCTCCTGACTGGTTTTGCAGAATTATAGATGCCATGACAAAGAAAAATATAACTTTATATCATAACCTTCCGACCGACATTGAAGGCGTCGACGCTCTTAAAGAGCTTGCAATTGATATGCGTTGGTCCTGGAATCATTCAGCTGATGAAGTATGGAGACAACTTGATCCTGACCTTTGGGATATGACTCATAACCCATGGGTGGTATTACAGACTATATCACGAGATAAACTGCATAGCCTTTTAACAGACCCTGATTTTAAAAGACAAATCGATGCACTTCTGAAATCCAGGAAGGAGGCATCCACTGTTCCCGCATGGTTTCAAAAAAAATATCCTCAGTCTGATCTGAACTATGTTGCATATTTTAGTATGGAATTCATGCTTAGCGAAGCTCTTCCAATATATTCAGGCGGACTGGGCAATGTCGCCGGAGATCAGCTAAAAGCTGCAAGCGACCTGGGTATCCCCATAGTCGGTATCGGACTTCTGTATCAGCAAGGTTATTTTAGGCAGGTGATTGATAAAAATGGTATGCAGGAGGCTCTCTATCCCTACAATGATCCCGGACAATTACCTGTTGTCCCTTTACGACAATCGAACGGGGAATGGTTAAGATTTAAGATCTCCTTACCTGGTTATTCAATATGGTTGCGTACGTGGTATGTTCAGGTTGGAAGGGTCAGGTTATATCTGCTCGATAGTAATGATGCAGCCAATTTCCCGGTACATCGTGGCATAACAAGTGAACTATATGGTGGAGGAACCGAACTAAGGTTAAAACAGGAATTAATTCTGGGAATTGGCGGGTGGAGGCTGCTTGACTATATTGGTATTAAACCGGAGGTATGTCATCTCAATGAAGGTCATGCAGCGTTTGCAATTCTTGAACGTGCTTCTGCGTATATGAAGGAGACGGGACTATCATTTGATGTGGCTCTAACAGGAACCAGATCCGGAAACCTGTTTACAACCCATACAGCAGTGCCTGCAGGGTTCGATTGTTTTTCTCCTCAACTTATGGAGCTCTATCTTGGTGATTATGCCAAAAAGAACCTGGGCATATCTACCTGGCAACTGTTGGCCCTGGGACGAAAGGATCCCGCCGATGATTCTGAGAGTTTCAACATGGCTTATCTGGCAATCAGAGGAAGCGGTGCAATTAATGGTGTAAGCCATCTACACGGACAGGTAAGCCGTCATATATTTGAATCACTGTTTCCCAGATGGCCTGAGAATGAAATCCCCGTAGGATCAGTCACCAACGGAGTGCATGTTCCGTCGTGGGACTCGCGTGAGGCTGATGAGCTCTGGACTGAATTTTGTGGAAAAGACAGATGGCTGGGGATGAAAGAATCCATATGTGAGGATATAAGGAAGGCAACGGATGAGAAGCTATGGCAGATGAGAATGGAGGCAAACAAAGAGCTCATACGGTTTGCACGGGAACAATTTTCCCGTCAGCTTGAAGGCTCGGGACATTCACCGGAATCAGTCGACCGTGCCAGGCAATTATGCGATCCCAACGTTCTGACCCTTGGCTTTGCCCGTCGTTTTGCCACCTATAAGAGGCCTAACCTGCTTTTGCATGATCCTCAGCGTCTGCTGCGGTTATTGACAAACCCTGAATATCCGGTTCAGCTTATTATTTCCGGTAAAGCCCATCCTGCCGACATGGCAGGGCAGAGCCTGATCAGGGAATGGATTCAGTTCATCAGGCGGAATGGCATCCATCCTCCGGTTATCTTTCTGAGCGATTATGACATGCAGATCTCGGAAAATCTTGTTCAGGGCGTGGATGTCTGGATCAACACTCCGCGCCGACCATGGGAAGCCAGTGGAACAAGCGGAATGAAAGTGCTTGTCAACGGAGGGATAAATATTTCTGAACTTGACGGCTGGTGGGCTGAGGCATATACACCTGAAGTGGGTTGGGCAATCGGAGACGGCAAAGAACATGGCGATGATCCTGTTTGGGATGCCAGAGAGGCCGGACAGCTTTATGACCTGCTTGAAAAAGAGGTAGTACCTGAGTTCTATGACCGTAATGAGAAAGGTATACCGGTAAAATGGATTGCACGGATGAGGGAAAGCATGGCCAGGCTGACCCCTCAGTTTTCAGCCGACAGGGTGGTAAAGGAATATACAGAAAAACATTATTTGCCTGCAGCATCCGGCTACCTGGAAAGAGCTGCACAAAATGGAACTACAGCCATTCAAATTGAGGAATGGAAAAAGAGCCTGTCGGAAAAATGGAACGGAATGCGTTTCGGCGATATGAAAGTTAATACGCGTAATGACTTACATGAGATGGAAGTCTCTGTATTTCTGAACGGAATAGATCCCGGGACAGTGCTTGTCGAAATTTATGCGGAAGGATCGGAAGGAAAGGATTCTTTCAGGAAAACGATGAATCTTAAAAAGCCGGGGCAAGAGCCTGAAAGTTTGTACACCTATACCCTTGAAATACCTGCATCCCGTCCTGCTGATAATTACACGCCAAGGGTAGTGCCTTTCCTGCCCGGAGTTTCCGTTCCGCTGGAATTAAATCTGATTTTGTGGCAACATTAATCTATATAAATTATGGATACAAGTAAATTGAATCTTATGTACGATTTTGGAATGGTGGGATTGGGCGTGATGGGCCGTAACCTCTTATTCAACATGGCTGATAATGGTTTTTCTGTTGCCGGATATGATAAAGATATGAGCAAGGTTAAAACCTTATCAGATGAAGCAGGGAATAAGAATATTTTCAGTACGGGAGATATAAAAGAATTTGTGGGAAGATTAAAACGCCCAAGAGCAGTTATGATGCTTGT
>CAYYIW010000030.1:0-26158 GCA_964472085.1 uncultured Rikenellaceae bacterium | reverse complement strand
TGCATCATCTGCTTGAAGCGGTTTCGGCTAAAGTTGATAATGTGCCCTGTGTAACGTACATTGGACCAGGGTCGGCCGGGCATTTTGTGAAAATGGTCCATAACGGAATCGAATATGCCTTGATGCAGCTTATTTCAGAGACATACGATCTGTTGAAGCGTTATTTAGGTTTTACTGATGATGAGCTTCATGCACTCTTTAAGGAATGGAACAAAGGTCCACTAAACAGTTACCTGATTGAAATAACGGCTGACATATTCAACAAAGTTGATGATCTGACCGGGAAACGCCTTATCGATGAAATACTGGATGTAGCCAGGCAAAAAGGAACAGGTATGTGGACTTCGCAAAGTGCTCTGGAATTACAGGTCCCTGTGCCGACTATCGACATAGCTGTCATTTTAAGAGACATGTCTGTTTATGAAGAGGAAAGAAAGATGGCCTCAGGTCTGTACGCAAGGCCTCTTAAAAAATTTGAAGGCAGCAGGGATTTGTTCTTACAGCAACTACACGACAGCCTTCATGCTTCATTTGTTATTGCTTTTGCCCAGGGTATGGCGGTGCTCTCAGCTGCTTCCTCAAAATACAATTATAACCTGGATCCGGGAGCTATTGCAAGAATATGGCGGGGAGGATGTATTATCAGGGCCGCATTACTTGAAGATATAATGAATGCATTTCTAAAACAGCCGGGCCTGTCCAACCTGTTGCTTGATGATAGTTTTTCCGGATTGGTGAATGATTCCCAGGAATCTCTCAGGCTGATTGTCCGCAGTGCAGCTGATGCCGCTATTCCCGTTCCTGCATTAATGGCAAGTCTGAGTTATCTTGATGCATACAGCAGTGCCTGGTTGCCTGCAAATCTGATCCAGGCACAGAGGGATTATTTCGGAGCACATACATATGAGCGTATTGATTCAAAAGGGACATTCCATACTGACTGGTATAAAAATAAAAGATTATGAAATCAGAAGAAAATGTTGATCCAACAATATTCACAATTTTTGGCGGTGCCGGAGACCTTACCTGGAGAAAACTGGTGCCTGCATTATTCAGTATTTCACATTATCGATCAATGCCATCACATTTGGCAATTATTGCAGTCGACAGAGTGGATCTGACCGATGACCAGCTGCGAAAGCGCCTGCGAGAGGGTGTGACAAAATTTTCTAATCATGTTGTGGTGGATGATGACGAGTGGGAACAATTTGCCAGACATATTCATTACCTGAAGGGCGATTTTAAAAGTATCGAGACTTATAAAAATCTAAAGCTGCAACTACGGGAGCTTGAGAAGGAATGGGAAGGTGGCGTGGATAAGATCTATTACATGGCAACGCCACCTGCCATGTTTGGTGAGATACCGAAATATCTTGGAGAGTCGGAGCTGTCTCATGAAAAGCACAGATCACGCATTGTTGTCGAAAAACCCATCGGTTATGATCTTGACTCAGCCCGGCAACTAAATAAAATTTTCACTGATAGCTTCAGGGAGTCACAGATATTCAGGATAGACCATTACCTGGGTAAGGAGACTGTCCAGAATATCCTTGCTTTCCGGTTTGCAAATCCCTTGTTCGAGCCTCTGTGGAACAGGGGATACGTTGACTATATTACTATCACGGTTGCTGAAGCCCTCGGGATAGGGCACAGGGGTGAATATTACGATAAGTCCGGTGCCCTGCGTGATATGATCCAGAATCATCTTATGCAACTTTTATGCCTTGTAGCCATGGAACCAATGGTATCCTTTGACGCTGATGAGATACGGAATAAGAAGGCCGATGTGTTGCATAGTGTACGTCCGATATCACACGATGATGTCGGTAAATATGTGGTCCGTGGCCAGTATGGAAGCGGTCAGATATGTGGTCAGGATGTGGTTGGTTACCACAAGGAGATGGGCGTGTCACCGGATTCTCAGACTGAAACATTTGTTGCCATGAGATTATTTGTGGATAACTGGCGCTGGCAGGATGTACCCTTTTATTTGAGGACCGGAAAGCGTCTGCCACAGGCAACATCGGAAATTGTTATTCATTTTCGATCTGTTCCCCACAGGTCTTTTCCAAAGGAATCTTCAATCAACTGGCAGTCGGCAGGACTAAAGATATCCATCCATCCCAGTGAAGAGATTACACTCAGGTTCCAGGCCAAGGAGCCTGGACCTAAAGTATTGCTCCGGCCTGTGGACATGAAATTCAATTACCGGGAAAGCTTTAAAGGACCTCACCCCGAAGCATATGAGACATTGCTCTGGGACCTGATACTGAATGATGCCACGCAATTCATGCGTTCTGATCAGGTGGAGGCTGCTTGGCGCATACTGACGCCGATACTTGAGGTATGGGAAAATAATAAACCTGGAATTTTCCCTAATTATACCGCAGGTACCTGGGGACCGGAGGCAGCGGAGAAACTTATCGTGCAACATGGTCACCGCTGGATGTTACCGGGACTTAGATAATTTTTTGTAAATCGTTGAAGGTTTTATGTAAGGCTTTAATCATGAAAGACATACTATCAAAGGAAGATGTAAGAAAGACCAACGCCTACTGGCGGGCAGCAAATTATATATCGGTTGGACAACTATATCTGCGGGCAAACCCCTTATTGAGGGAAAAGCTTGAGATGTCACATGTAAAAACAATGCAGCTTGGACACTGGGGAAGTACTCCCGGTCAGAATTTCATTTATGTACACCTTAACCGGATCATAAAGAAATATGACCTGGACATGATATATATTTCCGGCCCCGGACACGGAGGGCCTGCACTGGTAGGAAATACATACCTCGAAGGAACATACAGCGAGATATACCCTCATATAACACAGGATGAATCGGGACTTAAAAAATTGTTCACGCAGTTTTCATTTCCCGGGGGGATTCCCAGCCATGTGTCGCCGGAATGCCCCGGATCAATCCATGAAGGAGGAGAACTGGGTTATTCTTTAAGCCATGCCTTTGGTGCGGCTTTTGATAATCCAGGCCTGATCGTTGCCTGTATTATCGGCGACGGAGAAGCCGAGACAGGAGCCCTGGCTACATCGTGGCATTCAAATAAGTTTCTTAATCCCATCACTGACGGAACCGTTTTACCCATTCTTCATCTTAACGGATATAAGATCGCTAACCCGACTGTTCTGGACCGGATAAGCCCTGAAGAACTGGATAGCTTCCTGAGGGGATGCGGTTGGCTTCCTCTTTACGTTGAGGGGTCGGATCCTGAGAAAATGCATCAACTGATGGCAACAGTACTGGATAAAGCCGTTAATAAAATCCGGGAGATAAGGAAGAAAGCCATAGCTACCGGAAAGGATGATCGGCCTATGTGGCCCGTAATCGTACTTAGATCTCCAAAGGGCTGGACAGGGCCAAAATTTGTTGACGGACATCAGATAGAAGGAACCTTCCGTTCTCATCAGATACCTCTGCCGGTCGATTCACAACACCCTCAGAATCTTGAAAAACTTGAAGCCTGGATGAAGAGTTACAGGCCTGAAGAATTATTTGATGTAAACGGAAGATTAATACCGGAACTTGCTGACCTGGCTCCTGAGGGTGACCGGAGGATGGGTGCCAATCCTCATGCAAACGGCGGATTATTGCTGCATGACCTCATCATGCCTGACTTCAGAAAATTTGCAGTCAGTGTACCATCGCCAGGTTCAGTGGAAACGGCAGATACTCATCTGCTGGGTGAGTTTCTTCGCGAGGTAATAAGGCTCAACAGCGATCAAAGAAATTTCAGGATATTCGGTCCCGATGAGACACTCTCGAACAGACTAAATGCGGTTTTCGATGTTACTACCAGGCAATGGGTCGCCCGGGTCAGGGAAAATGATGAGTTTCTGTCGGCAGACGGACGTGTTATGGAAATGCTCAGCGAGCACCAGTGTGAAGGCTGGCTGGAAGGCTATCTTCTGACAGGGAGACATGGTATGTTTAATTGTTATGAGGCCTTTATTCATATAGTGGATTCAATGTTCAACCAACATGCCAAGTGGCTTAAGGTTTGTGCAAACCTCCCCTGGCGAAAAGAACTTGCTTCACTCAATTACCTCCTTGCCTCACATGTATGGCAACAGGCCCATAACGGTTTTACACACCAGGATCCGGGATTCATCGATCACGTGGTAAACAAAAAGGCGTACGTGGTACGTGTATATTTACCCCCTGATGCAAATTGCCTTTTGTCTGTATGGGATCATTGCCTGAGAAGCCGTAATTATGTTAATGTTGTTGTTGCCGGAAAATATCAGGCGCCTCAGTGGCTTACAATTGAGGAGGCAGTTGAACATTGCACTAAAGGAATTGGAGTGTGGCAATGGGCTAGCACAGATGAAGGCCGGGAACCTGATGTTGTGATGGCATGCTGCGGCGATGTGCCTACTGTTGAAACTCTGGCGGCTGTGTCGATTCTGCGTGAATATTTACCTGATCTGAAGATAAGGGTAATTAATGTTGTTGATCTGATGAAACTTGAACCCGATTCGGAGCATCCGCACGGTCTGACCGATAAGGATTTTGATGATCTGTTCACCAGGGATAAACCTGTGGTTTTTGCCTTTCATGGTTATCCATGGCTTATTCACAGGCTGACCTACAGGAGAATCAATCACGATCATATGCATGTCAGAGGCTATAAGGAAGAAGGTACAATAACAACATACTTTGATATGACTGTTTTAAACGATCTTGACAGGTTCCATCTGGTTCAGGATGTAATAACCAGGTTATCGTTAAAGGATAAAAAAGCTATTGAACTTAAATCTTTGATGCAGAATAAACTTAAAGAACACAGGAAATATATCGATGAACATGGTGAAGATATGCCTGAAATAAAAAACTGGAAATGGAAGAGCAGATAAAATCATTTTATATGGTGAATTCACATACACGGATCATTGTAACCCTCGGACCGGCATCTTCGGAAAAGGAGACTCTGAGAAAAATGATTAATGCAGGTGTCGATGTATTCAGGCTTAATTTCTCACATTCAACGAAAGAGGAACATCTTAAATTAATTAATCATATCCGGGAACTTAATAATGAAATGGGTACCCATGTAGCAATACTTGCTGATTTACAGGGTCCTAAGCTGAGAGTAGGTGAGATTGAAAATAATAGCCTCATTCTTGCGCATGGTGATGAGGTAACATTTGTAACTGAAAAATGCATCGGTACAAAGGATCATATTTATATGAGCTACAGTAAATTTCCGGAGGATGTGAATCCCGGGGAAGCCATACTTATAGATGACGGAAAAATCAAGCTTGAAGTTAAGGAAACAAATAAAAAGGATTCTGTGAGGGCAGTTGTTCTCTATGGTGGAATACTCTCATCGCATAAGGGTGTCAATCTCCCTCATACCCGTGTTTCCCTTCCGTGTCTGACTGAGGAGGATATTTCCAATGCTGAATTTGCAATTGAACATGATGTTGACTGGATTGCCTTGTCATTTGTCAGAAGAGCATCTGATATCCGGCAAGTAAAAAAGCTGATTAGAAGTAAGAGAGGAAATGCAAGCGTAATTGCCAAGATTGAAAAGCCGGAAGCACTCGGAGATATTGACAATATTATAGAACAGGCGGATGGTATTATGGTTGCCAGGGGTGACCTGGGGGTTGAGGTTCCGTTTGACGAGGTACCGCTGATCCAGAAAATGATTGTTAATAAGTGCATTGAAAGGTCAAGGCCTGTTATTATTGCCACACAGATGATGGAGAGCATGATACTCAACTTCAGGCCAACCAGGGCAGAAGCTAATGATGTTGCAAACGCAGTACTGGATAGTGCTGATGCTCTTATGCTAAGCGCGGAAACATCAGTTGGCAAGTATCCCGTGGAAACCATCGAGAGTATGCAGAGAATAATTGATTATACCGAGTCCAATGGCAATCCATTCAACAAAGAGCATATTCCCGAAACCGGTACTCCAAGTTTTCTTGCCGATTCAGTTTGTTCCAATGCCACTGATCTTGCAAAACAGACAGGTGCAAAAGCTATAATCACCTTTACACATTCCGGTTATACTGCAATAAGGATCTCCAGTCACCGACCGGAAGCAAAAATCTTTGCTTTTACAAATAACAGGAAAATACTGAGGAAGCTTTCGCTGGTCTGGGGCATCAGACCATATTATCTTGCCACATACGATCATCTTGATATGGCTATCAGGGATTCTGTAACTATACTTGAGGGTGATATGCAGCTCAAAAAAGGCGATTGTGTGGTTCATGTAGGCAGTACACCGCTTAATCTTCATGGAAGAACAAATATGGTCAAGGTCAGTTATGTATCGGGTGAACTGATTAAAAAATAAAATAATTCCCGGAAAGGCTGATATCTGCTATATTTTATCCGGGCCGGTCATTAAAGCAGGATTAACCCATTTCTCAAACTGATCTTCTGTCAGGAGGCCCAGTTCCATAGCTGCTTTTTTCAGTGTCGAATTGTCGGAATGGGCCTTTATGGCTATTTTTGCAGCGTTTTCATATCCTATATGTGGGCTTAATGCAGTTACCAGCATTAGTGAATTATTAAGATTATCTCCAATCCGTTCCGGGTTTGGCTGGATTCCGGAAACGCAATTATCGCTTAATGCCTTGCATGCGTCTGCAATAAGAGTCGCTGATTGCAAAAAAGCACTTATCATAACCGGTTTAAAAACATTAAGTTCGAAGTGCCCGTTTGAACCTGCAATTGAAATAGTCGTATCGTTGCCTATGATCTGAGCACAAACCATTGTCATCGATTCTGTCTGTGTCGGGTTTATTTTACCGGGCATAATTGATGATCCGGGTTCATTGGATGGGAGGGTAATTTCACCTATCCCTGACCTGGGGCCTGATGCCGAGAGCCTTATATCGTTTGCTACTTTCATCAGGCTGACAGCCAATTGTTTGATGGCGCCATGAGTTTCCACTATGGCATCATTGGCAGCAAGCGATTCAAATTTGTTTTCGGCCGTAATAAAGGGCAACCTTGTCAAATGTGCAATTGTGGCTGCTACTTCTGCTGCATAGCCCTCAGGGGAGTTCATACCCGTACCTACTGCAGTCCCGCCCATAGCCAATTCGGATAGGTGAGGCATGGTGTTCTTTAAGGCTCTTATCCCGTGTTTCAATTGTGATACGTATCCCGAAAATTCCTGTCCGAGGGACAGGGGAGTAGCATCCATCAGGTGCGTACGACCAATTTTGATGATTTTGGTAAAAGCAAGTGATTTTTCGTCGAAGGTTGTTATCAGCTTTTCGATACCGGGTATGGTATATTCAACCAGCTTTTTATAAGCGGCAATATGCATTGCTGTCGGAAACGTATCGTTTGATGATTGAGACTTGTTCACATCATCATTCGGATGAATGAATCTTTCTCCCTCCCCCAGTTTGTTACCTAGTAAAACATGAGCACGATTAGAAATTACTTCATTGCAATTCATATTGGTATGAGTTCCTGAACCTGTTTGCCATATAACCAGAGGGAACTGGTCATCATGCATTCCTGCCACTATTTCATCACAAACCTTTGAAATAATTTTCATTTTTTCAGCAGGCAGCAAGCCGAATTTATTATTTGTGATGGCAGCAGCCTTTTTAAGATAACCAAATGCGTGAATAACTTCAACAGGCATTGAGGCGGGCGGACCAATAGGGAAATTCATTATTGACCGTTGTGTCTGTGCACCCCAGTATTTGTCTTCAGGTACCTTTACCTCACCCAGGGTGTCTTTTTCTGTCCGGTAATTCATAAAATAAAGATTACAGGTTTTACCTTACTGTTTCTTCAGGAAATTTCTCAGAACATACTGCAATATCCCTCCGTTTCGATAATAATCAATCTCCATTTCGGAATCCAGCCTGGCAAGAGCCGTAAATTCAGATTTAACGCCGTTATTATTTGTGGCTATGATTTTAATTTCCTTGTTTGGTGTAAGGCTTTCAAGATTAAGAATATCGAATGTCTCGTTACCGGTAAGTTTTAGGGAAGCGATACTCTCTCCATTTCTGAATTGAAGCGGCAGAATGCCCATACCCACAAGATTACTGCGGTGAATCCTTTCAAAACTTTCGGCAATTATTGCCCGCACTCCTAGTAATGATACTCCTTTGGCTGCCCAATCCCGTGAAGATCCACTCCCGTATTCTTTGCCGGCCATGATTATAGTGGGAACATGATCGGCCATATATTTTTCTGCAGCCTCAAATATTGTCAACACCTTATTGTCGGGAAAATAAATAGTATATCCACCTTCCCTGTCAGCCAATTCGTTTTTTAAACGGACATTGGCAAATGTTCCCCGCATCATTACTTCATGATTCCCCCTGCGCGATCCATAAGAGTTAAAATCTTTTCTGTCAATACCATGTGACTTGAGATAATCGCCAGCCGGTGAATTCTCTGCAATTGATCCTGCAGGGGAAATATGATCCGTGGTAATTGAATCTCCCAGTTTCAGCAATACCCGGGCTGATTGAATATCTTTGATATTCTCCGGCTCGGCGGAGATATTTCTGAAAAAGGGAGCTTCCTTAATATAGGTGGATTCTTCGTCCCATTTATATATATCACTCCTGGGAGTATCAAGAGTATCCCATTTTTCATCTCCGTGGAAGATACGTTTATAATTTGCAGTAAAATCTTCCGGATCCAGCACTTTATTCATGACGCCCTGTATCTCTTCAAGGGACGGCCAGATGTCATGCAAATATACAGGTTCGAGATTAGGATCAAATCCCAGGGGTTCGTTTTGAAGATCAATATCTATTCTTCCAGGTATCGCATAAGCGATCACAAGTGGCGGAGAAGCTAAAAAATTCATTTTTATCAGAGGATGTATCCTTGCTTCGAAATTCCTGTTTCCCGATAGAATGGAAGCAACAACCAACTTATTGTCAACCACTGCCTTATTAATATGTATGGGTAACGGACCGCTATTCCCGATGCAGGTGGTACAGCCATAACCTACTATGTTAAATCCCAAGGCTTCGAGGTAAGGGAGTAAATTAGCTTTTTCAAGATAGGCCGAAACCACCTTTGATCCGGGAGCAAGACTTGTTTTGACCCAGGGTTTTGTCATCAGCCCTTTTTCAATAGCTTTTTTGGCAAGTAATCCGGCTCCTATCATGACACTTGGATTTGAAGTATTCGTGCAACTTGTGATCGCTGCAATTACTATTGATCCGTCGCTGAGAAGAAATTCGGAGTTTTCGCTTTTAATCTTTGCACTCTTAAGACCATTTGTTTTTGCCGGCTCAGGTAGAACTTCCATCCTGGCCTCATTAATTCTTTGTAAATCAGAGTCATTTACCGGGATGTCCTCTTTGAGTCGCCCGCCTTCATTCAACCACAATCCTTCCGCTCTTGAATCATATGGAATATATTCTCTGTCATGGCTGCTGCCAAGAATATCAATGAATTTATTCTTTATATCGGACAATAGAATTTTATCCTGTGGACGTTTTGGTCCGGCAACAGAAGGCTCTATATCACCTAAATCCAAATCTATAACCTTGGAAAATTTTATTTTATCGGCATCTTCCCGCCACAGGAGGTTCGTTTTAAGATATTTCTCAACTGTTTCTATGTGTTTTTTATCCCTTCCGGTAATTCTTAAGTATTCCAGTGTCTTATTATCAGGTGGGAAGTAGGTCACCGTGCATCCGAACTCCGGCGACATGTTGGAAATTGTTGCTCTGTCGGGCACAGTCAAATTATTTAATCCATCGCCGAAAACCTCAACAAATTTTCCGACCACACCCTTCTGCCTCAACAGCTCCGCAACAGACAATACCAGGTCAGTGGAGGTGGTGCCTTCCTTTAAATGTCCGGCAAGTTTCAAGCCTACCACTTCCGGAAGTATAAAGTAGACAGGTTGACCGAGCATGGCTGCTTCAGCTTCGATTCCCCCAACACCCCAGCCTATTACACCAATACCGTTTACCATCGGTGTATGTGAATCGGTACCTACCAGGGTATCGGGAAAAATAAAGCCGTCTCTCACAGTAACCACTTTGGCAAGATATTCAAGATTTACCTGGTGACATATGCCCATGCCGGGAGGGAGTACATTAAAATTATCGAAAGAGGATCTGGCCCATTTCAGCAGGGAATATCTTTCATGGTTCCGTTCATATTCCATCTGTACATTTCGCTGGTAAGCATAGTCGGTACCGTAATAGTCTACCTGAACAGAGTGATCTATAATCAAATCAACCGGAATCTCCGGATTAATCAGTTCAGTTTTTTTGTTCTTACGCTCGACCTCTGACCGGATTGACGCTATATCAACTATTGAAGGTACTCCTGTAAAATCCTGCATTAACACCCTTGCAGGCAGATAAGGTATTTCCTTATGAGCCGGTTTTGGATTCCAGTGCAGGATATTATCCAGGTGAGTACTGTTAATGCTGCTGTGATCGAAATTCCGGATAACATTCTCCAGTAAGATCCGTATGGTGAAAGGTAATCCTTCAACATCATACCCCTGTTTTTGCAATTCGCCCAGGGAATAGTATTTGAAATTACCCAGGGGTGTTGCTATTGTTGAACTTAGTTTTTCTACAGTATCCATTATATTCAAATGTTTGATCTTTATATAAACAAAACATGAAAAACCATTTAAAGTTTATTTTGCATATCATATATGAACTATTAGCCGTATCATTCGGGGTATACAGCCATCGGGATATCGAGTCACCTGCCAAAAGCAAATATTTATGCCTTTACCAGCAACAGGAACATCCTGAGGAAACTGTTGTTTGTCTGGTTGCTATGACATGGAATAAGGGATCAGAAATAAAATCCTATGAGCCTTTGAGTCTTCTGATATGGGGCAAGACTTACAAAAGAAAAACTATACTACTATTATTTCCCTTTTTTTGAAACATAAGTAACGAAAATTCAGTAAATTTGTTAATACGATATTTTGATAGTGTTTAAAAATATCACACCATGAGAAAACTGGTATATCTTTTCAGTGCAGTGCTTCTTTTCTCTTCATGTTCAACCACAAAGGATGCAACATCTTCTATGGCAAAGTATAGAAATAAGAAGAAGCTGGCAAACCAGGAGACCGTAAAGAATGCTGTGGAATCCCAAAGGTTTATTGTTAAATTAGACAGGATGTATCTTGCAAATAGTGGAATTGTTCAGTTGGTCCCCGGAGAAAATTATTTAATCGTGCATGGGGAAAAAGGTGCTATTAACACCGCCTATCTGGGCAGGCAATATGGTTTCAGGCCTATATCCGCAATAAATATGTTTGGCAGGACCACGGATTATAAACTTACCAAATATGCAGATAAAGGTACCTTTGGAGTCAGTATGAAAATATGTAATGATGGGACTTCCTTTACGGTATTCCTTAAGATCAGCAAGAGCGGTATTTGTCATGTGTCAATTTCCTCTATGCTAACTGACAATGTAAGATTTTCAGGTAATGTTGTGCCAATCACCTCGAAAAGCAGAGAAGTTGTACGGAAAAGTACAATGGGCTGATCATTTTTATTCCTGCTGATATCAGCATTTTCTAAAAACAAAGAAATTGCACTATTAAATTGCTTAGCTTTTGAATAAACTTCAAGCTTTTCAAAATCAAACATTTTATTCAGTTTGAGTTAGAGTGTGAGTTGCGAGACAAATAAGTTTGGAATAAGGCTAACCTACTGTTGCTCATTACTCAAACTCCAAACTTTTTTGTGAACCTGGAGGGATTGCTCCTTTCAGTCGCGAGCTCGTCACAAAACTCCTCGGTTGATCGCTACGCTCACGAGCTCGTCGCTACGTTCCTCGGTTCGAACCCTCCGGCACTTAAAACCTAATTAATCATATCGACTTTAAGATAATTTCTTTATCAATGAATAAAGCATTTTGGAAATTTCTTCAAGGACAGAATAAAATTCCATAAAAGTATCCTGCTTAATAACTTTTTGATCAGCTAAATAATCTAATATAGCAACACATTCAAATGCCGAACCTCTTGCAATTATGTAAAAGTTCTTTTTATCTGGTTTGGTAAACCTGCCTGTTCCTTCAGCAATATTCAACATAATACTGAAAGCGGCTCTTTCAAGCTGATCATTTTTATTCCTGCTGATATCAGCATTTTCTAAAAACAAAGAAATTGCACTATTAAATTGCTTAGCTTTTGAATAAACTTCAAGCTTTTCAAAATCAAACATTTTATTCAGTTTGAGTTAGAGTGTGAGTTGCGAGACAAATAAGTTTGGAATAAGGCTAACCTACTGTTGCTCATTACTCAAACTCCAAACTTTTTTGTGAACCTGGAGGGACTCGAACCCCCAACCTTCTGGTCCGTAGCCAGATGCTCTATCCAATTAAGCTACAGGTCCTTTTTTGAGAACGCAAATATAATAATTATTGGATTAATATTAGTGTGTGGAGTGACTAAAGTAACTGGAATAGCCAAAGTTTAATAAACCCTGTTGTCCTTTTTAATATCACCAATATTATTTACTTTTATTCGTTGTTAATGAAAAGATTGAGTTAACTGTTATTGCTGATAATCATCTAATATCTTTACCGCATGAAAAGGACTGTCTCTCTGATAATGAAGATTCTGCTTGGTCTTGTTATTTTGATCCTTATTTTGTTGTTTACCATTCCGATTATTTTTAAGGATCAGATCAGGAGTAAGGTTGAACAGACAATAAATGAATCGGTAAATGCTACGGTAAAATTTGATAATTATAAGCTTACTTTTTTTAAAAATTTTCCTAACCTGTCCTTTTCACTTAATGACGTGTCGGTAGTTGGTAGAGAAAAGTTTAGCAATGATACACTGGCAGGCTTACAATCGTTCGACCTGGTATTTAACCTCGCCAGTATTTTCAGGAAGTCAGGTTATGAGGTTAAATCCATAATCGTCAATAAGGCTGTTATTAATGCGATTGTCCTGCAGGACGGGTCAGTAAACTGGGACATTATGAAAGAAGAGCCGGCATCGGCAGCTGCGGGTCCGTCACCGGCAACAGCTGAGACTCCGGCATCAGGAACAGCTGAGACTCCTGCGCCAGGAAAGGAGGAATCATCATCACCCGGGATGAAGATACTACTTAAGAAGGTTGCTGTTATTAACTCTGTTATCAATTACAGGGATGACAGCTCTTCTATGCAAGCCTGCCTGAATGATGTGAACTTTAATCTTACCGGTGATATGACGATGAGCCAGACTAACCTGAAGATACAGTTGAATGTTGGGGCTCTTGATTTTATTATGGAGGGAGTGAAATACCTGAATAAATCGGTTGTTGATGCAGGTATTAACATGCAGGCCGATCTGGATAAGATGAAATTCACTTTTGGTGATAATTATTGTAATCTTAATGATCTGCAGCTTAAGTTTTCAGGTACAATAGCAATGGTTGGCGATAATATTGACACAGATATAAGTTTTGAAACACCTGAGACTTCCTTTAAAACACTCCTTTCACTGATACCTTCATTTTATATGCAGGACTATAAGGATCTTAAGGCAGAAGGGGAATTCTCACTTAACGGTACTGCCAAAGGTGTTTACAGTGATGCCGACAGTACACTGCCTGACATTTCCGTTAACCTGAATGTCAATAATGGGATGGTCAGCTATCCTGATCTGCCTGAAAAGATTAGCAATATTAATGTCATATCGAGTCTTTTCTTCGACGGTAAAGAGACAGACAGGTCAATTGTTGATGTGGAGAAATTTCATATGGAACTGGCCGGGAATCCGTTTGATATGACTTTTCACCTGGAGACACCCGTAAGTGATCCGGAATTCAGCGGTTCTGCAAAGGGAAAGATCGATCTCTCAGCATTGTCACAGGCAATTCCAATGGACAGTATAAAAATGTCAGGAATTATTGAGATGTCGATGGAAATGGCCGGACGTTTATCAATGATAGAAAAAGAACAATACGAGAGTTTTAAGGCATCCGGGAGCATGTCGGTCAATAATATGGATGTATCAGTTATTGGATATCCCGGAGTTAAGATCAGCAAAGCCGGTTTTACCTTTACACCCGCTTATGCTGCAATGTCGGATGCTCAGATGATAGTTGGCTCAAAAAGCGATTTTGTTCTGAATGGACGTCTGAGTAATTATATACCTTATCTGTTCAGGGATGCTACAATAAGGGGAGATCTTACAATGAAATCGAAGCTGGTTGATATGTCTGAGATAATGTCGGAAATGACTTCAGGAACTGAGGTTACTGAATCAGCAACAGTTGCAAAATCTGATTCTGTTTCCAGACCGGTGCAGGCACAGTCACAGGTACAGTCACAGTCACAGTCACAAGTGTCAGATACAACAACCTTTGGTCCAATAGCTATCCCTCGTAATATAGACTTTAATTTTAATGCTAATATCCATGAATTCAGGTATGATAACATTGATGCCAGCAACCTTAAAGGCCACATTATTGTACACGACGGAATTCTTAGCTTGAAGGACGCTGGTATGCAATTGTTGGATGGATCTTTATCAATGAATGCTGATTATGATACCAGGGATACCCTGAAACCGGTTATGAAAGCCGATCTTGATATAACAGGAATAGGCATAAAGGATGCCTTTAATACATTCAATACCGTCAGGAAAATGGCACCGGCTGCAAAAGGGCTGGAGGGGAAGATAAACGCAAAACTAAATTACCAGAGCCTTCTGGGTAAAGACATGATGCCTGTTGTAAATACAATTAACGGTTATGGTAAACTTCAGTCAGACCAGATAACACTGGTAGAATCAGCGACTTTTGACAGAATGAAGGAGTTACTGAAACTTGGAGATAACTACAGCAATACATTCAAAGATATAAATATTAGTTTCAGGATAGCTGACGGGAGAATCTATGTAAGTCCGTTCACTGTAAAAACAGGCAACCTGAAGATGAATATAAGCGGTGACCAGGGACTTGATCAAACCATAAACTACATTGTGAAAACAGAATTTCCGCGTTCTGACCTGGGTGGTGCAGTTAATTCTTTTATTGATAATCTCTCGGATCAGGCTGCAAAATTCGGTTTTGCATTCAAGCCTTCAGAGCTTATAAAAATCAATTTAAAAGTTACAGGAACTTTCAGTAAACCGGTCGTGGCACCATATTTCGGATCTGATGCTTCAGCTTCATCAGGTGGCAGCACAGACAAGACGGTCGTAAAACAGGTTGTTGGTAATGCTGAAGACGCGGCCCGTGAGAAAGCACGGTCTGAGGCAGAGGCCCAGGGTGATAAGCTTATTAAAGAGGCAGAGGTCCGGGGGCAGCAATTGAAAGACGAAGCTGCCAGATCAGCTGAAAAGATCAGAAGTGAAGCGGCTGCACAGGCCAAAAAACTGAATGATGATGCTGCTTCAAAAGGGACACTGGCTAAAATGGCGGCAAAAAAAGCAGCTGACGCTCTTATTAAAACTGCAGATCAGAAGGCTGAACAGCTGGTCCGGGAGGCAGACAGGCAGGCTAAAGCACTTGTTGATGAAGCCAGAGCAAAAAAAGATGAAATGCTGAAAAAGATTTGATCATGATAAAAAAACGCTGTCGTCAGGCAGCGTTTTTGTTTATTATCAGAATTTTTTCTCTTTTATACGTGCTTTTTTTCCTGTCAGGTTACGAAGGTAAAAGATCCTGGCCCTGCGTACTTTACCGTGTTTGTTTATTTCAATTTTATCAATAAACGGAGAGGAGATGGGAAAGATCCTTTCAACACCAATGTTACCCGACATCTTTCTTACTGTGAATGTTTCAGTATGTGCACTTCCGCTTTTCTGTATCACAACACCACGAAACTGCTGTACCCTTTCTTTGTTACCCTCTCTAATTTTATAATGTACGGTAATGGTGTCCCCGGCACCGAATTTCGGGAATTCGTTTTTTACCGCTAATTCTTTCTCAACAACGTTCATTAAGTTCATCTTGCAAAGTATTATCTATTCTCTGTTTGGTTTCAAAAATCCGGTCGCAAATGTATAAATAATATTTATAAATCAGAAAATTCTGTTACTATTATTTTTCAGTCAATCAACTTTTTGATTTTCCTGTCACAGAGAGGTTAAGGTCGATTTCTGATTACTCTTCCGATCCTGCCGGGACAAGCAGTTTATCACCTGTTTGTTCTATAACAGCTTTCTTCCAGGCATCAGAATATCCCGGCTGATCAGGCATAACAGGATTTCCCCATTTATTACGTACAAATTTGCCGTCTTTTTCCTTCTTTATATTACCATCTATATACTTAACCAGCAGGTATTCGCTTAATGATTTCCACCTGTTGAATGTGTTCTGTGCCGTATTTCCTGAATAGGATGTAAGAAAATCTGTGGCACGTGTCATATCCGTTTCTGATAGCTTCAGGGCCTGCGAATCAATAGAGTCGGTCCGGGCGATATATTTTGTTTCCAGTTCGTTCTGCACCTTTCTTGCATCTGCACTCATCAGATCATAACGGCTGTAGCAAAAGTTAGCAACCTGATTGAAGAGCCAGAATGCTGAGGTAGGGGAGTATGTAAGAAGATCTCCGTTGCCAACCTTATAACAATCGGGAACCTTTTTTATTCCACAATACATCGGATTGAAGACTGTTGTAGCAGCGTCGTCGACACCAAACCATAATATTCCGCCTATTGGATCAGGAAGCCAGTTACGGCATTCGGCTACAAAAACGAATCCAGTCTGTTGTGTGGCAGTAGCTCTTTCATTAAGATACTCCCGGGCATCCTTTTCATCTGATAGTTTCCATTCGAGCGGACGCCATCTGTAAGGGCATCCAAAAGATCCACCCCCAATATCTTTTCTCATGTCAAGAGGAGTACCTTCCAGGTGATCCCTCATGAAATTCATCATGTCATGATCAGATATCTTCCTGTCGGGCTTTATCCATAAGGGCATACGCCTGCTTAAATCATGTCCTGAGACATAGTTGAAATATTGTTGCATGTTATTGTTAACTGACTTAAAGAAAGACCATACACGTATCTCGCAGAAACGGGCACCTGAAAAAGTGATCGGGTTGAAAGTATCTGAAAAGCTGAAGTCGTCATCCTTCCCCTGGTACAGGTCTTTGCTTCTGGCGAAGTCAATTACATCCCATGCATAAACACATTCAACTTCAGGGTCATATATCCTGTCCAGTTCCTTTGATGTTATTGCTACACTGTGTTTCTTTCCGGTTGCAAGAGGAAATGTCTGTATCCTGGCCTGGTTTGCGTGCCCGCATATATAGCCGTCAGGAATACGACGGGCTACCCATACTGCACCTTTGTTCCCGGGACCTTTTGCAACTATTTCAAGTATCCAGGCTTCATTGGGATCAGCTATAGAAAAAGATTCACCTTCACTGGCATATCCGTATTCTGATACCAGGTCTGATATGACCTTAATAGCTTCCCTTGCATTTTTTGCCCTTTGCAGTGTCAGGTATATGAGACTTCCATAATCAACGATTGCACTGGTATCAACCAGGCCCTCAACTCCGCCAAACGTGGTTTCCCCTATAGCCAGCTGGTGCTCGTTCATATTGCCAACAACGGAATAAGTATGAGGTACCTGTGGTATTTTACCCATGTATTTTTGCGTATCCCATTCTATGACATCAACCATGCTTCCTTTAGGGTAATCACGTGCAGGCCAGAAGTATAATTCACCGTAAAGCTGATGGGAATCAGCTGCATATGTTATCATGGTTGATCCCTTTACGGATGCACCCTTTGTAACGATGTAGTTGGTACATGCATTCATTACCTGTTCTGAAAATAATTCTGGTACCATTGCAAGTAACAGGACAGTCAATATTTTTTTCATATTATATATGTAAATTAAATTTAATAGCTTCTGTTTGGTTTCTCCGGATAAACAAGTCTCCAAAGATATCAGCTTTATCTTAATCTCCCAAATATGTCTTAATCTATTAAAAAGCTTAAATTCAGTAGATTAACAACAAACTAACATGATTTATCCTTTAAAATTTCTACTATTTTGCTTATAAGTGAAACATCTGCAACTTTCCTGGTGTATTCATTTGCCCCGGTGTATCCCCCCATAAAAATATTGCTGCGTTGGAAGTCCATTTCACTGTTAGTTGATTTCCTCCCGGTTAGATGAAACTCGTGTGCTTTACTTTGTATTATTATCTTTTCAATATTTATAAGGTTTATTCCTCCCCCCGGCATGACAGTAATACGCCTGCCCGCCTGTTTTACAAGTCTGGCGATCATTTCGAGTCCTTCTACCGCACTATTCTTCTGTCCTGAGGTAAGCAGCCTGCTGGCTCCAGCCATTATTATATCTTCAAGGCCTTTCTCCGGATCAGAACACATATCGAAGGCCCTGTGGAATGTTAATGACATTGGTTTTGCAATGGCAGCAAGTTCTGAAGTACGTTCAATATCCACTGATCCGTCCCTCCTGAGAATACCTGCAACCACTGCGTCTACTCCCTGTTCCCTGCATATCTCTATGTCTTTCTTCATTATCTCAAATTCAGTATCATTATACAGAAAATCCCCTCCTCTGGGTCTGATAATGACATTCAAACCTATATTAAGTCTTTTTCGCACATTTGATATAGTGCCAAATGAGGGTGTTGTTCCTCCTTCAGGAAGGTTGTCGCATAACTCCACCCTGTCAGCTCCTGCTATCTGGGCATTGATGGCTGAATCAAAGCTGTCTACACATATTTCGAGTTTATACTTCATGCCGAAATATAGCATTATTTTGGTAATATGGATTTTTATCCCTCCCAGGGGACATAGCATGCAGAACATACTATGGTTGTACGGGACATACCATGGTATGTCCCCATTGATAGAAAATTAATTCCTAAAGTCTGATTATTTTAATTTTAATTTTTTCAGTATCATTGTACCAAACAAAATACTAATCCATATATGAAACCAACTCTACTAGTACTTGCAGCAGGAATGGGAACACGTTACGGCGGTAACAAGCAACTTGACGAAGTCGGCCCCAACGGAGAAACCATTATCGATTACTCTATTTATGATGCAATCCGCGCAGGATTTGGGAAGATTGTATTTGTTATAAGAAGGGATATTGAAGAACAGGTAAAGGAACGTTTTGTTGAAAAGCTCAAGGGCAAAATAGAAGTTGATTATGTTTTCCAGGAGATTACAAATCTCCCAGAAGGCGCAAAGGTATCACCAGAAAGACAAAAACCCTGGGGTACCAGCCATGCCATACTTGTGACTTCCAAAAAAATCGATGAACCCTTTGGTGTTATTAATTCAGATGATTTTTACGGAATGGAATCATTAAAGATCCTTTATGATTTTCTTACTACTGATAAGGATCCTAATTGCTATTGCATAGTCGGCTATAAGATGGGCAATACCCTGTCGGACCATGGCCATGTCAACAGGGGAGTATGTAAGGCTAACGAAAATGGCATGCTTGTAAATATTGTAGAGACCCGTCAGATAGAAAAAACTTCAGACGGGGCAAAAGCACCTGCCCCTGGTAGAACCTGGGAACATTTTACTGGTAACGAGATTGTATCAATGAATTTATGGGGATTTAAACCATCATGTTACAATTTCCTGGGTGATGAATTCCGTAACTTCATCAATAAACATGGTATGGATCTTAAGTCCGAACTGGATATTCCGACTTCTGTAGACAAGTTTGTGAAAAACGGTGAAATAACAATCAAGGTGCTTATGAGTAACGAAAGATGGTTTGGAGTCACATACCGGGAAGACAAGCCTTTCGTTGTAAAGAGCATTCATGAAATGATCAAAAGGGGTGTATATCCTTCGAAAATATATTAGGGTGGGCATAGGACGTAGGACATAAGGTATAGGGCATTAAAGAATATTGATTACTTCATATTACCCAAACGTTTAACGCCTTACGTCTTATGTCCTATGTCTTAAGTCTATTTCACCAAATAAAATCGCATTTGTAATTGCTTACATTATCGCAATTATCAGATACCAGCAGATCAAGAATATGCTTTGTGCCCCTTGTTATGCGTTCTCCGTCAAACGTGTAAACCAGCTGGTCATTTTTAAGGTCGTATTCAAAGAGTGCCCATTTTCCATCGATCTGAGCTTCGTAAGATTTTATCCCTGAAAGATCATCTGTGATCCTGATCCTGATCCTGCCCTTTTTACTGAGATCTATGCCTTCATGCAGGCCGGGAGCTGAGATTTCAGGAGGTATTGTATCCATACCTACGTAGAAATTACCGAAATTATATACTTCAGCAGATATATAATCTCCTGACCATTTGCTTTTCTCCGCTTGTTTAGTTTTGTCGTCTCCAAGCTGAATGATGATCATTTTTGATTCTTTACCGGCCGGGATCCTATTTGGTTTTATGGACAAATTATATGCTTTCTGTAACGGAGTGAACCTGTTATGGACATTGTACAGATCGGACAGCATGTCCTGTGATCCGGGAGTTTTCCTGTAGGAAAAATACAGAGTATCATAAAGAGCACCCGCCGGGATTGCAACATAGATATCTTTATTTGTAAAGCGGTTAATATGCTGATACGGCATTATCTTTAGATAATCGCCATGGTAGGCCGGGTTTGGTTCTGCTTTCCCGTCGCCTGCCATAACATTGAATGACAGAACAGATTTATTGTTATGGGCGTCGCTGATAATGATCCGAACATGATGGATTTTATTATCATCGAAATTATAAATCCCGCGGTTAACCAGATTACTGTAGGTGTCTAACCTGTCATTTGGAAGCACGAAGGTCCTTTCCAGGCGTATATTATCCCTCTGATATGTCTCGTAGTCCATATGACTGTTTACATACCTGGATTCACTGAAGCTAAAGCCATCCATAGTATATTTAAAAATACGAACACTGTCAATTTCAAGATCTATGGAATAGTCGGCACACCTGTTGTAACTGCCGTTCAGAAGGTCGAAGGATTTGATTCCGAAGCCGGCAGGGCCGTTAATTTTTATTGTCCTGTCTGAAGGTATGTAATAGTTACCATGACCTCCTGATACATTCATCAATTTCATATGGTTCTTCCCGTTGATCAGGGTATGATCTGAAAGAGGATATACTGAGACTTTTTCAATAACAGGAGGTATATTATCGGTAATATTGAATTTGAAACGAAGAGGATTGAGAGGTCTCTCTCCCGATGATCTCCTGATCTCAAAATGCAAATGAGGTCCTCCTGAACTTCCTGTATTGCCTGAATATGCAACAAGTTCCCCTTGTTTTACGGGAAACATGTCGGCCGGAGGGAACAGGGTAATAGTAAAACTCTTTTTAGAATACTGGTGTGATCTGACATATTCAGCAATATCCGGCCTGAACCTGCTCAGGTGACCATAAACAGTAGAATATCCGGATGGATGTCTAATATACAGAGCATTGCCGAAACCACCCGGTGAAACACTTATCCTGTAAATATATCCATTGTCAGCTGCATCGACTTCCTTGCCTGTAACACCCTGGGTTTTAATATCAATTCCGGAATGGAAGTGATCAGCCCTTAATTCACCGAAATTAGCAGATAGCAGCAAAGGTATTTTTAAGGGGGAGATAAACAGGTCCTTATCGCTATTTACCGGTATCAATATATTAAATAAAAATATGTTGAAAAGCAGTAATCGTATTAAAAGCATAAGAATTAAATAATTAATTTTTCAGATGTGCAAAGCTAAGGTTATGCACGATTAAGGCAAAGTATTTAGGCCAATTTTTTGAAAATATCATTAACTATACTAATTTTGTACTAAAGATTTTGATATGACCGGTCAGGGTTACGAAGAGTTAGCTATTTTAAACAGAAAACTGGATGAATTGTTAGACCGGTATAAAATTTTAAAGGAGGGATTCGATAAGTTGAAAAGCGAAAATGAAGTTCTGAAGAACAGGCTTCAGGATCGTGAAATGAGTTTGAAAGAATTGGAAAATAAATACGAACGAAGTAAAATATCAGGAGCATTGAAGGGAGAAGGCGAGAATGCCTTGGAAGCGAAGAGAAAGATAAATGAGCTGGTGCGGGAAATTGATAAATGTGTTGCTCTTTTAAACAGATAACATATAACAATGGATGATAAGCTTTCTATCAGAGTAAATGTAGCGGACAGATATTATCCATTGAAGGTGGAAAGGGAAAATGAGGAAAAGATCAGGAAAGCAGCCAGGATGATAAATGAGAAAGTACTTCAGTATAAGCAGAGGTACACAGACAAGGATGTTCAGGATTTTCTGGCTATGGCTGCCCTGCAGTATGTGATCAAACTCAACGAGGAAGAGGAAAAACTTGAGAAAGACTATCTTCCTGATGCCTTAAATGAATTGATACAGAAAATAGATTCTGTACTTGAAACCAAAGAGTAACAGCGTTCTTTAAAATAAAAAATAAGTGCCCGCATTGTTTCTTCATTCATTTTTGAAACTCAACAGTTAAAACTTTGGAGCAACCTTAGTCCGGCTAGAACAGGCCTCATCCCGATTCGTCGGGCCCCCGTTACGCGGGGCAGTGGAAGTTCAAACTGAATTAGTAGCTCCAGCCATGCAGACATGGGGTTTTATAAAATCTGGAGGAACTTTGCGGGTTTTTTATATATATTTAATACAGATAGTAATGAATTTAATAATAGGAGCTATAACTAACGGTTTGCTTTTAATAATTGGATTATCAGCACTGGTTTTAGGATTCGGAGCATCCTACCTTATCTGGCAGGTAGCTTTGAAAAGGAAAAGTAATAAGATCATAAATGAAGCGGAAGCGGAGGCTGAGGTTATAAGAAAGGAGAAGATACTTCAGGCCAAGGAAAGGTTCCTCCAGTTAAAGACCGAACATGAGAAAGTAATAAATGAGAAGAACAGCCGTATAAGTCAGGCTGAGAACAGGCTTAAGCAGAAAGAACTCTCTCTTTCACAGAAAATTGAGGAAACACAGAGGAAGAAAAATGAGGCTGAAGCAATAAAAGAAAACCTTACGGCTCAGCTGGATCTGATGGATAAGAAATCTGAAGAGCTCGAAAAATTGCACAGGCAGCAGGTAGAACAGCTGGAAGCCATTTCAGGATTTTCAGCCGAGGAAGCTAAAAATCATCTTATAGAGTCTCTTAAAGAGGAGGCTAAAACAGGAGCACTTTCCTATATTAACGAGATACTGGATGAAGCCAAAATGACTGCCAACAAGGAGGCAAAACGAATAGTTATTCAGACTATCCAGCGAGTGGCAGCAGAGAATGCCATCGAAAATGCAGTTACGGTTTTCCATATAGAATCAGATGAGATGAAGGGGAGAATAATCGGACGTGAGGGCAGGAACATACGTGCCCTGGAAGCAGCTACCGGTGTTGAGATTATTGTGGATGATACCCCGGAAGCCATTGTTCTTTCAGCATTCGACCCGGTAAGACGGGAAGTGGCAAGACTTGCTCTTCATCAGCTTGTTACTGATGGCAGGATTCATCCGGCGCGCATTGAGGAGATGGTAGAAAAAACCAGAAAACAGATAGAGGAAGAGATACTTGAAGTTGGTAAAAGGACAACCATCGATCTTGGGATTCACGGCCTTCATCCTGAATTGATAAGGCTGATAGGTAAAATGAAATACAGGTCTTCATACGGACAGAACCTTCTCATGCACTCGAGGGAAGTTGCAAACCTTTGCTCAATAATGGCTGCAGAACTCGGACTGAATCCCAAGATTGCAAAAAGAGCAGGACTGTTGCACGATATTGGCAAAGTGCCGGATGATGAACCGGAACTTCCACATGCAATACTTGGCATGAAACTGGCTGAAAAGTACAAGGAGAAACCTGAAGTCTGCAATGCTATTGGTTCTCATCATGATGAAACGGAGATGACAACCCTTATTGCCCCGATTGTACAGGTTTGCGACGCCATTTCCGGGGCACGTCCGGGAGCAAGGCGTGAAGTGGTGGAATCATATATTAAGCGTCTGAAGGAGCTGGAATCACTGGCTCTTCAGTACCCGGGTGTGATGAAGACATATGCAATACAGGCCGGCAGGGAATTGCGGGTCATCGTAGGAGCAGAAAAAGTATCGGATAAGGAAGCAGAAAGCCTGTCATTCGAAATAGCGAGGAAAATTCAGAATGACATGACCTATCCGGGGCAGATTAAGATAACAGTAATAAGGGAAACCAGGGCGGTCAATTATGCCAAATAAAAAAATATCAATAAGATAGGGCATCCGGAAAAAGGTGCCCTATCTGCTTTTAAACACTTTTGTATACTTCAATATTTCTCTATCTTTAACCCGATAAAAGTTACCCGATCAATGTCTAAAATTAAACTCCTGAATATTGTAGGAGCCCGGCCACAGATAATTAAGGCTTCAGCTATCAGCAGGGCCATACGGACAACATTTCGGGAGCATTTTAATGAGATAATTGTCCATACCGGACAACATTACGATAAGGAACTTTCCGGTGTCTTCTTTGCAGAACTTGATATTCACAGGCCTGATTATAACCTGGGTGTCGGATCTGCACATCATGGAAGACAGACCGCTATGATGATAATCGGTATCGAGGAGGTATTACTGAAGGAGAAGCCTGATTGTGTGGTTTTATACGGTGATACCAATTCGACACTGGCAGGAGCAGTGGCGGCTTCAAAACTGCACTTCCCGGTAATACATATTGAAGCAGGCATGAGGTCCTTCAATAAAACAATGCCGGAAGAACTTAACAGGATAATGAGTGACCATGCATCTACTTTACTGTTTGCTCCCACAAACGCCGCTTTTAAGAATCTCAGGAATGAGGGTTTCAAACCGGAAAACAGTCCTCCCTATACAATAGATAATCCTAAGATCTACCTTACCGGGGATATAATGTATGATAATACACTTTTTTTCAGTGAGCTGGCCGAGAAAAAGAAACCGGGTTTTCTGGAGGATCTTGCACTTCAACCCGGAAATTTTGTCCTGGTTACAATCCATCGTGATATAAATACTGATGACCATCTCCGTCTGCAAAACATAATTCATACGCTGATACGGCTGGCGTCTGACAATGAGATTACCATGGTTATGCCATTTCATCCAAGGACGACAGGTACACTTAAATCAAAGCTTGGTGATCTTAACAAAGAATTACACAACAATAAAAACGTTATTATAATTCCTCCCGTGTCATACCTTGAAATGATACTGTTGGAAAAGCATTGCAGGATGATTATCACTGATTCAGGCGGAGTACAGAAAGAGTCTCATTTCTTCGGAAAACCTTGTATTGTGCTCAGAAAGGAGACTGAATGGGTCGAGCTTGTTAATAATGGGACAACAAGGCTCGCAGATGCTGATCCTGACCATATTAGTGCTAATTTTTTGAAGTTTATGGAAATACATAAGAATTTAAAATTTCCGAAGTTTTATGGTGACGGAAAAGCAGCTAATTTTATTTTAAATGAAATACGACTGATGTTTGAAAAAGAATAATGTAATTTATGTTAAAGTCTGTTAAAATTATTAATATTGCTTTTTTTTGAGATCTGATGGGACGAATATTGAGGGATAAAAAAGTGCTGGTAACAGGTGGAGCCGGATTTATTGGATCAAATCTTGTAGAATCATTATTAAAATACGGTAACAGAGTTGTCTGCCTCGATAATTTTTCCACCGGGAAACGTGAAAATCTGAAAGCTTTTGAAAGCAATCCTGCCTTTACTCTTATTGAGGGAGATATAAGAGATTATAAAACCTGTCTGGATGCAGTAAATGACAAGGATATAGTATTTCATGAAGCTGCTCTTGGTTCTGTACCGCGGTCGATAAAGGATCCTGTAACATCAACAGATGTAAATATTGGTGGTTTTGTAAAAATGTTGTTTGCTTCAAAAGAAGCAGGTGTAAAGCGTTTTGTTTATGCGGCAAGCTCTTCAACGTACGGTGATCATCCCGATCTACCAAAGGTGGAGGAAATAATAGGGTCGCCCTTATCTCCTTATGCCATAACTAAGTATGTAAACGAGCTTTTTGCCGATAATTTCTCGAAAACCTATGGGATTGAAGTCATAGGACTTCGCTATTTTAATGTATTCGGACGACGACAGGATCCGGATGGTGCATATGCTGCGGTTATTCCGAAGTTTGTGACCCAGCTGATGAAACATGAAAGACCGGTTATTAATGGTGACGGATCCGTATCACGCGATTTTACTTATGTGGATAAT
>CAYYIW010000029.1:0-50489 GCA_964472085.1 uncultured Rikenellaceae bacterium | reverse complement strand
AAAAAGAAATGAACATTAGTACATAAAATAAGAGGGTGCCTTTTGAGACACCCTCGTGATCCAGCTGGGGTTCGAACCCAGGACCCCATCCTTAAAAGGGATGTGCTCTACCAGCTGAGCTACTGAATCAAATTTTTAAGAACCTGCAGAACCCTCCCGCAAAGCGGGATGCTCTACCAGCTGAGCTACTGAATCAAATTTTTAAGAACCTGCAGAACCCTCCCGCAAAGCGGGATGCTCTACCAGCTGAGCTACTGAATCCTCCTTTGTTTTTTGAGAGTGCAAATGTATTATAAATTAAACTTATTACAAAAAAAATATATCACTTTTTTCTTCCTGTTTTTATGTTTTCAGAAAGGATCTGTAACCCCCTGGAGCTGGTATATGATGCGGTTTACCGCGACAGAACCGGTATCTGCCTGTTAATCGATTCCTCAAGAGAGATAAGTGTTTCCGTACGTGTGATCCCTTCTATGTTCTGTATTGTATCGGTAAGAATAACCCTCAGATGTTCATTATCACGGGTATAGACTTTGATAAACAGAGAATAGTTGCCAGTAGTATAATGACATTCTATGATTTCAGGTATGTCCCGGAATTTTTCTATTACATCTCTGAAATGACCGGGATGATCGAGGAAAATTCCAATATATGCACATGTTTTGAATCCAACCATGACGGGATCAACCTTGAATTCCGACCCCCTGATTACCCCTATTCTTATCAGACGCTGGACACGCTGATGAATGGCTGCTCCTGAAACACCACATTCCCTTGCCACTTCAAGATACGGAATCCTTGCATTTTTGGTAATGATATCAAGTATCTTCTTATCAAGAATATCAATCTGTAAACTTTCTGACATTTTTACTATACTATTATTAAAATTTGAAACTAAAAATATAAATACAATTGCAAATTTAAAGGAAAAAGAGAGAATATAATCAAAATCAAACCAGTTTTAATCGTATTTTCTCCAGAATTTATCAGACCGGTTTGTATTCAATTATTAACATTATTAATCCGGCCGGTTATCTCCTTCAGATCGGAAAAGCCTTTCCTCATCATATATTGTTCTATTCCTTCAAGGATCTTAACGGATGCAGCCGGATCGATAAAAGAGGCTGTACCGACCTGGATTGCGCTTGCACCTGCCAGTATGAATTCCAGTGCGTCTGAAGCAGTCATTATTCCTCCGATACCGATAACCGGTATTTTCACTGCCCTGGCAACCTGCCATACCATCCTGAGAGCCACGGGTTTTACAGCGGGACCCGATAATCCCCCGGTCACTGTGGAAAGCAACGGGCGCATCCTTTCGGCATCAACAGCCATACCCAGCAGAGTATTAATAAGCGATATCGAATCAGCTCCCTCTTCTTCGGCTATCCTTGCAAAGGCAACAATGTCTGTAACATTAGGGGATAACTTCACTATCAGTTTACCGGGATAGACCGCCCGCACTGCTCTTGTTACCTCTCTCGCAGAATCTTCATTTGTTCCGAATGCCATACCTCCCATTTTAACATTGGGGCATGAAATATTGAGCTCTATGGCCGGAATATACTTAAGCTTACTCACTCTTTCCGCCAGGGCAACATAATCCTCCATACGGCTTCCGTTAACGTTAACAATTACATTTGTACCGTAGCCTTTAATGTGCGGATATATTGATTTTTCAAAATAGTCCATTCCTTTGTTCTGCAGGCCAACGGCATTTAACATACCTGAAGGCGTTTCTGCCATCCTGGGGTAAGGATTCCCTTCCCGTGGCTCCAGGGTTGTACCTTTTACAATAATTCCTCCAAGACGTGAGATGTCAATAAAATCCTCGAATTCAGTACCATAACCAAAGGTACCTGAAGCAGTAAGTACAGGATTCTTAAACTGCAGATCCCCTATTGAAAATCCCAGGTTCACCATTTTAATTCTTTTACATTGAAAACCGGACCTTCAGTGCATGTACATACATGCCCTCTTACAGTATCCGTGACACAGCACAGACAGACTCCTATACCGCAGGCCATGAGGTTCTCCAGTGAGACTTCACATTCTATGCCCTTTCCAAGGCTATATGTGGCAACAGCCCTCATCATAGGTTCCGGACCACAACAGTATATCCTCTCATACCTGTTGTGCGACAGGACTGAGTGACCGGTGATAAAACCCTTCTCTCCCATGGATCCGTCTTCAGTGGTAAGATAGACCGGACCAAGTTCAGCATACCTTTCATATTCAATTACACGTTTGCTGTTCCTGAATCCAAGAAGTATATCCGGCTTAAATCCTTCAGATCTCAGAAAACGACCGAGAAAAAGTAGTGGTGCTACTCCGCATCCGCCTCCCGCAAGAAGTATCTTCTCCCCATCTTCGGGATAGGTGAATGAATTACCAAGAGGATATACAAGGTTCAACCCATCATTGGGTTTAAGCTGTGACAAAACAGCAGTCCCCTTGCCAGCGATCTGAATAAGAAGGCTCAGTGTATTCTTCTTATAATTAACATCATGTATTGATATAGGCCTTCTTAGAAAAGTCTCCGGACTACCTTCAACCTTCACCTGGACAAACTGTCCGGGAATGAGAACAGGTAATTCAGTATCGCATAAAAGCTCAATGACAAAGATATCATCAGTAAGACGCCTGTTGTCAATTACGTTAAGATCTTCAATACGCTTTGCCATCTGCCTTTGATTTGTGGCAAAGATAATTTTAATGAGCGAATCGGGGAAATATTTAGTATTATTTATCTTTCAGTTATCCCCGAGGGATAAAACTCCTCGAAACTGTTATCCGTATAGAACCAAACAATCTTTTTTACAGTTTTTCCGGAATCATAGGAAGGATTTTGCCCCTCTTCAGTCCCGGTATGGACTTCTTTAGTCATACCTGATTGTAATTCAGCATTTTCATGACCATCAGAAGGTGTAAAAGTGTCTTTTATTTCATCAGAATCTACAACAGGTTCAAAAAGATTCCTTATCCCTCCTTCCCTGTACATCTGACCCTTGCCAAACAATAACCATTCAACAGACAGATGACCGTACCGTTCAAGCATCTTGAGGACAAAATCAAGACTTGGTTTATTTCGTCCTGATAATATATGTGATATTCCCGAAGGCTGAACTCCAATTTCTTCGGCAAACTGAGCTGAAGATTTGTTTTCAGTCAGTAAAAATTGTCTTATTCTCTCATTCATTAGTTATAAATCTTGTAATTACAAATGTAAACATTTATCAGTTTACATGAGTAATTATCATCTGTTTACATCTGTAACTATAAATATCCGTTAGAGAATATGTAAAATTACACTGAATTATAATATACTGTTATAAAGTGATTTATAGTTGTATGAGATTACAGTAATAGTTGATATTAGCTCCATATATGTCTGGCATAAAGCTTTTAAAGCTAACTTTCTAAATTTTTTGGGGACCAGCATAGCTATACTTACAATTATACCTGGCTTTATACTCCAGATAATCTATTTATATAGTTGATTTATAATTATATAAGAAATATCAGATATTTGATAGAATAATATTTACAAATGTAATGCCATTCAAAATCTGTCTTTGTTTATAAATGTAATTATCTTGAGTATTTCCTGTTGATTACAGATGTAACCCTTCTTATCTGTATACATTTGTAAACGTAACTGTTTTAGTTTAGTATTTACGGGGGTAAATCTTGCAGGATTGCTTTAAATCAGAAAATCCTCACGGGGAGTACGGGCAGGGTTCAAATATGCAACTCTGAAGAGGTTAATAAAAAAAATAAGTTTTCCATAGTTTTATCCTTTAGATTGTATTTCTTTAAAAACAAAAACCAACCTATGCCAAAAAAACGATTTTCTCTCCCACTCCACTTTCAGATCATCATAGCCCTGGTTGCCGGAGGCTTTTTCGGTTATTTCTTCCATGACAAGGCAATCTATACCAACTGGGCAGGTGATATTTTTCTCCGGGCACTAAATATGATAATTGTCCCCCTGATACTTCTCTCGATTTCAACAGGGGTTGCAAGTGTGGGATCGGGAGGTAATCTTGGAAGACTGGGTCTGAAAACTCTTGGATTCTATGTGTTGTCGACCTTTCTTGCAATAGTAACTGGTTTTTTCTTTGTTTCGACAATAAAACCCGGGATTGGAGCTGATCTGGGATTCAAGATGCCTGTTGAAAATCTTTCTGCTCTATCCGATAGCTTCGGACAGACTCTCATAAAGATTGTTCCCACCAATATTTTTGAGGCCATGGCTCAGGGCCAGATGCTGTCAGTCATATTCTTTGCCATCCTGTCCGGATTTTTCCTCACAAAGCTCAGCCACAAGCCACAGGTTCTGTTGATGGATGTACTGAATGCCGGACTGGACGTCATAATGAAAATCACCCTGTTTGTGATAAGGTTTACAGCTATCGGAATTTTCAGCATCACCGCAAAGGTGATAGCACAGCAGGTAGAAATGGGGAACCAGATAAGTGAAGTCATAAGCAGGCTGGGATTATATGTAATAGCCGTCCTGTCGAGTCTCATCATACATGCCTTTGTAACATTGCCTCTCCTGGTCAGGATCATCGGGAAGGCCAAACCGTTCAGGCACATGAGAAATATGGTAACACCGCTGCTTACAGCTTTTTCAACCTCCTCATCAAATGCAACGCTTCCCCTGACCATGGAAGCTGTTGAGGATAAAGACGGTGTATCCAACAAGATAGCCAGCTTTACCATACCCCTGGGTGCTACTATTAATATGAACGGCACAGCTTTATATGAATGCGTGGCCGTTGTCTTTATTGCACAGGCCTACGGGGTGGATCTCAGCTTCGCACAGCAGCTTATCGTAGTATTCACAGCTCTTCTTGCTGCCATCGGTTCAGCCGGGATCCCTATGGCAGGACTGGTAATGATGGCGGTTGTTCTGAAAGCTGTAGGTCTGCCTCTTGAAGGCATAGGGCTGATACTTGCAGTTGACAGGATACTTGATATGTTCCGTACTTCCGTGAATGTATACGGTGATACGTGCTGCGCTGTAATAATTGCCAAATCGGAAGGTGAAGACCTTAAGGTATGACAGATTAAGTGACAGCCGTTGCGAAATACTTTACAGACTGCTAATATCTAATTGCACGAACCGGAACATCCGGAACTATCATCTGAACAACAGGTGTGATCATCAGAGCTTCCGCATGAGGAACAGGAGTGTGTTGTACCTGCAATTTCATCTGCGGTGGCATCACGTACTTCAATGATCTTACCGGTGAAATACAGATCGACACCTGCCATAGGATGATTGAAATCCATCTTCACAGCAGTATCGCTTATTTCGTTTATAACTCCGTTTAAGGGGTTTCCATTGGTGTCCATCATTGGCACATCATTCCCCACGCGGCATATATCTTCATTAAGTTTACCTTCAGATTCAAAAACCGAGATAGGAACATCAACAATTAACTCCTCCCTTCTTTCTCCGTATGCATTCCCCGCAGCAAGTGTGAAATCAAAATTATCACCTGTCTGCAGATCGTTGATACCGGATTCAAAATACGGCAAAAGACGTCCGGTTCCAAAAACAAACGACAAAGGATGTGATTCCTTCAGAACCTCAATTATCCTTCCGTTTGAATCTCTTTCCCTTAGCTCATATACAAGGGAAACCATTTTGTTTTTCTCAACTTTCATCAGCTTTAAATATTTAGTATTAATCCGGTTAACAAAAAATCACACAGTAAAAAGAAATTACCTGCCAGCCGGCATTCTAAAATTTTCAGCAAGAACATCAGAGCCTTGTCCGAAAAGTTCAAGGCGCAAATATAATTCAAAAAAATGGCAGATAAAACTCAAATTGATTTTCCGGGCACACTTCTGTCAGAATGTAAAACTTACACGGAAGTCCGGATTGCTGTATATTCCATACCCTGAGTCATTTAAAACCCAGAGAAACATCAGGTTCAATGATGCCCTCCTGCCTATTTGCTGGCTTATTCCGGGACCAGCCAGGACAGTATTAATATAGAAGCGATTTGAATTATATGTATTTTGTTCTTTCCAGAAAGAGGATTCAAGGCTTAGCATCTCATCTTCAAGATGCAGAAATATACCTGTATTGGCCCCTAATGGTATGAACCTGTTAATATTCTGTATTACAACAAATTCCAGGTATGCTTTTCCGCCATATATATCAGTCTTCAGGTCCCGGTATTTAAAAAAATGATAATCTGGTCCAAGGGCTACTGCAATTTTGGGACGAAGCCATATGCCGGCAACAGGTGCGATCTGAATATCAGTAATGGTTCCGAACTGTAAACCCATGTTACCACCGAAAAAAAGTCTCTCTTTGAGAGGAGGAGTATCATCATTCCTTAACCTCTGTCCGTAAACCGTCAGACCGGACAAATAAAATAATACTATGAACAACAGGCATGCCAGCTTTCTCCCCTTAAAACTTACAAAACTAAAATGGGTCATCACTACCGGATTTATTTTATTTCATCATCTATTTACTTAACTGTACAAATAAACGAAAAATATCACGTAATAATATACCGGTAATCATCTTTTAACATTAAGTTAATCATGACTTCATATTAACTATCATATATTCCTGTATATAAGCTTATTATAAACTTATTTTTCTATTTTTTCAAATGAAGCCACGATACCCCTTATGAGTGAGGAACTGAAACCATTATGCTCCATTTCATTAAGTCCCACAATTGTACACCCTTTAGGAGTTGTAACCTTATCGATCTCAAATTCAGGATGCTGATGCCTTTCAATAAGTAATTCGGCTGCACCTTTTACTGTATGGTTGACTATGACACTTGCAGTAGCTGCGTCAAAACCTATCTGTATCCCTCCCTGGATCATGGCTCTGATGAACCTCAGGACAAATGCTACCCCGCATGCTCCCAGTATGGTGGCGGATTCCATAAGGTCCTCCTCAATTGCCATGGTGGCACCGATATGATCAAAAAGCTCCTTTACTGTCCCGGCAGCAATCCTTCCGGCCTCGTTATGACTTATACACGATATTGATTTTCCAACACTGGCAGATATATTGGGCATTGCCCTGAATATTTTTATCTCATTTCCTGTTTTTTCCTCTATCTGACCTATGGCGACACCTGCTGTTACTGAAATAAGGGTGTGCTTTTCAGGATCAATATGATTCCTCAGTTCATCAAGTATCCCAAAAAAATTATAAGGCTTAACGGCAATAATTATTATGCCTTCCTTTCCAATTGCACTTACGTTATCTGATGTAATAGTAATCCCGGTACTCCCCAGGGATTCAAGTTCCCCGGTGTTTCTCCGCGTCACGGTAATATCACCCGGATCAATGCCACCTTCCGCCAGGAATCCATGCAATAAAGATAATCCGATGTTTCCGCAACCAATTATAGCCACTTTGTTCTTTATCATGTCTGTTGAATTTTTGATCAGCCTGCGCTCTTCAAACCAGCAAGGCTATAAAACTGATTTTTAACTTTATAAATATAATGTAAAATATATATTTAATTATTCGCAAATATAGCCGTATATCTTAATATATGTAATAAATATCACACAAATGATTTATTAATTTAAATACTATTATTAAATAATTATTTCCAATATGAACTATTTATAAATATCTTAGTAATAAAATTTTTCATAACGTGCAGGAACCATGAATATCATTATAAGCGGAGGAACCCGAGGCATAGGCAGGGAGATAGCGCAACAGTTTGCAAAAGACAACGGCAACCTTGTAATAATTACCGGAAGGAACAATGAGGCTCTGGAAGAATTATCGGTTAAATATGAGAACATATTTCCTGTACGCATAGATATTTCTGAGTTTGATAAGCACTCAGGTTATTTCCTTGAGAAAGTCAGGGAATGTTTTGACAGGACAGACATACTGATCAATACGGCAGGTTTACTTATAAAGAAACCCTTCATGGATTTTTCATACGAAGAACCCAGGCTGATTTTGGAGACAAACTTTTTTGGCCCGGCAGCCCTGATCAGAACCATGATACCATATATGAACAGAGGATCCCATATTGTGAATATTTCAAGCATGGGGGGATTTCAGGGAGCCTCAAAATATCCCGGGATGTCATATTACAGTGCTGCCAAGTCAGCGATAGCAAATCTCACGGAATGTCTTGCCGGTGAGTTTGCGGATTCGGGCATAAGTGTTAACTGCCTGGCCCTGGGAGCTGTGCAGACGGAGATGCTTGAAGAAGCCTTCCCTGGCTACAAGGCTCCTGTTGATGCCGGGTCAATAGCAGAATTCATTTTATATTTCGCTGTAAACGGGCACCGTTTTTTTAATGGCAAAATCTTACCGGTAGCAGTGAACAACCCGTAATAGGAAAAAGACAGGAGCAGTAATCAATATGTTTTGATCTCAATTTTGCCGTCGAGTGCCAGGAGGCCATTATAAGCAAGAGCCTCCATCTCATCTTCCCCAGGGTAGACAACTACGTCAGCTATAAAGTCAATCAACGGCTTAATAAGGTTCACTGTATCTTCCTGATAGGCAATGCCTCCGGTAAGAATAACTGCATCAACTTTTCCCTTAAGGGCTGTAGCCAAAGCACCAACAGCCTTTCCGACCTGGTAAACAAATGCATCTCTTATCAGTGCGGCCCTGTCATCGCCTTCACCTGCGCGCCGGCATACTTCCATAAAGTTGTTTGTCCCAAGATATGCAACCATCCCTCCTTTACCTGTAAGCATCGATCTGATTTCCGCATGAGTAAATTTGCCGCTGAAGCACAGGTCTGCCAGCTGCCCTGAAGGAAGTCCGCCCGCACGTTCGGGAGAAAAGGGGCCATCACCGTTAAGAGCGTTATTAACATCCACTACCCTGCCCTTTTCATGCGCACCCACACTGACTCCTCCTCCCATGTGAGCAATTATCAGGTTCAGTTCTTCATATTTCTTACCTGCAAATGATGCATACAGCCTGGCTACGGCTTTCTGGTTAAGAGCATGGAAGATTGATATACGTTTTATAGCCGGGTGACCTGATATCCTGGCTACCTCCTTAAGTTCATCCACAACCACCGGGTCAACTATATATGCTTCAGAACCCGGAAGTGCGGATGCTATTTCATCAGCAATAAGCCCTCCAAGATTGCTTGCGTGCTCTCCGAGCAAGCCCGACCTCAGGTCTTCCTTCATCCTGTCATTAACCTTGTAGATACCCGATTCAATAGGCCGGATAAGGCCTCCCCTTCCCACCACAGCCTTTATTCGGCTGAAGTCAGTTCCGTTATTCAATAATTCGCTCATAATCAAATCTTTTCTGAACTGAAACTGATCAACAATTTTCTTAAAGGGCTGCAGCTCTTCAGTTGTATGGGAAAGATTTTTCTCAAACATCAGCATACCTTCTTCAAAAAGAGCAAACTTGGTGGATGTTGAACCTGGATTTATTGTCAGAACCAATCTTTTTACCATAAATCAAATTATTGAAGGACCTGAACTACATATTGTCAGCCCGGCTATTTAATCAGGTCATCAGGCATGATAGCGCAATACAGTAATATTTTGATCTTTCACTTTCACTTCTTGACATAACAATAACCGGTTTCTCCGTTCCCCTAATAAGACCGGCCAGTTCTCCTTTCCCAAACAGCATCAGTCCTTTATAAAATGGATTACACGATTCAAGAGAAGGGAACAGGAGTATATCGGCATCGCCATCAACAGGAGAATTAACTCCTTTTATCACAGCACTTCCCTTATCACAGGCGAGAAATATATCAAGAGGACCATCCATGACACAGTTCTTTATCTGGCCTCTGTCAGCCATCTTGCACATTATTGCATAGTCAACCGAATTATTAAAATGCCTGCTCATTTTTTCCGAAGCACCGATCAGCGCAACTTTGGGTTTCTCTATACCGAACTTACCGGCCATCTCAACAGCATAGCGTGCCATTGATATCTTCTGGTCAAGATCAGGGAAAGGTATTACTGCAGGATCGGTTATAAACATAAGTTTATGATAACCAGGAACTTCGATAGCAGCTACATAACTCAGTACAGCACCGGGTATCATAATGCCCTTTTCCTTATCCATTACTGCCTTAAGGAACTTATCAGTTCCCACCAGTCCTTTCATTATAATATCTGCCTCACCATTGCGGGCCATTCTCACGGCTTCTTGAGAGGCTTCATATTCATTCCCGCAGGAAGAAATCATAAATTTATCCGGATCAATCCTTCCCTCCATGCAGGTTTTTTGAATTTCAGATGGTTTACCTATAAGAACCGCCTCAATTAAGCCGTTTTTTACAGCTTCATCTATGGCGCCAATGGTATTGCTATCCTGAGCCCACGCTACGGCTACACGAAGCTTCTTTTGAAGCCCCAGGACCATTTCTTCCATCTGTCTTAGGCTTGTTATCATATTTTTACCACTTACTGGCCGCTGCCGACAGGAGAATACTGTCAAATTTAGCCTGCTCAGAGTCAGACCTGGATGTCAGCACTATCGGAACCAGGGCGCCGAGTATAATAGATGCAACTTTGGCCTTTGCGAAGAATACCAGTGATTTATACAGCACGTTTCCCACCTCGATATCAGGCATCAGCAGCAGGTCAGTATCACCGGCGACATCACTTTTTATCCCTTTATGTTTTGCACTCTCCAGGCTTACAGCATTATCAAAGGCCAGTGGGCCGTCTATTAAACAATTCCTGATCTGGTCACGCTGATTCATCTTTGACAGCAGTGCAGCATCGAGTGTTGCTTCCATATTCTCATTAACCATCTCAACAGCCCCCAGAACGGCAACCTTGGGCATCACATAACCCAGGTTATTTAAACAGTTGACCGAGTTATTGACAATGGCTATTTTGTCTTTCAGGTTAGGAGCAATATTCATTGCAACATCTGTAACGGCTATCACCTTATGATATGTTTCTACTTCAAAAAGGGCAAAATGTGACAACAGGTTACCTGTCCTTAATCCCCATTCCCTGTTAAGTACGCAACGAAGAAGGGTTGATGTTCCCACTTTACCTTTCATTAATATATCAGCCTGTTTACTGCTGACCATCCTTACAGCCATCTCAACCGATTTATCAGTCTCCGGTTCATGGATTATCCTGAGCCCTGAAATGTCATAATTGTTCTCGGTACAGATATTCTGGATTGTTTCCTTATCGCCGACAAGAATAGGTTCAATGATATCCGCTTTCCACGCCCTTACAACAGCTCCCAATGAATGCTGATCCTGCGCAGCAGCAAGTACCAGCTTTTTTCTTGGACCACCTTCAACCAGTTTTTTAAGATCATTAAGGGTTTTTAACACCATAAATCCTGTTTTTATATTAACTACTCTGCTTCCTGTTCTCCACAATCTCAAGGGTTTCGGAAGCTATTACATATTCTTCATTTGTCGGAACCACCATAACCTTAACCTTCGAATCTTCCGTATTTATGAAAGCTTCCTTACCACGTAAACCCTCATTGGCATGTTTGTCAAAATTCATCCCGAGGAATTCGAAATCCCGGCAGATATTTTCACGGGTTTCCCATGCATTTTCGCCAATACCGCCAGTAAAGATAATAACTTCAACCCCCCCCATTGCTGCTGCATATGCTCCTATATATTTTCTCACCCTGTATTCATACATCCGGAGAGAAAGGATAGCGCGGCTATCACCTTCATAAGCTGCAGACTCCACCTCTCTCATATCAGAAGATATCCCGGAAACGCCAAGTACACCACTGTGCTTGTTAAGCAGTGTATTCAGTGCTGAAAAATTTATTTCCTCTTTTTCCATAATAAGCGTAAGCGCACCGGCATCCACGTCTCCCGATCTTGTTCCCATTATCAGTCCCTCAACAGGTGTAAGTCCCATTGAAGTATCCACCGATTTACCATCTTTAATGGCTGTAATGGACGCTCCGTTACCCAGGTGACATGTTATCATCCTTACAGAATCATATTTCACTTTAAGTATTTCACAGGCTCTTCTGGAAACATAACTGTGGCTCGTGCCATGAAAACCATAGCGGCGTATACCATATTTTTTATAGAGCGAATAAGGAAGCGCATACATAAACGAGTAGTCAGGCATGGTCTGGTGGAAGGATGTATCGAATACCCCGACCTGGGGAGCATCGGGTAACAGATTCTTCATGGCATTGATTCCTTTCAGGTTTGCCGGGTTATGAAGCGGAGCCAGATCTGCGCAATCCTCAACTCCCTTTATGGTTTCATCGTCAAGGTAACAGCTTGCCTTAAAGGTCTCACCTCCATGTACCAGCCTGTGTCCCACGGCATCTATTTCCTTCAGGTCTTTTATCACACCCCTCTTTTCGCTTATAAGTAATCCAAGTACGTATTCAATTCCCTTCTGATGATCGAGTATTTCTCCTTCAAGTTTGACTTTATCTCCATCATGCCGTTCATTTTTCAAAAAAGAACCCTTCAAGCCTATTTTCTCCACAATCCCTTTTGCCAGAACAACATTGGTAGTCATATCGATAAGCTGATATTTAATGGAAGAACTACCGCAATTAAGAACTAATATTTTCATTATAAAAGATGTTTTTATTCAATTTGGTATCACACGATGCTGTTATTCATTATGTGATAGCTCCTTTACTACTTTCACGCCGTCGTTATATTCATAGAATCCCCTTCCGGTCCTTCTTCCCCACTGGTTGGCTCTTACAAGCTTTTTAAGGAGAGGAGAGGATTTATATTTCAGATCTCCGAACTCATCATAAAGATTCTCACACCACCGCAATATCTTATCCAGCCCTATCTTATCGGCCATCTCGAACGGTCCCAGCGGAAGACCGAATCCAACTTTCATTGTAAGGTCTATATCTTCCATTGAGCCTACTCCTTCCATTAATATCTCACATGCTTCATTTATCAGAGGAACAAATAGACGTGTACTGATAATACCGGGAGATTCCTTAACAGGGACTACCTTCTTTCCTATAAGGTTAGCAAATTTTAGAGTATTCTCATAAGCTTCATCTGAAGTGTACAGACCTTTAACTATCTCAACAACCCTGGCATCTGCCTCGGGTGTCAGGAAGTGGAAACTGACACATCGGTCCTTATAGGTCAGGTCCGCTGTCAGTTCCGTAATAACCTGTGTACTTGAGTTAGTGGCTATTATAGTATCCCTGCCGACGTGGAGCTCAATTTTCTTAAGAATGGCTTCCCTGATATCACGACTTAATTCGCGTGTTGATGACTTTATTGCCTCAATAACAATATCGCAGTCCTTTAAGTCCTCATAATTGAGTGTTCCCTTTATACGCGACAAAATACCAAGTTTCTCGGAATTTGTCATGCCCCAGCGTTCGATCATCCTGTCAAGTTCCTTTGCCAGCTCTTCGTAAGCCTGATCGATCTTTTTCTGTGTTACCTCAAGAATAACCACATCGAGCCCCCTGGAGCTGACCATTCTTGCAATATTTTGTCCGACAGTCCCTGCTCCTACAATCCCTACACGCGAGAATAATGTTTTTGACCGCGTCTGCTCCGATAATCCATAATCCTCAAGATGTTCAATATTCTCTTCCATTGTTAATTATGTGTTTTGATCCCTAATGCTTAAGCATCATATTATTTTTAACCATGACTTTTATTTCTTCAAACCGGCAGCCTGGTTAGATGTTATTGCTATCATACTGACAATATCGCTTACAGAACAGCCCCTTGACAGATCGTTGATCGGGGCTGCCATACCCTGAAGAATAGGTCCTATGGCTTCAGCATGCGCGAGTCGCTGAACCAGTTTATAGGCAATATTACCAGCATTGAGATCAGGAAAGATCAGTACATTGGCCTTACCTGCTATGGGACTGCCCGGAGCTTTGCTTTTTCCTATGGCTTCCACAAGCGCTGCATCTCCCTGCAGTTCACCATCTAGCTGCAGATCCGGAGCCATTTGCTTTGCAATCCGGGTGGCGTTTACAACCATGTCAACCATCTCATGCCTGGCACTGCCCTTTGTTGAGAAACTGAGCATCGCTATCCTGGGTTCCATCCCGGCAATTGCCCTGGCTGTATGAGCAGATGCTATTGCTATCTCCGCCAGCTCATTCTCTGTAGGATTGGGATGTACCGCACCGTCAGCAAATATTATCACCCCATTTTCGCCAAAATGCTTATCCTGTAATATCATAATAAAAGCTCCGGAGACAACAGTAATACCCGGAGCAGTCTTTACATACTGGAATGCAGGTCGCAGAACATCACCTGTTGCATGATCCGCTCCTGATACCTCCCCATCAGCATCTCCGTTTTTTATCATCAAAACTCCAAGGTAAAGAGGATCCTCAATGAGTTTTGAAGCTTCCTCCCTTGTCATTCCTTTATTCTTCCTAAGTTCAACCATCAAATCAATATAATGATCCTTCTTTTCATGCGATCGCGGATCAACAATAGTGGCTTTTGAAATATTCTTTAATCCCAGTCCTGAAGCATGTACCCTTATCTCTTCCGGATCACCAATAAGGATTATCTGTGCAATTCCCTCCTCCAAAGCCTGATCCGCTGCCCTGACTGTCCTTTCTTCATAACCTTCCGGGAGGACAATCCTCATATTTTGTTTTTTGGCATTTTGTTTAATATGAGCTAATAATTCCATTGTGTATCAACGTTTTAAGATATTCGAAATAATTTGTTAAATGTACGAAAAAAAAGTCCTATTAAACAATTTTGATTAACATGATTAATATCAGGATTATTCTTTTTTTAAAAATATTTTCACCAAAAGGTGCTCTGAAAAATCATTTATGAATCATTTTCATAAATTTGCAGTCCAAATCAGAAGCAAAAATGGATAATATATTAACGGCATTAAATGAACTTGGAGAGATACTTGAAGGCGACCTCAGGTATGATGATATTACCACGACAATATATTCCACCGATGCATCTGTTTACAGGGAGAAACCGACAGCCGTGATATGGCCAAAAACCAAATCAGACCTGGGAAAAATTATACAGTTTGCAGGAAAGATGAGGCAGAGCATAATAATGAGAGCCGGAGGGACATCTTTAGCAGGCCAGGTAGTGGGAAAAGGTATCGTTGTTGATATTTCCCGTTATATGAACCACATCCTTGAAATAAACAGGGAAGGCATGTGGGTAAAAGTTGAACCCGGAGTTGTTCTTGACGAACTTAACCTTTCCCTTAAGCCTTACGGCCTGTATTTCGGTCCTGAGACATCTACGGCTAACAGGTGCAATATCGGGGGTATGCTTGGGAATAATGCATGTGGTTCTCATTCTCTTGTATACGGATCCACAAGAGAACATACTCTGGAGATCACAACCCTCCTGAGTGACGGGTCAGAAGCTGTATTCGGACCGCTTGGGAAAGTGGATTTCAGAAAAAAGCTGAAACTTGATAACCTGGAAGGTAATATTTACAGGAATATTAACAGCATCCTAAGTGATAAAAGAAACCAGCAGGAAATAGCTGAAGGATATCCCGATCCGAAGGTATCCAGAAGGAATACCGGGTATGCACTTGATCTGCTTCTCGATTCGGAAGTATTCAATGAAAAATCAGACAGGAAATTTAACCTCTCTAAGATCATTGCCGGTTCTGAGGGTACTCTTGCCGTCACCACTGAGATAAAGCTCAACCTGGTTCCCCTGCCACCTCCGGTTAAAGCCCTGGTATGTGTTCATTTAGCCGAACGGAACCAGGCTTTCAGGGCCAACCTCATTGCATTGAAGCACAGACCATCTGCAGTGGAAATGATGGATAACCGTATATTGAAACTGACAGAAGGTAATATTAGCCAGAGAAAAAACAGGTTCTTTATTGACGGACAACCTGGAGCAATACTTATAGTTGAGTTTGCAAGGGACAAAGAAGAGGATATTGACAGGGATACAACTGGTATGATAAGGGATATGGAGGCTGCCGGATACGGCTATTCATTTCCTGTTGTAAAGGGTAACGATATTGCAAGGGTATGGGACCTCCGAAAAGCAGGACTTGGTGTGTTGGCTAATATGAAAGGGGATCCCAAACCTGTCACACTTATGGAAGATACAGCTGTAAGCGTGGAAGCACTGCCCGAATACATCGACGAAATAGAGAATATGCTGGATGGATATGGTAAGGACAGCGTATTCCACGCGCATATCGGTACCGGCGAACTGCACATCAGACCTGTCCTGAATCTTAAAGATCCTGGTGATGTTGAAATTTTCAGGAGCATAGCAGTAGATACAGCCAGAATTGTAAAGAAATACAGGGGATCCCTAAGTGGTGAACATGGTGACGGAAGACTCAGGGGTGAGTTTATTCCAATGATGCTTGGCGAACACAATTACAGGTTAATAAAAGAGATCAAAGAATGCTGGGACCCGGGTTATATATTGAATCCCGGTAAGATAATCGATACCCCTCCCATGAATTCCCACCTGAGATATATTCCGGGAAAACCGGTAAAGGAGATTGAAACAATACTCGATTTCTCTGCCAGTGATGGAATAATCAGGGCAGCGGAACGTTGCAACGGGTCAGGAGACTGTCGTAAATCATCCCTTATAGGTGGAATAATGTGTCCCAGCTATATGGCAACAGGTGATGAGGATAAAACCACCCGGGCACGTGCCAACGTGATAAGGGAATTTATGAGCAAAGAAGGAGATCCATGGGATCACAGGGAGATATATGAAGTGCTTGATCTCTGTCTCGGTTGCAAAGGGTGCAAATCCGAATGTCCGTCAAGCGTTGATATAGCCAAGCTTAAATCTGAGTTTCTCCAGCACTGGTATGACAGGCATGGCATTCCCCTCCGGACAAGACTTATTGCCTATATAACCACCGTTAACAGTTTGGGCTCGCTATTACCTTCAGTCTTTAACTTTTTTGTAAAGAACAGCATAACTGCCGGGCTGATCAAAAGGATCACCGGTTTCGCAAGGGAAAGATCCATACCTCTGCTCCATAAAACCACACTGAGAAGATGGGCGGCCAGGAATCTTCAACATCTGAATCCGGACAATCCTTCAGGCCAGGTATGTCTTTTTATTGATGAATTCACCGATTATAACGATACTGAAATCGGCATTGCGGCAATACAGCTTCTTACATCACTTAATTACAGGGTTATAACAACAAATCACACACTCAGTGGTAGAACCTTTATCTCAAAGGGACTTATGAGAAGTGCAAGAAAAAAAGCAAGAAAGAACATAACTTGTCTCTCAGGAATTATCAATGAAAAACTGCCGCTTGTAGGAATTGAACCATCAGCAATACTTGGATTCAGGGATGAGTATCCCGATCTTGCGGGAGAAGAACTTAAGGATATGGCAGGCAGCCTGGCATCAAACAGTTTTATGCTTGATGAGTTTATTACCGCCGAATTCCGGGCAGGACGAATAGACAGAAACCTGTTTACCGATGAAAAAAGATCTGTTATTCTGCATGCCCACTGCCAGCAGAAAGCCGTTGCTTCTTCAGCCAGCACCATATCGATGCTTTCCATCCCACCTAACTATACTGTAAAAGAGATACCATCAGGTTGTTGCGGAATGGCAGGTTCGTTTGGTTATGAAAAGGAACATTATGAATTATCAAACAGGATAGGTGAACTTGTCCTTTTTCCTCAGGTCAGGAATGCAGAAGAACAAACTATAGTAAGTGCACCCGGAACAAGTTGCAGACATCACATTAAGGATGGCACGGGAAAAACAGCACTTCATCCTGCAGTGGTGCTGTATAATGCTCTTAAAAAATAATAGTGTGTATCCTTTTGGACAGGTTTATTAAACAGGCTCGAACTGTTTCTACTGTTTAACAACTTCAGAATTATAATAATCTGTTAAGATAGTGTGCAACAACGGTTTGTAATACAACCAGAAAAATCTTCGTGCATCATCAGGTTTATCGGGTGAATAGAGAATTCCTTTGAGTTTGGAAATAGCTTCAAATCTGGATGTCCAGTAAGGAATGTCTGCATCTGTAAAATCGCCTGAAAAATAGTAAACATTCTGCGGATCGGGCATTTTAATGGCTGCCGGAAAAATATTTGAAAGATTGTTAGCGGCAAGAAGGCTATCTCCTGATGCGGTAGTGGATAATGAAAACCTGGATATTATTTCATTCTGCATCGGATCGATTATATCAAACCAGTGGTCAAATGCAACTGACCCGACAACACCGTACTTTTCTACTTTATCCTTATCTGTTACAATATGCGGCATCGCATCCGTCAGGCTTTTACCTTCTTCAAGGACAACAATTGATCTTTCATTTATCAGGACAATCCCAGGTTTTGTAAATTTCCAGGGTTTCATGTAGGACTTGCGGTACATACCAGCCATCCAAACCGGGAAATCATATGATGTTGTATCAAGTGAACTGAAGTATTTTCCGGTCCATCCGCCGTATGATATTCCAAGTCTTTGCTGTATCCTTACCGATTCGAAGGGCGGAGTAGGGTAATCGAATGTATTATACTCAAGGATGATAAGTTTATTGCGGTCTTTCATCTCTTTTATAAGGAGATTGTCGTTATTGTTCAGTCCGCCGTAGATCTTCCTGGATCTGCGGCTTTTGCTTATTCCCCTGTACCAGTCATTAAAAAATACACCGTAAGTATCTGTAAAATACACTGCATCATTTTTTTCAGCCAGGTTTATCAGGTCAGTAAGAGACAGGTTCTTTTTATCCCATTTCTTATCACGCAGAGGACGAAGAGGATAAAAACCATAATAATCCTTTCTGAATGAATAACTTGTCTCACTACCCTTTTTTACGAACCTCCCATTGGTCAGAATCCAGTTAAAAGACTTATGGTGTTCTCTTTCAAGCGTGGGTACCGTTTTATCCACAATTATTATATCCATGGGCTTCTTAGCCTGAAAAGACCATCGTATAAGATTTATTACGGGCAGGGCTATAATTACCGCCAGAATGATAACTACAATAATCAGAGTCTTTTTCATAACTGAATATATCTGAAGGTATTCAAGTACAATAACAATAATCTGAGTTTAGCTGAAATGTTAATTTCAATTGTTAAAAGTATTAATTTATTTCTTTAAATAAAATAAATTTAAGGCAATTTACTAAAAATTATGATCTCCAAATTGCTCAGTAACCGCAAGCTGAGTTGTCTCCCCTGCTGTCTGCTCCTCCTTCTTTTCGCCCATCCGGTAACACCATGACAGCATTTGTACGACCTATTGATCTTACCATTCTCAGTTTATGTCCCATAGTGGTCAGCTGTGCGGCTGTAAGACTGTCAATGGCTTTGCTCTCGTAGTTGATCCAGTCAGGCAGCCACTGGTGATGGAACCTTCCTGCATCAACAGCATCCTGTATATCCATTCCATAATCTATGACATCAACCAGTACCTGGAAAACAGTTGTCGGTATTGTTGAACCTCCGGGTGAACCGACAACCATAAAAAGGGCTCCATCTTTTTCCACTATTGTGGGTGTCATGGAGCTCAGCATTCTTTTACCGGGTTGAACTGAATTGGCTTCACCCCCCACCAGTCCGTACATATTGGGAAATCCGGGTTTGACTGAAAAATCATCCATCTCATTGTTTAACAGGAAACCCGCGCCCCCGACAACTATGCTGTTACCGAAAGATCCGTTCAAAGTTGTAGTTACAGAAACAGCATTGCCATCTTTATCAACAACTGAATAGTGAGTAGTCTCGGTGCTTTCAAAGCCGGCAGGCATACCCGCTTTTATATCTGACGAGAGAGAAGCTTTATCTTCCTTGAAAGTACTCATCCTTCCCTTCAGATAATCCCTGTCTGTAAGTTCAGACACCGGGACTTTAACAAAATCGGGATCTCCCGGATATTCAGATCGGTCGGCAAATGCCCTTCTCTCTGCCTCCACCATCAGGTGGACGGTTTTTGCCGAATGAAATCCCCATTCCTTTATATCATAGGGTTCCACCATCCCAAGTAACTGGATAAGTGTTATACCTCCGCCCGAAGGTGGTGGTACTGTAATAATTCCATATCCCCTGTATGAAGTCTCTAACGGTCTCCTTGATATTGATTTATATTCTCTAAGATCAAGGTCAGAAATGATTCCATTGACCTTTTTCATTTGTCCGACTAGTAATTTTGCCGTCTCCCCTGCATAAAATCCATCTCTGCCATTATCCCTTATATGCTTCAGGGTTTCCGCCAGGTCTTTCTGAACAAGGATGTCCCCGGCATGCCACAAAGAGTCCCTGACAAAAGGTGATCCTGAAGGATTCCTGTCAATAAAAGTCTGCCTGTTGTGGTTTAATCCGGAAGCCTGCTCTTCTGTCAGGATGAAACCATTTTCAGCCAGGTCTATAGCAGGCTGGATCACCTCCCTGAAAGGCAGTTTACCATACTTTGTCTGAGCTGTATACAACCCGTCAACCGATCCAGGGACACCAGTTGCAAGACCTGTGGCGGTACTCAGTCCATTTATTACATTACCTGAATTATCGAGATACATATCATGTGTTGCACCAAGTGGCGCCTTCTCACGGAAATCTATGAGGTCCGTTTTTCCGTCCGCAAACCTTATCAGCATAAATCCGCCGCCGCCTATATTGCCTGCCTCAGGATAGCAAACAGCAAGTGCAAAACCTGTAGCTACCGCTGCATCAACAGCATTGCCTCCTGAATGCAGAATCTCTGCCCCAATACGTGATCCGTAAGGATGAGCTGATACAACCATGCCACTGTCGGCAACTATACCCCGACCTTCCTTAAGACCGGGATCTTTCCTGCTTGTAAATACGGAGCAGCCTGTCAATAGTGCAAGCGTAAGAAAAAACAAAATAACCCTTTTCATAACTTAATAGACAAATAAAATAACACAGGTACTCATGCCGGGTACAATAATAAATAAAACAAGTGATATAATATAGCACTTAATTATAATATACTGTTACAAGGATGTTTTTATTACTTTTACGCAAAGAATTTATGATATGCCGGTCAACCAACCACTTGCTGAAAGGCTCAGACCAAGGGGGCTCGATGATTTTTGCGGACAGGAACATCTTGTCGGGAAAGATGCTGTGCTGAGAAAGCTAATTGAATCGGGCAATATTCCATCATTTATATTATGGGGCCCTCCCGGAGTAGGCAAAACAACGATAGCCGGAATTATAGCCAATACTCTTAAAAGACCTTTTTTCCCCTTGAGTGCCGTCCATTCAGGAGTCAGGGATGTACGTGAGACAATAGAAAAGGCTAAAAAACAACAGTTTTTTGACCATCCCAACCCGATACTTTTTATTGATGAGATACACAGGTTCAATAAATCCCAGCAGGATTCATTACTGAGTGCAGTGGAACAGGGAGTGATAACCTTAATAGGAGCTACGACGGAGAATCCTTCTTTTGAGGTAATATCTCCTCTCCTCTCAAGATGTCAGGTATATGTAATGAATCCTCTGACATCAGAAGAACTTATCAGTCTTGTTGACAAAGCCCTGAAAAAAGACACCGAGATATCACGGATGAATATTATAATAGAGGAATACGAAGCACTTCTTCGCGTTTCAGGAGGTGATGCCAGGAAGCTGTATAATGCCCTGGAACTTGTTATCAGTGCAGGTCCGGATGAGGCATCGTCAGACAGGATTATCATAAATAATGAAAAAGTGCTGAGACAGGTACAGAAAAACCTCGCCATGTATGACAAAAACGGGGAACAACATTACGATATAATATCAGCTTTCATAAAATCACTTAGGGGTAGTGATCCTAATGCAGCCGTTTACTGGCTTGCCCGTATGGTCGAAGGTGGGGAAGATCCCAAATTCATTGCACGACGGATGCTCATCCTGGCTGCAGAGGATATAGGGCTGGCTAATCCAAATGCACTTCTGCTGGCTCAGGCCTGCTTTGAGGCGGTTAATGCGATCGGCTGGCCTGAATCGAGAATTATACTATCTGAAGCAGCTGTTTACCTTGCTACTTCGCCAAAGAGCAATTCAACCTATATGGCAGTTGAGAAAGCCATTGAAACAGTGCATAATACAGGCGACCTGCCGGTTCCCCTTCATATCAGGAATGCACCAACTTCATTAATGAAAAATATTGGATACGGACAAGACTATAAATATGCTCACAGCTATTCAGGTAACTTTGTGAAAGACTACTTCCTTCCCGAAGAACTCAGGGGAAATATCTTTTATGAACCAGGCTCCAATCCCAGGGAGGAAGATCTCAGGAAAAGGTTGTCCGGTATGTGGAAAGATATTTATAAATATGACAAATAGATGAGATTATTATTCTTAATCATTATTCCCGGGAATTAATATATTATCACATATAAATCATTGATTTACAAATCTTAATACAATAGCCAAAAATCTTAATATAGAAATTAACAATTTCAATTAATTTTATATTTTTGTTTCATATATGTCAAAAGCTGTGATTAACATTCCCGGTATAAAATTTACTGCATCAGGAAATTTTCTTCTGATTGCAGGTCCGTGTGTTGTTGAAAGCAGGGAGATCGTTTTTGGTACTGCAGATCACCTTGCTGAACTTTCGGTAAAGTACAGCATTCCTTATGTCTTCAAATCATCATACAGGAAAGCCAACAGGTCAAAAAAAGACTCATTTTCCGGGATTGGTGACATCAGGGCTCTCGAGATACTTGCCGCCGTAAGGGAAAAATATTCAGTACCTGTGATTACCGATATTCATAATCCCGATGAAGCAGGTATGGCCGCCAAATATGTTGATATACTTCAGATACCGGCATTTTTATGCAGACAGACAGACTTGCTGACAGCAGCTGCGAAAACCGGGAAATGGATCAATATCAAGAAAGGACAATTCCTTTCCGGGGCGTCGATGAAATTTGCTGTGGAGAAAGTAAAAGATGCCGGCAACGATAATATTATGTTAACTGACAGGGGCAATATGTACGGGTACCAGGACCTTGTTGTTGATTTCAGGAACATACCTGTAATGCAAAAAACAGGGTACCCGGTTGTTATGGACATAACTCATTCACTACAGCAGCCTAACCAGGACTCAGGTGTTTCAGGAGGGAATCCTGAAATGATAGAGACTATAGGCAAAGCAGCTATAAGTGTTGGAGCCGATGGTATTTTTATCGAGACTCACCCCGATCCGTCAGTCGCTTTATCGGACGGAGCCAATATGCTCAGGCTGGCCGATATGGACAGGCTGCTAAAGAGGCTCGTTGCATTACGACAAACAATAAATTCCTTTAATCACATATAATAAAAACCTGAAAAATGAAAAAACTAGTAACTGCACTGGCCGGTATAATACTGGTCACTTCACTAAATGCACAGACACTTGAGGAAATTGTTAAAAAGTACTCCGCTGCAAATAAGTATGACCAGATATCAGCACTTTCCACAATTAAGATAACAGGAAAGATGTCGATGATGGGAATGGAAATGCCCATGGAACTATGGATGAAAAAGCCTGATAAAATCAAAAGTGTGACCAACTTTAACGGGCAGGAAATAGTATCTGCATTCGATGGCACAAAGGGTTATGCAGTCAATCCCATGACAGGTTCCACCGAACCCGTTGAAATGAGCCCGGAGCAGATCAAACAGATTGAGAACAATAACCTTTTCCAGGATTACCTTGCCAATTATTTAAAGGAAGGGAAACTTACACTTCTTGGAGATGATAATGTTAACGGCAAACCTGTTTTCAAAATAGAGGCTGCGCTCGACGGCGGCAACAAGATTGATCTTTTTGTAGACAAGGACAAGTATCTTATCTTAAAAACAAGTACAACCATAAACCAGGGAGGTATGAGTATGACAGCCGATTCATACATGACAGATTATACTGAAAACAACGGGGTATTTATTCCGATGAGGACCACCACATCGGCAAACGGGATGGAATTTACAATTGCTTTCGACAAGGTTGAGATAAACGTGCCTATGGATGACAGCATTTTCACAATTAAACAATAGTACTAATTACATACCCACAAGTAATCAATTAAAAGCAGTTTAGAATACAACTAAAAAGCAGTGGCACATAATTAAAGTGTCACTGCTTTATTTTGTGCAGCTGGCCTGTAAGCCGGATTCTGTCTGGTCCCTGTTTCTTCTAGAGATTGCGGGACCACTTTCATCATTTATCTTGTCGCTGCATCACTGCCGCGATCATTCGACCTACCCCCCGGCATCGGACGGGCCGCCCTCAGCGCCGGTATACATGGTCTTTCAACCCATAAGGTGTACGGCTCCCTGTGTCACCACAGGGACCGGTGAGCTCTTACCTCACCTTTTCACCCTTATCACACAAACTGTGACGGTTATTTTCTGTTACACTACTATATCCTCGCGGATATCTTCCCGTTAGGAAGCATGGTGCCCTTCGTTGCCCGGACTTTCCTCCCTGATAAGACAGAGCGATGAAACAGCCTGCTGCACTGCAAAGTTAAATAATTAACGTGAATTGATATCAGCGATTCATTAATAGTTATTTTTGCAGTGGAAAAATCAGTTTAAACATTTACCATATATTAAAAGGTATATTTTTCGTGTAAGTACAACAGACATTGCAGCTGCAAATTGAGAAATTAAAGTAATGACTGAGATTGATCTGTCTGAATATAACTATGATCTTCCCGTTGAAAGGATCGCACAACATCCTGTTAAAGAAAGAGATAACTCCAGGTTACTGATTTACGACACTTTAACCATAGCCGATGACACTTTCAAAAACATAGGGGATTACCTGCCCGACGGATCATTACTGGTATTCAATAATACCAGGGTAGTACAGGCCAGGTTGCTGTTCAGAAAAGAATCCGGAGCAGCAATAGAGATACTTTGTCTCGAACCTCTTTTACCCAGCGGGTATGATCAGTCTTTTTCATCATACGGAACTGTAGAATGGAAATGCATGGTAGGCAACCTGAAAAAATGGAAAAAGGAAATATTGTCATTATCAGTTGGTTCAGGAAGACACAGGTTCCTTCTCATGGCAGAAAAAGTATGTGCCGAAGGTGATGCGTTCAGAATCAGGTTCAGATGGCAGGATGAAAATATCAGTTTCAGTGAAGTCCTGGAAGCTGCAGGACATGTTCCGCTTCCACCCTATATCAACAGGAAGGATTCTGAAGATGATCGTCTCAGATATCAGACTGTCTATTCTGCCATTAATGGATCAGTTGCAGCACCAACTGCCGGACTTCACTTTACACGGCAGCTTCTCGACAGGCTTTTGAATAACGGAATCATGTCGGCCAGCATAACACTTCATGTAGGTGCAGGGACCTTTCGTCCTGTGAAATCCAGGAACATTGAAGGGCATAAAATGCACTGTGAACATTATTTTATAACTCCAGAAACTATTGAAATACTTCTTGAGCAAAGGGAAAGGCTCATTGCAGTGGGAACCACCACTGTCAGGACTCTTGAAAGCCTTTACTGGACCGGGGTTAAACTGCTCGACAGATCAATCCCTGATGAAGGGGCATTGCACCTTGACCAGTGGGAAGCCTATGATCTGAACCAGGATATTTCTGTTAAAGATGCCCTGGAAGCTGTTCTTGATAAATTGCTTGAGAATAATCAGTATGTCCTGGCTGCTTCAACCAGCATGATAATTATACCCGGCTACAGGTTCAGGATGATAAGCGGAATGATAACAAATTTTCATCAGCCGGGCAGCACACTCCTGCTGCTTGTGTCTGCCTGGACAGGCATATCATGGAAAAAGATTTATAAATATGCACTCGATAACAACTTCAGATTTCTTAGTTATGGAGACAGCTCACTCCTGTTAAGTGAAACAATGTTAAAAAAACAAAAAAAAATTCAACGAAATCTTTAGTTTAATTTTGATAATAAATTGATTTTTTGTTTATTTGGATAAATTTTATTTAATATGAATGAAAGCAGACTGATGCGACAGCTCACGGCTATTTTTTCAATATTCCTGGTATTATTATATCTTGGAGCCGGAGTTTATTTTGTATTCTTCTCGGACAGAAGTTCCCTAGATAAACCGGTTCGTGTAATAGCGGGTGTTGCATTTATATTCTATGGCCTGTACAGGGCATACAGAACTGTAACAAGTATAATTGAGGCATTTTTCACTAAGAACGATAATAATTGAAAATAAATTTTCTGGGCATTTAAAAGTTGTTATACATATATTATTCATTACTATAAAGTGCATTGGCACATACTTTGCAGTAATTAAACAAAGGATAATAATAACACAAACAAAATTTTAAGAATATGAAGAGAGCATCACTTATTCAAAATTTTATTATTATTGCGAGCCGGAACATGACTTTTTCAATCTTTAAAAAGGTGAATAAAGAACGAAAAAATAAATCTTTAGCAACAATCATTATTACTTTGCTGGTAGTTGTCCCGCTCATGGTATCGTGCATGGGAAGAACTGCAACTAATGAAACACCGACAAGAGGTAATATAAAGATCATAGCAGATGAGTCATTTCAGCCGCTTATAGAAACCGAGGTTTTTACTTTTACTCATTTGTACACGAATGCTAAGATAAAGGCAGAATATAAGCCGGAATTCGATGTCATTAATGACTTCATGAACGATTCTACCAAGGTGATTGTTACAAGCAAGAAACTTACCGATGCTCAGATACAGTACCTCCGTGATACGCTTGTAGTTGCACGTACCACTACTTTTGCATATGATGCTCTGGCTCTCGTAACGAATAAGGAGAATCTGGATTCGTTGATGAAATACAATACAGTCAGGGATATTTTCCTCGGAAAGATAAAGAACTGGAATGAGATCAATCCGAAATCCAGGCTTGGTGAAATACGGGTTATCTTTGACAACACCAAGTCGGGCAATATACGGTATTTCAAGGACCAGTTTGATATTAAAGATACGCTGGGATCCAACTTCTTTGCGGTTCACAGTAATCCGGAGGTCATTAACTTTGTTTCAAGGAATCCGGATGCCCTGGGTATAGTGAGCGTCAACTGGATAAGCAACAAACGCGATTCGTTAAGCATGAGCTTTATTAATAAGATTAATGTTGTTGCCGTATCGCAGCAGTTCGTCAATGACGGATCGTATTATCGTCCGCAGCAGGGATTTATTTATGACAAATCGTATCCTTTTGTAAGAGAAGTATATCTGATATCAAGAGAGACATTCGCCGGGCTCGGAACTGGCTTTATAAGCTTTGCATGCGGAGAACAGGGTCAGCGTATCGTACTTAAATCCGGACTGGTACCGGCCACAATGCCTATAAGACTTGTTCAGATAAATCATTAGACTACTATTACTTGTGTTAAAAAGAGAAATTTGGAATTTGAATATAGATTGAAGATATTTGGATACGTAAATTATACTTAAAATACCATCAAATTAAGGATAACTATGAAACGTTTATTAATGAAGCCAGTCGGGATGCTGGCAGTACTGTTGACAGTTTTTGCGTTTAGCAGCCAGGCGCAGGATCTCAATGAAGCCATTCATCTGACCAGGAGTGAACAATATGAGAAGGCAGATGCAATGTTCAAAGAACTTATCAATAAAGATCCATCAAACGGAGATCTCTATTTCTACCAGGGCGAGAATTACCTGGCAGATTACTATTCAGACACAATCTCCAATTCGCTGACTGTTGTAGCAAAGGAAGCAAAGGACATATACCAGAAAGGTGTTGATGCAAATCCCGATGATCCTCTTAACTATGTAGGTCTTGCAAAAATAGCTTACCTGACTGGTGATGATAAAACTGCCGATGAGATGAGGGCAAAGGCAAAAAGTTTCCTTCTTCCATACAGAAATCTCAGGAGAATTAATCCACCGGCACCACGATATGCATTTATACTGGCGAAAATTGCGGAGTCATATATCAATAAGGACCAGGTTGACACAACCCTTGCCCTGCCTCTTATCAGGCAAGCTCTTTCAATTGATAACATGAATCTGGATGTTAATCTGATTGCAGGCGATATTTACAACCTGGTCAATGACGGTTCAAAAGCAATTTATTATTACAACCAGGCACAGTTTGCTGATCCGGAATCACCTACGGCCAACATGAAAATAGGGGCTATCTATGTAAGGGGTCGTGCGCTGCAGGCTGCAATTCCTTATTTTGAACAGGCTATTCAACTGGATGCCAACTACGCTCCTGCCTATCGTGAGCTTGGACAGTTATACCTGCTGGCTCAAAGATTTGACCAGGCCAAGGAGTATTTTAAGAAATACCTTGATCTTACCGCCGGGAACATACCGGCAAAAATAAGGTATGTGAACGCTCTTTTCTATGCGAAGGACTATGACGGGGTTATCAAGAATGTCCAGGATATTTTTGCTGTGGACAAATCGAGGACTTACCTGAACCGTATAGCAGGTTATTCATATTATGAAAAAAATCCGCCAAATTACGACAAGGCCCTTGAATATATGAGGACCCTGTTCAAAGAAGTGGCTCCTGATAGGATCATTCCGAAGGACTACCAGTATATGGCAAGAATTCTTCTCAAAAAAAACCAGGGTTATCCCAAGCAGCTGGATGATCTTAATAACCTGAAGCAGCAGCTGTCAAAGGAAGAATCAAAATATTCAGTTGCATCAAAGTCAGAAAAGGCGAAAATAAAACCAAATATTACAAAACTCACCGCAGAGGTAGACAGTGTACAGAAAGTTGTTAATGCTGCTGATGCTGAGATAGATGAGGCATTTGTTAACTATGCCAAATTAGAGAAACTCAGGCCAAACGACATGTCTCTGTTAAATGAAATTGCCACCAATTATTATAATTACAAGAGGTATGTAGGTGCTGCCAAAACATGGTCCAAGATGCTTGATCCGTCAAAAGACAATACTGAAGAGCTGATGAGAATAGGAAAAACCTATTATATTGCCAACGATTTCAAGGCAGCCGATTCCACATTTAGTGCCATAACAAAGAAAGATCCAAGCTATGTACAGGCTTACCTGTGGATAGCACGGACATTCTCCAAACAGGATCCTGACACTAAAATGGGTCTGGCCAGGCCGAAATTCGTAAAAGTGCTTGAGGTAGCCCAGAAAGACTCACTCAAATACGAACCTGAAATAGTGGAATCTTGCCAGTATCTCGGCTTCTATTACATGATGAACCAGGATTACGGCAAATGCAAGGACTATTATAACAGGATAGTCAATCTTGATCCTTCAAATAAAGAGAACAAGATTAAAGGTTATGCAGGTCTGGCATCCGTGGAATTAAGGGCACTCTCGTCTGAAAAGAGCAATGAAGGAAGATTGCCTTATCTTTCAAGAGCAGCTGAATCATACAATAAAATACTTGCTATCGACCCAAATAATGCCAGTGCCAAGAGCCAGCTTAAATATGTGAGGGAATTCGAAGCCCAGATCAGAAAAGGTATCAATCCTAATGAAATCAAGGGAGTTGTGAAAGACGAATCAGGACAACCTATACCTTATGCTTCTATCAGGGTTAAGGATACGGCTGCTGAAAACCTTACCAACAGTAAGGGTGAATACAAGTTTGAAATTCCCGAAGGATCTGAGGTTCTGATAATAAGTGCAAGAGGTTATAAGACGATTGAAATTCCTATAACCAAGACCAGAGTTTATAATGTAACGCTTGAAAAGTAGAAAAATAAATATTTTAAATTAAACGGGCAAAAATATAGGGTAGAATATTATTATAACGGTCTTAGTAGTTGGAGAATTAATCCTGGTTGAGTCAAAATAATAATAATATTCATCCCTGTTTTGGAAAAAAACAATTCATAATATATATTTGCAAATCGTAAAAAAATTTAAACCTAAACAAATCGATAAAAAAAATGAGTAAAAAAGGAAGTTCGTTCAAAGATGCGTTGCAGAATGTTTTTGCAACAAGTGCTATTTTAATAGCTTTTGTCGTTGCCTATCTATTGTTTGTAAACATAATGGGTAACCCGGTGAATTTTGAAGGTGGCAACCCTAAGGGGCAGCCTCTTGAAGGTAACTACCTTGGAATTGTGTATAAAGGTGGTTATATCGTTCCTATTCTCATGACTTGTGTTCTGACCCTTCTTATCTTCATATTTGAAAGGGCTATCACTCTGTCAAGAGCTAAAGGAAAAGGAAGGTTGAATGTATTCGTAAGCGATATCCAGGGCCTTCTTGCAGCAGATAAAATTGAAGATGCTCTCGTTGCTTGTGATAAACAGAAAGGCTCTCTCGCAAATGTTATGAAAGCCGGTCTCCTGCGCTACCGCGACCTGCAGAAAGACAAAGAGCTTGAGAAAGACCAGAAGATTCTGTCTATTCAGAAATCTTTCGAAGAAGCTACAGCTCTCGAGCTGCCTATGCTTTCAAGAAACATGGTTATTTTCTCAACCCTTGCTTCAATATCAGTGTTGATTGGTCTTATCGGTACTGTTCTCGGTATGATAAAAGCCTTTGCTGCTCTTGCTCAGTCAGGTGCACCTGATGCTACTCAGCTTGCAACTGGTATTTCTGAAGCTCTTGTTAATACCGCGTTTGGTATCACGGGGTCTACATTATCGATTATTGCATTTAACTATTTCTCATCAACCATAGACAGTTATACATTTAAAATTGACGAAGCAGGTTTCAGTCTGACACAGAGCTTTGCTGCTTCATTGAAAAACAGCTAATATAAGGTTGATCTTTTGGTCGAAAACATTTAAATAAAAAACAAAATGCCAAAGATTAAATTACCAACGAAATCTCCAAGAATCGACATGACGCCGATGGTTGACCTGTTTTCAGTCATTCTGATTTTCCTTATGCTTACAACAACCATGAAGCAATCTGAACCTGCTCAAGTCGATACGCCTTTTTCAATATCAGAGACACCTACTCCTGATTTTAACATTATGACTCTTCTTATTTCAAAGGATGACAAGGTCTATCTGAATTTCGATAACGGTCCGGATACCCTTCTGAAATATCGTCCGAAGATTCTTACCGCTATGGGAGACAGGTATAATATCCAGTTTTCGGATAAAGAGCTGAGGGAATTTGAAAAATATCCGTCAGCCATGGGTGTTCCAATAGCTGAGATGAAGGATTTCCTGGATGCTAAAACATCCAAAGACCGATCGCAGTATCAAACAGGAATTCCGACAGATTCAACAGACAACCAGCTTGCTCTATGGGTACTCTTTGCACGCCAGGTAAACCCGAATATTCAGGCTGTCATCAAAGCTGATAAAAAGACTGGTTATCCGGAAGTCAAGAAAGTTCTCGATATTTTGCAGAACAAGAACATGAACAAGTTCAACCTGGTCACTAGTCTGGAAGCTGCGAAAATTAACCTAGACGAAATACAACAGTGATATGGCAGAGATAATTCAAGAAGAAAAAGGAAAAGGCGGGAAGCACAAGGGTAAAAAACACCCCCCGCATATAGATATGACGCCGATGGTTGACCTGATGTGTCTGCTGATCATATTTTTTATGCTGGCAAATTCCATGGCCAAAGCAAAGGTTATGGAAATTAACCTTCCTGAGAAAATCAAGGACCCGAATGCAGAGCCTCCCAAAATTCCGGGCAGCCGTACTCTTAACATCATTCTGGGACCTGATGATAAAATCTATTGGTATCCTGGAACTGTTAGACCGGAGGATTATAACAATTTACCTCCTCTCAATGTAACAGATTTCAGCCCAACAGGTATCCGTGAGTTACTCCTTGAGAGAAACAAAGCTCTTTTCAGGAAAATTGATGATTTCAAGAACGAAGTTCTGACAGGTAAAATAAAAATCAGCCAGGATTCGGTACAGGGAGCTATCAAGCAACTGAAGAAGGATGACGATACCGGGCCTATTGTTCTTATAAAAGCTTATAAGAAAGCAAACTACGGTGATTTTGTGGATATTCTCGACGAGATGAATATCTGTGGGATTGCACGTTATACTGTGGTCGACATTGCTTGGTATGAAGATAAGATGGTGGAAAAAGCTGCAGGCATTACACCATCAAGTGACGAAACCAAGAAATAAACCGTAAACCTTTTAGAGATGGCAAAAAATAAAAATTTGATTCCTGGCTTTGATGAAATAGTCTTCAGGGAGAGGAATAAGGAATACGGAGCTTATAAATTACGTAAGAAGTATAACCGTACCGTTATAGTTTCGCTTTTTGTTGGAATAATTATAGTAGGTACTGCAGTTATTACTCCTTACATTAATGCAAAAGCTGCGGAGAACAAACAAAGCCGCAAGGAGAGACAGGTAGAGATCAAGATGGAGAATCTGGATCAGCCTAATGAGACAGTTGCTCCTCCTCCCCCACCTCCGCCTCCACCGGCCGACGTTGTACAACAGCAGAAATATATTCCTCCTGTGGTGGTTGACTCAGTCAAACCTGAAGAAGTAAACCAGCTAATGACAGCTGATGAGGCTCAGGATGAAGTACAGAATACTGAAGTTGTTGAAGTACAGCAGACCGTCAAGGAAGAAGTACAGGAAGCTGAACCGGAAGAAGTACCTTTCGTAGTTGTTGAAGAAATGCCTTCATTCCCGGGTGGAGATGCTGCACTGCTCAAGTATATCGCAGATCATACCAACTATCCTGAAGTTGCCAAGGAAAACAACATACAGGGAAGGGTTATCGTAAGATTCTGTGTTACTGCAAAAGGTGGTGTAAGCCAAGTAAGTGTTTTAAAAGGGGTCGACCCTGAACTTGATAAGGAAGCGATCAGGGTTGTGCAGACTCTTCCTAAATTCAAACCTGGAAAACAGGGCGGAAAACCTGTTCCGGTATGGTACATGGTACCAATTACATTTACACTCAAATAAAACGACTTTCTTGCTATAAAAGAGGGACTTGCTAATGCAAGCCCCTCTTTCTTTTTTTATATAAAAGTATTATTACCAGGGCATTCCTGATCAGCATACGCTTAGCTGTTATACTTTTCAAGTTCTCTTTTCAGAAGAGTAATAAATCCTTCAATATCAGATTCTTCTGTATCCCAGCTTGCCATAAGCCGGTATTCCGAAGTTTTTTCATCCCACGGATAGAAAAAATAGTGTTTCTGAACCTCTGCGGCAACAGCCGGAGGTATGATTACAAATATCCCGTTCGACTGCACCTCCTGCGTTATCCTGATCCCTTTTACACCTGCCAGCTTCACGGCCATAATATTTGCCATATCATTGGCATGTTGTGCATTTCTTTTCCATAGATCACCCCTGAGATAAGCAATGAACTGGGCTGATATAAATCTCATTTTTGAAGCCAGCTGCATCCCCTGTTTCCTTATATACATAAAGTTATCTGATAAGCCTGGACTGAGGAAACATATGGCTTCCCCGAACATCATGCCATTCTTTGTCCCGCCAAACGACAGTACATCGACGCCGGAATCGGTTGTGAAAGCCCTGAAAGGCTGATCGAGAGCTACAGCAGCATTGGCGAGCCTTGCTCCGTCCATATGTAATAATAATCCCCTTGAATGAGCATAATCTGCCAGGTCTCTTATCTCTTCCCGGTCATAAACTGTTCCCATTTCGGTAGACTGTGTGATGGATATCACCTTTGGCTGTGAATGGTGTTCAAAATCAAATCCGTGCATATGTTTTTCAGCCAGACCGGGAGTTAACTTACCATCCGGAGTATCAACAGTAAGAACCTTCCCACCTGTGAATTTTTCCGGAGCTCCGCATTCATCCTGCTCAAGATGGGCTGTGGAAGCTGTTATGACCGAATTCCAGGAACGGGTAACCGCACTAATTCCCAGCACATTCGACGCCGTACCTGTAAAAACGAAAAACACCTCAGCCTGTTCTCCAAGATGACTTTTAAACATCTCTGTTGCTCTCCTGGTATAGTCATCCGCACCATAACCTGTTACATGCCCCTTATTGGCAGCACCTATTTCTTTCAGTATCTCAGGATGAACCCCTGCGTTATTGTCGCTGGCAAATCCTCGTCTTGTAATCATATTGAATAATGGTTTAATGACAGGGATTGCCAAATCGCAAAAAGATGCATGCCGGCAATCCCCGGATTAATAAATAATTAATTTCCCCTGTGGTTCTTATGCTATGACTCCTTCTTTTTTCTATATGCCAAATAGAGTAAAAAGAGTCCAAAGACCAACATAAGGGCTCCCATTAGTAAGTTTACATTTATGCCAAGTGATTTTGCATACATGCCTGAATCAGACATTGTAAAAAATCCGAAAACAGTGATTATCAATCCTACTATTGAGAACATCAGTCCGATTGGTATTCTTATATCTACCATATTGATTTCCTCCTACCAAAAAATTACGGTTAATACTATTGCCACAACAGATACAAGTATGGCGAGACCGGCAGGCCTTTCATACCAGGGAAGTGATTTGTCATCTATCTCTCTTGGCGTCAGCGAATAAACAAGTCCCTTCAGTTCTTTGTCAGATTTGAGTTTCCTGGTTAACAGGGAAAGGCTTACCGTAAGCACTGTGCTTACACCAAACGCAATTATCGCTGTCCAGAAATTCTGTGCCATCTCAACCGGGTAAGTATGAAGTACAGTTATCCACCCTCCTTTAACAAGGGTCGTAGCTCCTTCAGGAACAGTAAGTCCATGATGCAAAAGAGCGGCGATGAATCCGAGCAGCAGTCCTGTAAAGGCTGCATGACCCGTAGTCCTTTTCCAGAACATTCCAAGGAAGATAACTGCGAATAATGGCGCATTTATCATAGAAAAGATGGTCTGCAGGAAATCCATGATATTCCCAAACTTACTCGCAATATACGCCGATGCTATACTGAGAAGGATCCCAAACACCGTAGCAACTCTTCCGACACGCAGGTAATGCTTTCCATCTCCTTCTTCATCGCCAGTGGCAGGTCTTATGTAACTCTGGTATATATCATATGTCCATACTGTATTAAAAGCAGACACATTACCTGCCATTCCCGACATGAAGGAGGCAAGTAGTGCCGTTATACCCAGTCCAAGAACCCCCGCGGGCAGATATTGCTTAAGCAGCATTATTATGGTATAGTCGTAGATAGGTTTACCGGAAGCATCAAGGGGAAGGGTAAAACCCTTGGAAGGATCATTAAACAGGGCAAGGGCAATAACACCCGGTACTATTATCAGAAATGGTATGAACATCTTTGGTAAAGCTCCTATCAGGGGAACCTTTCTTGCAGCGGTCTTTGATTCGGCTGCAAAGGCTCTCTGAACAATAAGAAAATTTGTACACCAGTACCCGAAGGAAAGCACAAAGCCAAGTCCGAATAAAATACCGAACCACTCAACTCCAAGAGGATTGGATGTGGCATGTCCTGAATATTTCCATGTTGTTGTAAAGGTATCTGCGGCAAAACCATGCGACAGGGCAATGGGTGCCAGCTTGCTTTTCAGTCCGACCCATCCGCCTATATCCTTAAGACTCAGGACGGCGAGCGGAAGAAGTCCTATCACAATGATAAAAAACTGGAGTACTTCATTATAAATAGCCGACGACAGACCTCCAAGATACGTATATCCAAGAACAATTAATGCCGAAATCCACAGACTGATATTAAAATCCCAGCCAAGGACATTCTCCATAAGAATTGCAAGCGCATACATGGATATACCTGAAGCAAGAATCGTCATGACCGCAAAAAGAATTGCATTAAGTCCCCTTGTTTTTTCATCGTATCTTAATTTAAGAAACTCAGGAACAGATCTTGCTTTGGATCCATAATAGAACGGCATCATAAAAAGGGCAAGGAAAATCATTGCCGGGATAGCTCCTATCCAGTAAAAATGAGTGGTCATCATCCCGTATTTCATGCCGGAACCTGTCATACCCATAACCTCCAGTGCACCGAGGTTTGTGGAGATAAAAGCCAGGCCTGCTACCCAGGCCGGCATTGCCCTGCCTGCCTCAAGAAATGCATTGGCATTTTTCATGAATTTCCGCAGAAACCACCCAATACCAAGTACAAAGATGAAATAGATCAGCATAATAAGATAATCTATCCATGACAAATCAACTTTCATAGTCAAAAGGGTTTTAGTTTTTGGTTCATTATAAAAACGTGGTCATTAAGATCAGGTACTTTAAATTCTTACACGATGATAGTAAAAATACAGCTAAAGATCAATTTTCAAATAGCGGGTAAGATTAATTTTATAACAAAAAGTTATATTTACAAAAACTCCGTGTTGAAAAACCGATATTTCATATTCATCTCTTATAAAGGAACTTCATATCATGGTTGGCAGATACAGCCCCATTCAGTAACTGTTCAGAAAATACTTGAGGAAGCTCTGACCACTATACTTGAGGAGAAAATAAAAACCCAGGGAGCAGGAAGAACAGACACTGGAGTACATGCCAGCATGTTTTGTGCCCACTTCGACAGCATGTTAGATGACCTGGCAAAACGGGGAGGTCTTATACACCGGCTGAACAGTTTTTTACCTGAAGATATATCAGTCAGTTCGGTCAGAAGTGTAGTCCCCGATGCCAGTGCCAGGTTCAGCGCTTTATCCAGAACATACAAATATTATTTAACCCGGACAAAGGATCCGTTTCTTTTCAGATCGAGCTGGTACCTTTACGGTGATATTGATGTAGAATCTATGAACAGGGCAGGAAGAATGCTTTTAAATTTTAATGATTTTACAAGCTTCAGCAAGCTGCATTCAGGGTCAAGAACGAACATATGCAAAGTGTATGAAGCTGTCTGGTCAGAGTCTGGTAACAGTCTCATCTTTACGATTAAGGCCGACAGGTTCCTGAGAAATATGGTAAGAGCTATTGTCGGCACTATGGTCAGGGTAGGCTTAGGGAAGATCCCTCCAGAAGAGATTTCCGCCATTATTGAAGCTAAGGACCGTGGAAAAGCAGGTCAGTCAGCTCCGGCAAAAGGATTATTTCTTGCAAATATTGAATATCCCGACGAAATATTTACGTGATTTGAATACTATTTTTAACTTTAGATCTCATTTGAAACCTGGCATCAGTGCCTTTATGATAATTATCACTTTTATAAGCTGTTAATTTTTTCACAAGAATCAAATTATATGATATTTTTGTCCGACTTTACCAAACCAAAACAACAGGTATATGAGTAACGAATGGTTAATTTTATTTTTCCTCGTAGGTGCAATATTTGTAGGATTAGTACTGATCTTTTCCGGTTTTGTAGCTCCGAAATCAGTTAATCCTCAGAAGTTTGATCCCTACGAATGCGGTATCCCGACCCAGGGTATTACCTGGCTTCAGTTCAATGTTGGATATTATCTTTTTGCTATCCTTTTCCTTGTCTTTGACGTTGAAACAGTACTGGTGTTTCCGTGGGCTGTTGTTATGAAAGAGGTTGGACTCACTGCATTTATTGAAATAGTGATATTCTTTTTTATTCTGGGTCTTGGGTTACTCTATGCCTGGAAAAAACATGCATTGATATGGGAATAAAAGGAATGAAAAAAGAAGAATTCAAGGACAATGAAAGCCTTGAACTTCTGAAGAAATCGGGAACCAATATACTACTTACCACTATAGATGATGTTATCAACTGGGGACGGAAAAATTCCCTGTGGCCACTTACCTTTGCGACAAGTTGTTGCGGTATAGAGATGATGGCAGCAGGAGCTCCAAGACACGATTTCGCAAGGTTCGGTATGGAGGTATACAGGGCCAGTCCAAGGCAGGCAGATGTTATTGTCGTGGCCGGGACTATAGTAAACAAGATGGCCCCTGTCCTTAAGCGTTTGTATGACCAGATGTCGGAACCGAAATATGTAGTTGCCATGGGAGCCTGTGCAATTTCAGGAGGTCCGTTTTTCCTTAACTCATATTCCGTTATCAAGGGAGTTGAACACGTTATACCTGTTGATGTATTTGTTCCGGGATGCCCTCCCCGACCTGAAGCTTTGCTCTATGGTATGATGCAGCTTCAGAGGAAGATAGAAACAGAAACTATACAGTCGAGGAAAACCAGGAGTGCTTCACATGATTCCAAATAGCGGAGTATTTATTCAGAAATCTGACAGAAATGGATAATAAGCAATTAGAAGAATTAATAACCACATTCGATCAGGACATTGAAACAACAGAGGGTAAACAGTACCTCGAAGTAACACTGCCGGCAGACAAATTACATTCCTTTGCCGCTCAGCTTAAAGAAAATGATAAAACCAGGTTTGATTACCTGTTCTGCCTTACAGGGGTGGATTACGGACAGGACCTGGGCGTGGTATATCATCTGAGGTCCACAGTACATTCACACTATATTGTACTCAAGGTAAGAACTTCCGACAGAGAGAATCCAAAGTTTGATTCGGTAACTGACATATGGAAAACTGCTGAATTCCATGAAAGAGAGGTTTTTGACCTCCTGGGTATCAGTTTTAACAACCATCCTGATCTAAGAAGACTATTCCTTGACAGCTCATGGGGGTACCCGCTGAGAAAAGACTATGTTGATGATATTAATATTGTTACCAAATAACTTATGGAAGAAAAGGTAAAAAATATTACGGCTGACGACCAGCAGGAGTATGTAATTAACATGGGGCCACAACACCCGTCAACACATGGTGTACTCAGACTTGTGGTTTCGCTTAAGGGAGAAATAGTCCAGAATTTAATACCCCATATAGGTTATATTCACAGGGGGATAGAAAAAATGTGTGAGAGTATCACATATCCCCAGATAATACATTTGACCGACAGGATGGATTATCTCTCCGCCCATATTAATAACGAAGCAGTCTGTCTGAATGTTGAAAAAGCCCTGGAAATTGATATCCCCGACAGGATCAAGGTCATCAGGACAATAATGGCAGAACTGACCCGTATTCAGTCGCACCAGCTCTGGTGGTGCTCTTTTGGGATGGATCTTGGAGGTCTGACCTGTTTCTTCTACGGCTTACGCGACAGGGAAAAGATCCTCGACATCTTCGAAGAGACCTGCGGGGGCAGAATGATAGTAAGTTACAACTGCCCGGGTGGACTCATGTACGATATACATCCTAATTTTCAGAAAAGGGTGAAAGAATTCATTAATTATTTCCGTAAAACCCTGCCTGAATATGACCAGTTACTAACCGGTAATGTAATCTTTAAGGAAAGGACCAAAGGCGTTGGCAGGTTATCCCTGGAGGATGCCATAGCATACGGTGCAACAGGGCCTACAGGTCGTGCATCAGGGTTTTCGTGCGACGTTCGTAAACAGGAGCCCTACAGCGCCTATGACAGGGTAAGTTTCAACGAGGTACTGTTTAACGATGGCGATACATATCACAGGTACCTTGCCAGGATAGCTGAGATGAGAGAATCGATGGATATAATAGAACAACTGATCGATAATATTCCGGAGGGTCCCTATGCCGTTAAGATGAAACCTGTAATCAAGCTTCCGGAGGGTGAATATTACCAGCGGGTCGAGACAGCCAGGGGAGAACTCGGTGTATATATAATCAGTGACGGTAATAAAAATCCCCTCAGGGTGAAATTCAGGTCTCCAAACTTTGTAAACCTTTCAATTCTGAACGAGATATCAAAAGGCTGGAAGATAGCCGACCTTGTTGCTATTGGCGGGTCTCTCGACCTTGTAATACCTGATATTGACAGGTAGGGTGTTGGAAGATAAAAGATAAAAGATAAAAGATAAAAGTAAAAAGATAAAAGATACATGCTATGCCGTTTGACATTTACGATTTTACCTCACTGACAAAATGGATAGACACAAGCCTGCATAGTGCAATGTCGCCATTCTGGACAACAGTAACCGAGATGGTGATAATCGGAGTACTTATTCTCCTGTTTTATGCCATTGTGGGTCTTTTCCTGGTTTATGCAGAAAGGAAGGTATGTGCCTTCATGCAAAACAGGCTTGGGCCCAACAGGGTCGGCCCTTTTGGGATCTTCCAGACAATTGCCGACCTTATTAAATTACTTTTTGTCGAGCTTGTGCCTATAAAAAATGCCGATAAGTTTCTTTTTAACCTGGCTCCCTTTATAGTCATCATTGCCTCATTTATGGCAATAGCGGCCATACCGTTTGCACTCGGACTTCAGGCTATCGATCTTAACATTGGGGTATTATATATAATAGCCGTATCATCGATGGGTGTTGTCGGTATCCTGATAGCCGGATGGTCAAGTAACAATAAATATTCACTTATCGGTGCCATGAGGAGCGGTGCACAGATAGTCAGTTATGAATTATCTGTAGGTCTTGCACTCATAACAGTTGTGATCCTGGCCGGTTCCCTGCAGCTTTCCACAATAGTTGAATCACAACGAGACGGCTGGTTTCTCTTCAAGGGTCATATCCCTGCATTTATAGCCTTCATACTATATATGATTGCCAGTACGGCAGAAACGAACAGGGGTCCTTTCGACCTGGCAGAAGCTGAATCGGAATTAACTGCTGGTTATCATACGGAATATTCCGGGATAAAATTCGCATTCTTTTTCCTGGCAGAATATATAAATATGTTCATAGTAGCATCAATAGCTGCCACAGTGTTCCTGGGAGGCTGGATGCCTTTCCACGTAGGTGGATGGGAGGGCTTCAACCATGTGATGGACTTTATTCCGCCTTTCTTCTGGTACCTGGGCAAAACAGCTTTTGTTATATTCATGATGATGTGGTTTAAATGGACTTTCCCCAGGTTGAGAATTGATCAGCTTCTAACTCTTGAATGGAAATACCTTTTACCTATTAACCTGGTTAATGTCCTGTTTATGTCATTTATAGTACTCATGGGCTGGCACTTTTGAAGATAAAAGATAAAAGTCAAAGGACAATTAGGATAAAGAGATGAGGATTAACAACAATTTACAATTAACGATTAACAATTATTAATATATAGCTCTGGATGAGAAGCATTATAAAATATCTGAAAGATGTAGTCATGGGAGTCTGGTCACTCATGAAAGGCATGAAAGTAACCGGATCATACTTCTTCAGACCATCAACCATAGTAACACAGAAATATCCCAGCAACAGGAAGGACCTGGTTATGTTCGATCGGTTCAAGGGAGAGGTGATAATGCCTCATAATGAAAAGAACGAGCACAAATGTACCGGGTGCGGTATCTGCGAAATAAACTGTCCGAATGGCACAATAGAAGTCATTTCGAAGACAATAATGACTGAAGAAGGTAAAAAGAAGAGAGTCATAGATAAACATATTTACAGGCTTGGGATGTGCACCTTCTGCGCACTCTGTGTAAAAACATGCCCTTCAAATGCCCTTGCATTCTCCCAGGAATTTGAGCATGCTGTCTTTAACAGGACCCTTTTAGTAAAACAATTAAATAAACCTGGTTCCCAATTAATGAAAGGAGTTGAATAATGGCCGCTAATCAGATAATGTTTGTCCTCTTTTCAGCAATGATAATTGTCTTTTCAATACTGACAGTTACCTCTAGGAGAATACTTCGTGCAGCAGTATTTCTGCTATTTGTCCTTGTTTCCACATCAGGTCTGTATTTCATGCTGAACTACCAGTTCCTTGCAGCTATACAGCTTACACTGTATGCAGGTGGTATTGTGGTCCTGATAATTTTCTCCATACTACTGACCAGTCACATAAGTCAGAAATTTGAATCCCCGGGAGTGAAAAAAACAATATTTTCAGCCCTGGCTGCCCTGGCAGGTGCCTTCCTGGCTATAATTACAATTCTCGATTACCAGTTCTCGGCAACTACAGAAGCAGCTGAAGCAATTGATATGAAGGTGATAGGGAAAAGTCTTCTTTCTGTCAGCCATGACGGATATATACTTCCATTTGAAGTGATCTCCGTTCTTCTGCTTGCAGCAATGATAGCAGCTATTGTTGTTGCCAAGAAAGGTGGGCCCGGACATAACGAGATACCAAACTTAAAACAGGAATAATATGAACTACGGTATACCAATGCAATATTTTCTGATCCTGGCTGCAATTATGTTCTTTGCAGGGGTCTACGGCTTTCTGACCCGTCGTAATCTTATAACCATCCTGATGTCGGTGGAACTGATACTCAATTCCGTTAATATTAATTTCCTGACTTTCAACCGTTACCTCTTTCCCCATAAGATGGAGGGGATGTTCTTCAGCCTGTTCGTTATAGCGGTGGCAGCATCGGAAGCTGCGGTTGCAATAGCAATAATAATAAATATTTACAGGCGGTTTGCAACTATCAATGTTGAGGATGTTGATGAAATGAAATACTGATTATTACATATAGAGGAAGATAAAAATGATAAATTTCGGTTACACATTCTGGATCCTTCTGATACCCTTTGTCATGTTCGTTTTGCTCGGGCTTTATGGACATAAGCTCAAGCCAAAGTTATCAGGGCTGCTGGGTACCGCCGGACTGGCAATAATAACAATATTGTCGTATATCACCGCATTTAAGTACTTTTTCACAAGCGAAAAAGTTGATGGGGCTTACCAGAAGATTATAGCCTTTAATCATGTCTGGCTGCAGTTCACAGATAAGCTCCATATAGATATAGGTATGCTTCTCGATCCCATCTCGGTTATGATGCTTATCGTGGTATCCACTGTTTCATTCATGGTCCACATATACAGTATTGGCTACATGAAAGGAGAAAGAGGATTTGAGCGCTTTTTCTCATTCCTTTCACTGTTCAGCTTTGCCATGCTTGGTCTTGTGGTAGCAACAAATATATTCCAGATGTATATTTTCTGGGAACTTGTTGGAGTATCATCATACCTGTTAATCGGATTTTATTACGAGAAGCCTTCTGCCGTAAGGGCAGCAAAAAAGGCATTTATTGTAACCAGGTTCGCAGATCTTGGATTCCTGATCGGGATCCTTATCCTTTCATTCAACACAAAAACATTTGATTTTGTATCACTTACGGATCCGAACGGAATCAGCCTTATGCAGGGCAGCCGGACAGCCTTCCTCGGTCTTTCGGTAATGACCTGGTCGATGATATTTGTATTTATGGGCGGTGTCGGTAAATCAGCCATGTTCCCGTTCCATATATGGCTTCCCGATGCCATGGAAGGTCCCACACCAGTATCTGCTCTTATTCATGCTGCCACAATGGTTGTGGCAGGGGTATACCTTGTTGCAAGAATGTTTCCTATATATGTATTCTCAGCACCCCTGGCCCTGGATATAGTAGCATATGTAGGAGGATTTTCATCGTTATTTGCGGCTATTATTGCCTGTACACAGACCGATATAAAACGGGTACTCGCCTACTCCACTATGTCGCAGATAGGTTATATGATGCTGGCACTCGGTGTATCAAAATACGGAGGACATGAAGGACTCGGATATATGGCATCGATGTTTCATCTTTTCACACATGCCTTTTTCAAGGCCCTTCTCTTCCTTGGCTCAGGAGCAATAATTCATGCTGTACACAGCAATTTCATGGACGACATGGGAGGTCTGAGAAAATACCTGCCCATAACTCATATAACCTTTCTTGTTGCCTGTTTGTCAATCTCGGGTATTCCTCCATTTGCGGGATTTTTCAGTAAGGATGAAATACTTGCAGCGGCATTTGAACACAATAGGTTTCTGTTCTTTGTTGAATGGGCTGTGGCCGGTATAACAGCATTTTATATGTTCAGAATATATTTCGGAATATTCTGGGGCAAGGAAAGGGAATATCATCATACACCGCATGAAGCTCCTGCAACTATGACCATACCATTGATAGTGCTTGCAATCGGTGCAGCTTTCGCAGGATTTCTTCCGTTCCACGATCTGATCACATCTGACGGGAAACCATTTGCCACAAGTCTTGACCTTGCTATTGCCATTCCATCAGTGCTTGTCGGCATCCTGGGAATAGCTGTGGCCTGGGTAATGTATAAAAAGGAGTCCTTATTGCCCGACAAACTGGCTGCCACATTTAAATACTCATATAAATGGGCGTATAATAAATTCTATATTGACGAGGTTTATCTTTTCATTACCAAGAAAATCATCTTCAGGTTCATATCATACCCGATTGCATGGTTCGACAGGCATGTCGTAGACGGAACCATGAATATGATTGCCAATGTAACTCAAAATATGTCCTTCAGGATAAGAGAATTCCAGTCGGGACAGTTACAGAAGTATGCTTTTGCTTTCGTGACCGGTGCTATCACCCTCGCAATATTGTTTATGTATTTATGGAAATAATTGATTATCAAGATATAGATTTAACATTATGGATATTCTGACACTGTTTGTAGTTATTCCCGTTCTGACAATCGCAGCAATTTTGTTTCTGAAAGAGACCCGACAGGTAAGGGTTGTTTCTGCTTTCGGAATGGGTCTGCAACTGCTGATGGCCGGGGTCCTGGTTTATCTTTACCTGGCTGCCAGGCATGCAGGCAACACTGACGAGATGTTATTTATGAAGGACTATGTCTGGTATAAAAGCCTTAACATCCATTACACAATAGGTGTTGACGGTATATCAGTAGCCATGATAGCCCTGACCTCAATTGTTGTATTTGCCGGTATTTTTGCATCGTGGGAACTGGATTTCCTGAAGAAGGAATTTTTCATTTCACTGATATTGCTGGCCACAGGGGTTTTCGGCTTCTTCATCTCACTGGATCTTTTCACCATGTTTCTCTTCTATGAGCTTGCCGTGATCCCGATGTTCCTGCTTATCGGCATATGGGGCAGCGGCCCGAAAGAGTATTCTGCCATGAAGCTAACACTTATGCTTATGGGAGGCTCAGCACTGTTACTTGTCGGCCTGCTGGGAATTTACTTTAACTCGGCTCCATCAGGAGGACAGAATACTTTTAATATCCTTGAAATTTCAAAAGTTGTGATCCCTCTTCCCGCGCAGAGAATATTTTTCCCGTTGACATTTGTGGGATTTGGTGTCCTGGGAGCATTATTCCCCTTCCATACATGGTCCCCTGATGGTCATGCTTCAGCTCCTACCGCGGTTTCCATGCTTCATGCGGGAGTACTTATGAAGCTTGGCGGATACGGTGCCTTCAGGGTTGCAATATTCCTTATGCCTGAAGCAGCACATGAATTATCATGGATTTTCATAATACTTACCTCAATCAGTGTTATTTACGGTGCTTTTGGTGCTATAGCACAGAAAGATCTCAAGTATATCAATGCATATTCTTCTGTAAGTCATTGCGGTCTTGTGCTTTTTGCTGTTTTAATGATGAACAAGACGGCAATGAACGGCGCCATCCTGCAGATGATCTCTCACGGACTGATGACAGCCCTGTTCTTTGCCCTTATCGGCATGCTGTACGGACGGACCCACACACGTATGATCAACCAGATGGGTGGACTGATGAAGATAATACCATTCCTGTCAGTAGCTTATGTATTAGCAGGACTTGCATCACTCGGTCTTCCCGGATTAAGTGGTTTTGTTGCTGAAATGACAATATTTGTCGGAGCTTTCCAGCATCATGAGACTTTTTACCGTGTAGTTACCATAATTGCTGTTTCATCGATAGTAATTACTGCTGTTTACATCCTGAGAGTTATTGCCATTTTACTTCTCGGACCAACCACTAACAAACACTATGAACTGCTTACAGATGCAAAATGGTATGAAAAAATATCTGTTGTATCACTCATCGGTTCAGTAGCTGCCATCGGACTTGCTCCTCTATGGCTTTCTTCCATGATCGGCACAAGTCTGCAGCCTATCGTTGACAGAATATTTGCTATAACTCCGTTCTGATATGTAATTAATAATATTTGGATAATAATATAATATGAGCTCAGGAACCTTTTTGATAATGCGGCACGAACTATTGCTTACAATTGCAGCTCTTCTGGTATTGATGGCTGAAATATTTGTCGATCCCAAGAAAAAAAGAGGCATAAGTACTTTTGCAGTAATTCTGCTTGGATTAATTACCGCTGCGGGTTTTATACCATCCCCGGAAGGTGTACTTTTCGGAGGTATGTATATATCAACCGGAACAAGACTGCTGATGAAGAACATTATTAACATCGGTGCTCTTCTTGTCTTTATCCAGTCTGTGACATGGATAAATAAGGAAGAGAACTCGGAAAAAGTCAGCGAGTATTTCATACTGATTATCACTACACTTATAGGAATGAATTTTATGATCTCAGCCGGACATTTCCTGATGTTCTATATCGGGATAGAACTGGCTACAATTCCTATAGCTGCCCTTGCTGCCTATGAAAGATATAAAAACAAATCAGCTGAAGCAGGCATTAAACTGATCCTGTCCTCTGCCCTCTCTTCAGGAATATTGCTTTACGGACTATCAATGATTTATGGTACCACAGGTTCACTCTATTTCGACCAGGTAGCCCATAACTTTACGAACAGCAATCTTCAGATCCTGGGATTCATATTCTTTTTTGCAGGTATGGCCTTCAAAATATCGATTGTTCCTTTCCATCTGTGGACAGCCGATGTATATGAAGGTGCCCCTGTAAATATCACATCATATCTGTCTGTGGTTTCAAAAGGTGCAGCAGTATTTATTTTTATCATTATTCTTTATACCGTTTTCCCTGTAATAATAACCACCTGGCAAAAGACAATTTATGTCACTTCAGTCCTGACAATGACTATCGGTAACCTTTTTGCCATACGACAAAAGAATTTAAAGCGATTTCTGGCATTTTCATCCATTTCGCAGGCCGGATATATACTTCTGGGCTTTATTGGCGGAAATGAGCTGGGAATGGCTGCAGTGATATATTATGTACTGGTCTACATATTTTCAAACCTGGGAGCTTTTGGTGTTGTTGCAGCAGTGTCAAATGCAACCGGTAAAGAAAACATGGATGATTATAACGGATTATACCATACGAATCCGGGACTAAGCCTGATAATGACGCTGGCATTGTTCTCCCTGGCAGGTATTCCGCCGGTTGCAGGTTTCTTTGGAAAATTCTTTCTCTTTACTGCCGCCGCACAACAGGGATTTTACCTGCTGGTACTGATTGCCGTCCTCAACACAATAATATCACTGTACTACTATCTACTTGTAGTCAGGGCAATGTTCATTAATAAATCGGAGGCTCCGATCGAAAAATTCAAAAGCGATTTTCCAACACGCCTTGCCCTTGGGATATGTGTTGCCGGTATCTTTGTAACGGGTTTTGCAAGCCTGCTGTTTGAGGTGATACGAAACCTGAGCTATGGAGTGTGAGGTAATAAGCAATTAAAAATACAATGATATGGCAATCAATAATGCAAAGCATATAGTCGGCGAAATAGATGGCATCCGCTGTACAATAGTAGAACAGGGAGCTTCTCTTGAACGTGCAGCATTCCTTACTGACCTGCTGACCTTTAACAACCTGGAAGTAAAAGAGATGCAGGACAATGCAGATGCTGAAAATGAAGAACCGAAGTATACTGTCGGAGTTACGGATCTTATGTTTAATCCTGTATTTGCCATTTATGAACGCCAGTTAAGGACACGTGAGGGAGCCGTGTTAACTCCTGGTTACTGGAAACAGGAATGCACCGATTGTGATCCGAGATACTGGATCAGGAAATCCAGCGGTAAAATCACTTCCGCCTACTGATTATTTGTCCCCGAAAATACTTCAGACTAAGACTTCGGGTTATAAGCTATCATCATTCCAAATCTCCCATGCCTTCTCAGCCTGCGAAAAAAGCATCGTAAGTCCGCTGATCACCGTACATCCCTTTTCCTCCCCTGTTCTCAGGAACATTGTCTTTTCCGGGTTATAAACAAGATCGAACAGGATATGTCTGCTGTTCAGCATGTTATAATCTATATCCGGTCTGGAATTAACGTCAGGATACATGCCAAGCGGAGTTGTGTTAACTATTATCCCTGTCTCGTCGAACATTTTCTGTGTCAGATCACTGTACTTCACTGCTCCGGCTTTAATACTTCTGGAGACCATTGTCACTCTGAGCCCCATTTTCCTGAGCATATACGAGACAGCTCTTGAACTGCCCCCTGTACCAAGTATCATAGCTTTGTTTATCCCTGGTGAAAGATATGGAGTCAGTGAGTCACTTATTCCAGTTATATCGCTGTTGAATCCATGGAGAACAGGCTGGCTGCCTGAACGTTTCACCTTCACAACATTAACGGCCCCTATTTCGGCAGCTTCATCTGATATTTTTGAAAGGAAACGGATAACAGATGATTTGTAAGGAACAGTAACATTAAACCCGCACAGTTCCGGCTCATTTTTAATCAATCCCCTCAGAAGATCTATGCTTTCGAGCGGAAAATTCTCATAAAGGCAGTCTGAAAAGCCTTCCTTTTCAAACTTTTCAGTGAAATATTTCCTGGAAAAAGAATGTCCCAGCGGGAACCCTATGAGACCGAATTTCCTCATAATTTAAATACCTTAGGTTCAGATCCGGCTGCAGATAGTTCAGTAAATTTCCTCAGGCAGAAACTGGAAGAAGGTATCTCCTCTCAGTCCAAGACGCAGCGTTTCAAGCGGAATAATTTCAGCAGGTGGAATATTCCCAAGGTTAACATTCTGACCAAAATGCTTAATGAACCAGGCTTGCTGCGCTTTCAGAGGTGCTTCCCAAATCACATTTTCAAGTTTAACATGATCAGCTATAGCACAAATTATCTTATTGTTAATTGAGCCGTCAGCATTATAAATGCCGGTAGTTCCCGATTCCCTGGCTTCAGCAATTACTTTAGTCGCTCCTGCTTTAAGTTCGGTCCTCATCATAGATACCCATTCCTCGGGAGAATAGACCACATCCTTTTTCTTGGATCCGACTTCAGAGATAACCGTTCCTCGTTCAGCCAGAAGACCTATATAATTAAGTTTCTTCTTATGTTCAATATGATAGGAACCGTCTGATACCTCTACTAATTCAATTTCATATTTATCAAGCAGCTCAATATATTCTTCAAACATGTCCCTGATGATATAGGCTTCAAACAAAGTCCCGCCAAAATAAGGAATTACTCCAGCCTTTTTATAAACAGAAATTTTTTTCTCCAGATCAGGTGTAATCAGGGAAGTTCCGAAACCAAGTTTAACAAAATCGGTATACTCATTTCCGATAGCCATAAAATCTTCTGCCTGCCTAACACTCAGACCTTTATCCATTACCATCGTCAGGCCTGAGTCCCTTGGTTTAGAAGGTCTTTCAGGTAAGAATGGGAAGTTTACTTTCATTACGATAAAATTAGTTTATATGATTATGCCATAATCCCCCAGTAATCTTTTGAGCTTGCGTGTAAGAATTACTCCAGGGAAGATATTTTTGAATTCTTGGAAGATCTCTCTGTCCAGCTCAAGAGCAACTGACAGGTGAGCAAGTGCCTTTTCAGTATCTTTTACATGCAGGTAAAATGCTGAAAGCAGATAATTTATTCCCGGGACATCACCGGTTATCCTGTACGCATGCTCAAGATAAGGAAGTGCTTTTGTGGTCAGCCCGTTTTCCAGGATAATATGTCCCAGTTCGGACCAGACTTCATCATAATATGCATCCAGTTTCAAAGCTTCCCTGAAACACCTAAGTGCAGCCTTTGTCTCCCCGCTGGCATAATGAGCTTTACCAAGCATGTACCATATTTCAGGATTTTCATCATCAAGCCTTATCGCTTTCCTGAAAAATATCAGGCTGTCCCCGGTGTTCCCGGTATTAAGAGCAATTATTCCAAGGCCAAACCAGGGATCTGCAAAATCAGGCGCCAACTCAATCGCTTCCTGATAATATTTCCCGGCTGCTTCAACATCACCTGTCTTCTCATAACACTCTGCGAGGTAAGTCAGGGCTTCAAAGCTTTCCGGTTCATTTTCAAGATATTCGAGATAAACAGGTATTGCTTCCAGGTATTTTTCAGTGTTATTAAGGATATTTCCCTTATTAAACAGGGCAAAAGTATTCTGGGAATTTACAGCAAGGGCAAAATCATAAGCATCCATTGCCTTATCATACATCTCCAGCTTATTATAAATAATTCCCAGGTTATACCATGCACTGTCAGAGAAGGGATCCTCGTCGAGGTACATAAGGTAATATTTAATGCTGTTTTGATAGTCCTCCGTCTTTTCATAAGCATATGCCAGATCGTACAGGTGTGCCTGGAAATCAGGTTCCAGCTCAATAAGCTTCAGCATATAGGGAACCAGTTGCTCGTAGTAATTAAGATTCTGTAATACGGAGGTTATTGCGAAGAGAATATTTTCCTTGTCTTCCGAATCAAGAGTAAGGGCAGAATCAAACATCCTTTTGGCTCCCTGTATGTCGCCCAGCATTCCCAAAGCTGTACCCTTGGCAATATACAGTTCATAATTGCCGGGTTCAATACTCTCAAGCTTTTTCAACAACCTGAGAGCTTCCACAGCCCTTCCCTTATCAAGAAGTACCCTGGCCTTCCTTAACTGTATCGACAGGGAATTAGGATGCTGTTCCGAGGCTATCTTTGCAGCTTCATATGCTTTTGAAGAGTTGTTACTCTCCATGTAATAATCAATGATTGTTTCAAATTCAATTACATCGAAGAAATAATTTTCATTATTCTTCCTCATCCTTTCGAATTTCTGTACCGCATGTTTCACCTCTTCCTCGTAGGAAAATCCGTATCTGTCTTCTTCCATGT
>CAYYIW010000028.1:46117-50924 GCA_964472085.1 uncultured Rikenellaceae bacterium | reverse complement strand
GTGATAACTGACTTTCCTGTTTGTAAAAACCTGCAATTTTATCGTCAAGAAACCTGTATTCATAAACAAAGCCCGGAAATGTTTGCTCCCATATTGTTTTAACAGATTGCAACGTGGAAGAAATGTTGGGCGTTGCAAGTTTTATTGCAGCCTGACTGTACATTGTAATATTTGTGGTAACAAGCAATGGCGCAATATTATTGAGGAAAGACCTGTCATTAAAATCTTTCAATACACCAACAACAGGACATTTTATCCGATCACCCCATATGCTTATCTCTCTGTTCAGTATTTCATCAGGGTTTTCTATTCCCAGACTTTTCATCAGCGACTCATTCACTAAAAATTCTCTTGTCATTTTTGAGGGTTGCAAATTTCTTCCGGCAATCAGCTGTAATTTATAAGCAGGCACATATTCGTTGTCGGCGAATTTTGTAATAGCTTTAAAATCCGCATCTTTTATTGCATGGTCAAACCTGAATGTGCTCCATATATCATTGGCATCTTCAACCGGGGTATTGGAGCTGAAGCTTACTGCCTGAACACCTGTTACCGACAGTAACTGTTGCTTTAAATAATCCAGCCTGCTGATTCGAAGACTATCTACACGAAAAGGAATATTTATAATTGCTTTCTTCTCGAAGCCTAATGGCTGATCCATAAAATAATTCATTTGCTTAACAATGATGAGTGTTCCGATGATCAGTACCTGTGCAATGATGAATTGAAACACTACCAATCCTCTTCTTAATGAAATTCCTTTTGAACTGTTGGCTGTCGCTTTGCTCTTTAACGCGTTAACAGGATTGAAACGTGATAAAACAATAGAAGGATAAAAACTGGCGAGTGCAGTCACACTAATCGTTACAGCTAAAAGAAATAAAAGAATAACTGGATTGTTGAGTATGTCGAATGAAAGTGAAAGTTCTAACAGATGATTTAAATAAGGCAATACAAGAATTGTAATAAAGCTTGCAAGTAATACAGCACTCATAACTATCAAAAATGTTTCGATGATGAACTGGATCTGCAGCTGAGACTTATTACTTCCCAGGACTTTTTTTACACCAACCTCTTTTGCACGATTAACGGCTTGTGCAGTGGAAAGGTTGATAAAGTTTACGCAGGCAATTAACATGATGAATGCTGCTATCAGCCATAATACATTAAGCAGTTCACGGCTGATTGTTTTGTTGCTGTAATCACCCGTTTGTGTATCGTAATGCACTGCACTTAAAGGCTGGATAATATGACTATCCTTATTATCAGGAGATTCCATCTTTTGTGAGTACGCTCGTAATTGCTGATTAAAATTGACAACAGAAATATTCGGTGGTAGCAAAATATAACATCCAAAATCAGAATTAGTTCTATCCTCCCAATCGGTGTTTTTTGCCATTAATCCGGTAATACCTGTTCCAAAAGCTACTACAAGTTTTAGTTGAAAGTCGGTATTGGCAGGTATGTTTGCAAGGATACCGGTAACTTTTAATACATTTGTACCATGGCTGAATAAAGAGCCGCCAGCTTCCAGTTTGATGGTTTTACCTAACGCTGTTTTCCAGTCGCCAAAATATTTTTCTGCAATCTCTTTTGTGAGCAACACATTGTCCGGATCTTTCAATGATTCATACGAACCTGCAAGCAGAGGGTAATCAAACATTTTAAAGAATGAAGGCTCTGTAAAAAATACACCCCTGTCTTCTTTAAATGTATTTACTGTTGTTCCGTTATCGTCAGGTATGAGCAATATATCATTGTGGCTTGCCCAAACCGGAGCTACCTGTTCTGTCAGAGGAAATGCCGTTTTCAATCCTTCAGGTAATGGAAAAGGGGCGTCTTTCCCATAAGCAATATTTGAGGCATCTGCATTGTGATATTCGGTTAGCACACGATAGATTCGATCTTTCTTTGAATGAAAATTATCAAAGCTTGTTTGAAATTGTATAATGAAAAAGATCATGATACAAACAGCAATGCCAACAGCCAGACCGGCGATATTGATAATAGTGTAATTCCTGTTTCGGGTAAGACTTCTGAATGCAGTTTTGAAATAGTTCTTAAACATACCTGGCTTGTATTGAGTTTTCAGGTAAAAGTATTGACCTCACTATTGAAAAACGATTAGAATGGACAGAAAGCTAGTTTTTGTCGGTAAAGAGTTTATTTTATCCCGGTTTGTGCTTGTTTCATCATGATGCAATGATGTGTCGCCCCTTCAAGGCTCTGGTGGTACCAGGATGAAGAAGCCTTACATGTTATCCCGGCCCTGCATAGGCGATATGTGAATAACCCCGGGAGTTAACCCGGGGTTAGGACCTCCCCTCAGCACCAGAGCCCAGCAGGGGCGATACATCTGTTGTGATAAACCAATAGTCTGAATTACTTTTTACTGAGAATTAAATTTGCCAGCTCTTCGCGAGCCTTCTCGTAAGCAGCTATATTATGACTCCAGTTATGAAAGGAATTGGCAATACTGTCTACTATCCTGTTTACATCTTCCTTCTTCCCCATTTTTGCAGCCATGTTCATGTATTCATAATCTTCCTCCGCTTCACGGTAAAGCTTGATTCGTATTGAAGGCATAAAATGATCTGTGCCTGCAACGTGACCAGGATAAAGAAGCACTCCATCACCCCAGAAACTGTTTTGATAATGAGGAGATTCCCAAACGCCGTTAAGAGAACCGTAATCGTCCCAGTACACGCTTGACCAGTAAAGCAATCCTGTTATATTATAGTGCCAGCTTATCCATAGAGGTGCTCGAAAGTTAATTGGATCCATATCTATTTCCCACTTTGGTGTAGCTGCCGGACCATTACTGAGTTCTGTATGACTCCAGAGTCTTTCTCCCCTGGCGAGACGTTCCCCGGCAGTTTTTTCATCCCAATTATTCCATAAGGGAGCCCATATATCAACGGAACCATAAAGATTACCCCACGAACTGTTCCCGGGGAGCGTAGATACTGTACAAAGACGGGAAATTTTAGGATTGGCTGATTTGATGACAGCCGCCTCTCTTCTCACATTTTCATATGCTTCAGCACTGTTTGGCTCATTTTCCATTTGAACATAACTCATATTGAGAAATCCCAGCTTATTCAGCCAATCAGCCATATCAGACAGATAACTCCGGCTTTTAACGGGGTCACTTATATAAAGATAAGGGATATCCAATGCATTGAAATGTTCCTTTTCTACAAGTTCTTTCATAAGTGCTGACTGGCCATTATCAGTTATCCCTTTGTCTTTGTCCCAGGCTGGCCATACAAAGCTGGGTGTGGCAGGAATCGCGCGGTTACTTAATAATTCCTTATCATATAAGGATTCCATGTAAGTATAATCCTTGCTTCCATATTGTATGCCCATCATTTCTCCATCGGCCTGTGAGAACCTTCCAAAGTTTGAACGCATTGCGATGGTATCGGGCAATTGAAATCCCCACACTTTCAGGTTTACGGGAATATCTGCAAGCTTTTGTTTTCCGGATACTACTGAAGCTGTTCCGGAGTAATTACCGGGTTTTGTTCCGGGCGGAACATAAAGATCGCACCATACTTCTGCATTCTCTGCTGGTTCAACCACAAAAGGTGAAGCAACATATAAAATCTTATTTGCCGCGTTATTGCCAGATCCTGAAAGCCAATTCAAATATGTTTGACTGTACTCCTTTGTACCTGCGTTTTTTGGCATAAATGGGATCAATGCATCCGGATACCAGCCTATCGGATTATCAGTACCGGCACTTGGTTGTGTAATGTTTATGTAATGTGCCCTGTAAAGTTGCATATCATCAGCCTTTATCACACCCTGACTGCCTTTAAGATCACTTACTGTTACAGTGACTTTGGACACTCTATGCGTTCCGTCATTGTGAATAATAATCCTGAATGGCTCATATTCATTTGCGGCCGCTTTCAGATCTGCAGTTTTAACAGTGTCAGGAGGTGTACTACGCAGTACCCTTTGCCACGGTGAAGCAACCCAAACTGTAACTTTACTGTTTGTGCAACCAGTGAGTAAGAATAGTAGTAAAAAGGCCGGAGAGACGAATCTGCTTAGAATTTTCCTTATTGATTGTTTCATAACCAGTTAATTTTTAAATGTATTATTAAATTCTTTATATAGTTGTCAATTAAATGAATATAGTCTGAAATATATTTGCCGAAACTTCCGGATCTCCCTAAAATAATTTCCTTCTTCATAATCCTTTGATAGTCAGTAAATGAAAATCGAATTTTCTGTAAGACAAGTCGAATCTTTTTACATTAACAATAGCAGGAATGGAAAGTTCATAAATTATTGTTATAAGAAAAACAGATATGTTTGGATTACCGTCTCGCTCCACCTTCGCTGCATCCTGCGCTAAAGCTTCGGACGCCGTAGCCCGCCAGAAGAATCTGTTTTCTTAGTCCAGTATAAAAATTAAAACCCGCCGTCGCCCTTGACTGTCAGGGATTACCACCTCGCGTTGCTCGATGGTGATCCCTTTGAAGGTCCTTGCAAAGTCACAACAAACCACGCTTAACATGGTATTTTTGTTTTCATTCGATCCTTATCAAAGCAAGCTTTGAACGGCTCTCCTGAAAACAAAAACCCTTCGCCATATGGCGAAGGGTTTGTTGTGGCTTTGCGGAGAGAGGGGGATTCGAACCCCCGGTACCCTTGTGAGGTACACACGCTTTCCAGGCGGGCCAGTTAAACCACTCCTGCATCTCTCCCTCTGTGCACCGCAGCCCTGGCGTAGGTGTGCTCTGTGCACCGTAGCCCTGGCGAAGGTGCGCTCTGTCCTCCGTAGCTTTAGCGA
>CAYYIW010000028.1:5519-46017 GCA_964472085.1 uncultured Rikenellaceae bacterium | reverse complement strand
CTCTGTGCACCGTAGCCCTGGCGAAGGTGCGCTCTGTCCTCCGTAGCTTTAGCGAAGGAGGACTCTGTTATTTGTGCGGCTTTTAAATTGCGGCGCAAATTACGAAATTATTTTAAATAACAATCGGCTTATGTTATTTCTCCTGCAAGTGATCTGTTCAATCCACTAGCCACATCCTCTTTATTAGAGTATCTCCCCAGCAGGTGCATCAGCTTTGTGATGGATGCCTCGGATGTTATATCACGACCACTTATCACACCGGCTGCAAGCATCTGTCGGCTGGTCTCATAGAGGCCCATCTCAACACTGCCTCCATGACATTGCGTAACATTAAGTATTATCCCGCCGTTGTCGATGAACTGTTTCAGATCATCGAGAAACCATTGGTAGGTGGGGGCATTGCCAGATCCGAAAGTCTCTATGATAAGTCCTCTCAGTCCTTCTGTCCGGGTAATAGCCCTTACCAGTTTCCTGTTGATTCCGGGAAAGAGTTTAAGTATTGCAACATTGTTGTCGAAGGTCTTGTGTACCATGAGTTTTTTGCCTGCCGATTGGTAGTTGATCAGGTTATTGAAGTACCTGAGATGCAGGCCTACTTCGGCCAGCGAATGATAATTTGGTGATGAGAAAGCATCAAAATGCTCCGCACTTAACTTGGTGGTCCGGTTACCCCTTGTAAGCTTATTATCGAAAAAGATACATACTTCAGGAACTTCGGGTGATCCTTCCCTCCTGGCAGCTGCTATATCAATGGCTGTTATCAGGTTCTCCCGTCCGTCCGTCCTGAGCAATCCTATAGGCAGCTGTGAACCTGTAAGGATGACCGGTTTTGACAGGTTTTCAAGCATGAAACTTAAGGCTGATGCCGTATATGCCATGGTATCGGTTCCGTGAAGAATCACAAAACCATCAAAATCTTCATAGCTGTGTTCTATTATCTCTGCTATCCTGACCCATACAGACGGATCTATATTGGAGGAGTCTTTTACCGGATCGAAAGATACCGAGTGAAGATCATAGCCAAATTTTCTCAGTTCCGGAACATGGTTGGTGATGTGACGGAAATCGATCGGCACCAAAGACCCTGACTCCGGATCATGTACCATACCTATTGTTCCGCCAGTGTATATAATAAGTATCGAGACTTCTTTACTGGATTTCATCATCATTTAAGATTTTCGCAGCATATAAATCAGCTGATTTCATTTAACATGTAACTTCGTGTTTAGTTATATGTCATCATAATATTTTAATCAGGCTGCAAAGCTATTAATCATTGATAAGACTGAATAAATCAGAGGAATTATTATATATCAGGTCAGCTATGCTTTCTTCACTCATCCCGAATATATCTGCAATTTTCCTGTTTATCAGGGGGATGTATGAGCTTTCATTCCTCTTCCCCCTGTACGGTACAGGAGCAAGATAGGGAGAGTCTGTTTCCAGCACGATCCTTGAAGGATCCGCTTCCTTCAGTACCGTATCGAGCCCGGAATTCTTAAAGGTGACAATACCTCCTATCCCCAGCATCAGTCCCAGCTCATCGGCTTTCTTCAGTTCTTCCGTGCCCCCGGTGAAGGAATGAAGAACACCTTTAAGGTTGCTTCCACTGAATTCATCGAGCACGTTAAAAACTTCTCTGAATGATTCCCTTGAATGAACGACTATCGGAAGGCTGTTATCGACTGCATAGGCTATCTGTCTTCTGAAGGCATTAACCTGTTCACGTAAATAGGTCTTATCCCAGTACAGGTCTATTCCTATCTCTCCGACAGCGATGAATTCATGTTCATAATATAATTGTTCCAGTCTGTCAAGCTGTTCACGATAGTCGTCTTTAACCGATGTGGGATGAAGTCCCATCATTGGATAACATATATCAAGGTATCTGTCGCGGGCAGAGAGAATACTGTCAACAGAATCTATATCAATATTAGGCATAAGCATCTTCACAATGCCATTGTCTACAGCCCTCTTAACCATTTCATCCCTGTCGGCATCAAACTCCGGCAAATAAAGATGCGTATGAGTGTCAATAAAAGGCATCAGACAACTCCCTGGGCCATCATTGCGTTCGCAACCTTTACAAACCCGCCTATATTGGCTCCGTCCACGTAATTGACAAACCCGTCATTCTGTGTGCCGTATTTGGCACATGTTGCATGGATATTACGCATGATGGTATGAAGCTTATCATCTACCTCTTCACGCGACCATGGTATCCTCATCGAGTTTTGTGTCATCTCAAGTCCGGAGGTGGCAACACCACCTGCATTGGCTGCCTTGCCCGGACCATAGAGTATCCTGGCATTCAGGAATACCTCAACAGCTTCCAGTGTGCATGGCATATTTGCTCCTTCAGAGACACAAACACAACCGTTATTAACAAGTGTTTTGGCTTCTTCGCCGTTTATTTCGTTCTGGGTGGCATTTGGCATAGCGATATCACATTTTATCATCCATGGCCTTTTCCCTTCGAAATATTCAACACCATATTTTTCTGCATATTCCTTAATCCTGCCACGCTTTATATTCTTAAGCTCCATTATATAAGCGAGTTTTTCGCTGTCGATGCCTTTAGGATCGTAAATGAAACCATTGGAATCTGACATTGTAACCACTTTGCCCCCGAGTTGTGTTACTTTCTCGGCTGCATACTGTGCTACATTACCTGCACCGGAGATACAAACAGTTTTACCCTCGAATTTCATTCCTCGTGTGGCAAGCATCTCCTTGGCAAAATAAGTTGCCCCATAACCGGTTGCTTCGGGACGTATCAGGGAACCGCCCCATTCAATACCTTTTCCTGTGAGCACACCGCTGAACTCATTCTTCAGCCTTTTATATTGACCGAAAAGGAAACCGATTTCACGTCCGCCGACACCGATATCACCAGCGGGAACGTCTGTATCTGGACCAATATGACGATACAATTCTGACATGAAACTCTGGCAGAACCTCATCACTTCATTATCTGATTTGCCTTTGGGATCGAAATCAGAACCTCCTTTACCTCCTCCCATAGGAAGAGTGGTAAGGCTGTTTTTGAATACCTGTTCAAAAGCCAGGAATTTAAGGATACCTAGATTAACTGTGGGATGAAACCTGAGTCCGCCTTTATACGGACCAATAGCGCTGTTCATTTCTATCCTGAATCCCCTGTTTATCTGTATATCTCCCTTGTCATCCAGCCATGGCACCCTGAAAATTATTACACGCTCAGGTTCTGCTATCCTCTCAAGGATCTTGGCATGTTTGTATTTAGGATTTTCTTCAATGAAAGGAATCAGCGACTCTGAAACCTCCTGGACTGCCTGGTGAAATTCGTTTTCCCCAGGGTTTCTGGCCTTGATATTGGCCATAAATTGTTGTACTCTCGGATCCATAATAATACCGTATTAGTTAAAAGATTAATTGGAGGTCTAAATGTATAAAAACAATAGGATAAATAACCTGATTTTAACACAATATTAACCTTCACGGAATTATTAATATGGGTAGGGAAGCAGCAGGCTGCTACCCTACTGTTTAATGATTTTCGGGATTTCGTTATTAATGATATTATCGATCTGTTCTCCGAAGGTTTTCACCTGTTTACCGTAATTGTCGAGGGCCATGGTCTGAAGGTTTGTTGGTCTGCCGGGGTAACCTCCCACAGCATTGTAGACTTCCGCAATATTCTCCCTTAACCTTACCTGTCCGGTTATACCTCCTTCTCCCGGCTGGGTGGCGGAAATGAGTCCGTGCATCCTGTCACAGCTTGCAATAAGAGATTTAGCTTTCTTCAGTTTCTGTCCCTTCAGGCCCGGTAAATCTGTTTGCAGCTTTTCGCGTGTAGCCAGTATTTTCTGGTCCACATCAGCCAGTTCTTCAAGCATGTGGTATGCCCTCATCAGTGTCTCTCTCCGGAGTCTTCGATCATCGGCTGAATGTTTCAGCAATGGATTTTCATGAAGTTGAAGAGAAGTGGTATATGTTTCATTTCCCTTTACAAGCTTAATCGTATAATTTCCTGCCGGATATTCTGGTCCAAACGCAGCTTCACCCAGTATATTTGGAGATTTTGGTACCCTGGGCGGGTCCATCGATGTGGCAACCCTTACCACGTTTATCCCTTTGCGGTTGCCTGCCGGAAGTTTCTTCAGGAAATTACCACTGGTGTCGTATATATTCATATACATCACTCCGAATATGTGTCGTTTCTTGAGATAATAACATATCCTTGCGGATGATGAGGGATTGGTGCCCGAATACTCAGCGTCTCCGGGGAAATCCTGTATGCCTATGCCTGAAGTGAAATAATAGGGACGTACCGGAAGGAACGAGAAATCCTTATCGACAACCTCTTCTGTAAGGTTTCTCAGAGGAGTCAGGTCATCAATTATGATCACACCCCTGCCATGAGTGGCCAGTACAAGGTCATTCTTTTTAGTCTGGAAAGCCATATCGCGTATTCCTGTCTGAGGTACCTTATTCTTAAACCTTACCCACGTCTTTCCATGATCATTACTGACGTAAAGGCCCAACTCCGTGCCAACGAATATCAGGTTTTCATTGACTGGATCCTGCCTTACTACATGACAATAGCCTTTGATATCGGGTGTAGCCAGTGATGTCCATGTCTTTCCAAGATCGTCGGTGAAGAATATATACGGATTCATATTACCGTTTCTGTGTGCATCGACAGTGACCCAGGCAGCCTCCCTGTTAAAGTTATCAGCATCGATATGGGAGATAAAGGCCAGCGGAGGGAGGTCAGGGATATTACTGTTCATTTTGCTCCATGTCAGTCCGCCGTCAGTGGTAACCTGTATGTTGCCATCGTCGGTACCTGCCCAGACTATGTTCTCGTCAAAAGGTGATTCACAAATTGCATAGATGGTTGTATTGTTCTCAGCTGTGCTGTTATCGATGGTAATACCTCCGGATTTCTCCTGCAATTGACGTTTTGGATCGTTAGTGGTGAGGTCCGGGGATATCTTTTCAATTGTATTCCCCTTGTCCTTCGATCTGTACAGAAATTGTGACCCAATATACAGCCAGCCTGATTTTTTCCCGAAAACGACTGGTGTATTCCAGTTAAAGCGAAGAGTGGCGACGCCTTCTTCAGGAAAGGGCTTAAGATATTTACTTTCCCCGGTTTTCATATTGATCCTGCTTATGCCTCCTCCCTGGTACTGGGAATAAATAATATCCGGATCGTTTGCATCCCTGTAGGCATAGAAACCATCGCCAAAACCTATGTTCTCCCAATCTTCATTTCTTATTCCACCTGGTTTTGCTGATGGTCCTTTCCATGATCCGTTATCCTGCAAACCTCCGTAAACATTATAAGGGTGTTCATTATCCACACTGATATGGTAGAATTGTGATACGGGCAGGCACTGGACAAAGCGCCAGGTATTTCCCCTGTCGGCTGATATGTAAACCCCGCCGTCTGTCCCAAGATACAGAAGGTGATTGTCATTGGGATTTATCCATAAGGCATGGACATCACTGTGATAGTTGCCGCCTGTGACGGAAGGTGACTGAAAGACCCTGCCACTGTCTGTACTTACCCATAGTGATGTACCGGGCTTGTATATCCTCCCCGGCTCCACCGGATCGGTGACTATTAGCCCAAAATAGAAGGGTCTGTCGCCCATCATAACCTGATCACTCATTTTTTCCCAGGTGTTGCCGCTGTCCGGAGAACGGTACAGAGCTGTTTTTTTAGATTCGACAAGTGCATAGACATAATGCGGACCTTTTTTTGAGACAGCAAGAGCTATTCTTCCAAGGGTATCGGTAGGTAATCCGTTATTTAATCTGTTCCATGTCGCACCACCGTCGGTCGATTTATATAAACCACTGCCGGGACCGCCCGATCTGAAAGTATATGCCTTACGTCTTAAATCCCACATTGCTGCATATATGACAGCCGGATCGGCAGGATCCATGACCATATCTGAACATCCTGTTGATGGATTTACATATAGCAGCTTATTCCATGTTTTACCTCCATCGGTTGTCTTGTAAACACCACGGTCCTCACTGTCGCCCCATAATGCACCGAGAACAGCTGCATAGACTACATCAGGATTAACGGGGTCGATGAGGATCTTTCCTATTCTTTCGCTGTTGGGCAATCCCATGAACTCCCATTTATCGCCCCCGTTATTCGTTCTGTAGATGCCAGTCCCAACAGATACACTGTTCCGTGTCCATACTTCTCCTGTTCCTACCCAAACAGTATCGGGATGATCCTGGTCAATAGCAATTGAGCCTATTGACTGGCTGTAATCGTCGAACACAGATTTAAAAGTTGTGCCCTGGTTAATGGATTTCCAGACCCCACCTCCTGCTGCGCCTACCCATACTGTGCCGGGCATTTTGTTTACTGCATCGATACAGGAGATACGTCCGCTCATCCTGGCAGGTCCGATATGCCTTCCCTCAATATCACCGAAGGTAACATCGGTGATCTGTGAGTGAAGAGGCATTGTGCCGGCCAGTAATGATATGATTATTAAGAAGAGCTTGTTTTTCATGATTTAGAAATATGTAGGAAGAAATTATTTCGTCCGCGGTTTTCCAAAAAGACTGTCTGGCAACTGAACATTTATAAATACACTGTCGATAATTACAGTACCGGCATCCTGGTCGTTCACCTTATTTTCTATTTTGCCGGGTACTGCAATACCATGAACCATTTTGTAGTTACTATAGTATGAATCTCCCTGGGTCTCATTACCCATGATATTGATTTTGGAGTTCGTTTTCAGAACAATGTATGAATCTGCATCGATATAATAAGTAAAGGAATCGCCTTCTCCTGTTGTAACTTTTATCTTATAACAGGGAGTCCCTTCCATGTCATCCTTGCCTTCATAAGTAAGAGTATAACCCTTTTCTTTCGGGTTCCATAGCAAACCATCAATATCGGATTGATATTTCATGGTTTTAAGCTCATCTTCTGACATAGGTTGCGGTTCCGTTGACCCTGCAAAAGGATTAAGGCTCCAGCCTTCATGGCCGTCGTAGGTCTGAACGAAGGTAAGGTCCTGGAATGTTCCCTGAACCCTCATTTTACCGGGTCTTTTAGCCATCTGGATTATAGGGATCTCTATACCTCCCTGGATCATTTTACCTATATATTTCTCTGTCTGTACTTTGAGAATACTATCCTGACCGGTTGCTGCAAAATAATCCTTCAGGATCTCTTCAAGTGTTTGTGCCTGTGCCAGGCTGCTACTAAGTAGTAGCATAATTGATAAAATAGTTGTGATTTTTTTCATAGGGATTGGCTTTTAAATATTTTACTATTAGCAAGTTATTTCTTTTTTACCACATGAAGGTAAGAAAAAGGAGGGAATTGTTCAGATGAGATGATAAAGATTACCAGGCTGGCACCGGACTACACCGCTGAACTCCATATTAAGCAAAATGGAAGAAAGTCTGTGGACCGGCATATTAAGCGTTCTGCAGATAGTGTCAATAGTCATCTCCCCATTTTTTGACAGGAGTTCGCAAATCACCTTTTCATCCTCTCCCAGGCTTTCAAATAGCCTGGCCTGTTGAGGAAGAGCTTTATTCTCGGGTTTCCAGTTCAGGAAATACTCTATGTCAGCCGAAGATTCAACGAGGGCAGCTTTGTTTGCTTTTATAAGGTTATTGCACCCGGCAGACCACTGATCATCAGGTCGCCCGGGAACTGCAAAGACATCGCGGTTATACGAGCAGGCTATATCGGCGGTGATGAGAGCGCCACCACTGATACCCGATTCAACCACCAGGGTGGCATCTGATAATCCTGCTATGATCCTGTTCCTCTTAATGAAATTATTACGTTCGGGCAGAGCGTCAGAGACAAAATCAGTCAGCAACCCTCCGTTACCTGTCATAGCGCTGGCTGTTGATACATGAACTGCTGGATAAGTGGTCTCAAAGCCATGTCCAAGCACGCCTACGGTGGGAAGGTTATTAGCGAGTGCTGCCCTGTGTGAGGCTATATCAATCCCGTAAGCCAATCCGCTAACTATTACGAGACCCGGATGTCCGGCTGCCAGTCCTGCTATGATCTTCTCACATATTTCTTTACCATGGGCTGTAGCGTTTCTGGTGCCGATAACACTAAGGATCCTGGCAGTATTCAGGTCACAATTACCCCTGAAAAAAAACACAACTGGCGAATCATCACACTGCCTGAGTCTGAATGGATAGTCATCGTCGAGGTAGAAAAACGTACGGATATTGTTTTTTACGACATATTCCACCTCTTTTTCTGCCTTGTTGAGGTACGTCCTTTCGCTGATGTATTTTGCCAGACCTGAACCAATACCAGGAATTTTGATCAGAGTCCTGTACGGTTCACAAAAAATGGCTTCCACACTTCCGAAGTGGGCAACCAGTTTACGGGCATTGATATCACCTATACGAGGTATAAGCCCTAAGGCTATCTTGTGTATTAAAGAAACAGATTCCATAGCACGGGAATTGAGACACCTAAAGATAATAAAAAGAGCCGATAATTGGCCCTTTTTATTCCATATAAGTATAAGAAGTAAAATCTTCGGATCTCCCTGTCAGCTGCCGCCTGCTGCCTATATTACTCCCATGTCGAGCATGGAATTGGCAACCTTAAGGAACCCGGCTATATTGGCACCTTTGACATAGTCAACATACCCGTTTTCAAGCCTGCCATGTTTCATGCATTGCTCATGAATATTGCACATGATCTCGTGCAGGCGATGATCCACCTCCTGCTTGTTCCAGCGCAGCTTCATCGAGTTTTGGGTCATCTCAAGTCCTGATGTAGCTACACCACCGGCATTGGAGGCCTTGCCAGGTGCAAAAAGGAGACCACGTTTATGGAAGAGGTTAATAGCTTCCGGTGTACATGGCATATTGGCCCCTTCGCATACACAAATACACCCGTTGTCAATTAGGTTCTTAGCATCTTCGGCATTCAGCTCATTCTGGGTAGCACATGGAAGAGCGATATCCACCTTTGCCTCCCACGGGTGTTTACCTTCATGAAATTCAGACCCGTGAAACTCGTATGAATAGGGTTTTACTATATCATCATTGGAAGCACGCAGCTCAAGCATATATTCTATTTTCTTTCCCGAAATGCCTTCGGGATCATAGACGTAACCATCCGGGCCGGACAATGTAACAACCTTTGCTCCAAGCTCAGTGGCTTTCATAGCAGCACCCCAGGCAACGTTTCCGAATCCGCTTATAGCAACTCTTTTGCCTTCGAAATTCTCTCCGCGTGTGGCAAGCATCTCCTTGGCAAAATAGACACATCCGAAACCGGTTGCTTCGGGACGTATCAAAGATCCTCCCCAATTACTGCCTTTACCGGTAAGTACACCTGAATGATCTCCTGACAGGCGCTTATACATACCGTACAGATACCCGATCTCCCGGCCTCCGACACCTATATCCCCGGCCGGAACATCCACCTCGGGACCGATGTATTTCCAAAGTTCCAGCATAAATGACTGGCAGAAACGCATGACCTCATTGTTTGATTTGCCTTTGGGATTAAAATCAGAACCACCTTTACCTCCTCCCATCGGAAGGGTGGTAAGGGAATTTTTGAAGATTTGCTCGAATCCGAGGAACTTGAGGATTGAGAGATTGACACTGGGGTGAAAACGGAGGCCTCCCTTATAAGGCCCGATAGCATTATTGAACTGAACACGGTAGCCGAGGTTGATCCTTACATTGCCTTCATCATCTATCCAGGGTACCTTGAAGGTAATAACCCTGTCGGGTTCAATAATTCTTTCAATGATATTGGCAGATTCAAATTGCGGGTTTTCGTTGTAAACCTCTTCTATTGACTCAAGGACTTCCCTTACCGCCTGTAAATATTCAACCTCTCCGGGATGCTTCTTTTCGAGGTTATTCAAGATCTTATCTACGTTCATTAGTTTAATTTTTGGTTGTTTTTTATGAGAAGGATATTAAAAATGTAATTCAAAAGTGTTGCGAAAGGAATTCATTAAAAATGATAAATCTCATGTTATCAGATGATAACATTCACTCGGATGGTGAAAAGGATTCAAGCGACCTTAAGATCTTTGAACGTTCCTCTTTAGACAGTGCGGTTATGAAGATTGGGGGATATTTGGCAACTCCCTCGTGGAATTTCTGAAAAAGGACTATGCTTTTTATCATACCGAACATACGTGTCTCTGTATTGTACCCGGCAAATGATCCTTTATCAATTTCCACCGAGTTCTTCTTTCCCCCGGTAATACCTGCATTAAAATAGCGGAAAATGATTTTTTCATTTTCATCGGTAAAAAATACGAACTGGTAATTAAGGATCATCGGAAGGAATGCAATGAGGAGGTAAACAGCCACCAGGATAAGCGTTACTGCGGTATCACTGAGACCCAGCAGGGGGAATTTTATTGTCTTTGAAAAATAGGCCAGGATGATGTAGGCAATGAACACGACAGTTGCACCGAAAAGTTTAATCCTGAAGTTAATGATCGTTTTGCTGTTATCTAAGGTCATTACCTGCAATTTTGTGTAAAATTAAGCTTTTTTTCGCACAAAGGATACCGTGTCAGTTTTGTCTTTTTGCAAGGAAGAAACGTGCAAGCAGTTCCCTGCATTCTTCTGCCAGTAAGCCTGATTCAACAGTTGTCCCGGGGTGTAATAATGAAGTTGATATGTTGCTGAATCCCCTGTTGGGATCATCAGCACCATATACCAGAGATGCAGCCTGGCTCCAGCCGATGGCACCTGCACACATACCGCATGGTTCCAGTGTTACATATATGGTACAATCAGATAGGTATTTACCTCCCAGCCAGTTAGTGGCAGCTGTTATAGCCTGCATCTCGGCATGTGCAGTCGGATCTTTTAGTGTTTCTGTGAGGTTATGAGCTCTTGCAATTATCATGTCCCTGCAAACGACCACCGCACCTACAGGTACCTCCTGCTTGGCGAATGCTCTTTTTGCCTCTTCAAGGGCAACCTTCATATAATACTCCTTGTTGTTCTGCACAATACTTATCTGATCTGACCTTAAAAATATAAATAATTACTTTCAATAACCATTTTTAGGCAGTTGTGATTATCCTGATACTTCTGAAGCCGGAAGCGTGAACTTGACTATTGTAGGAAATTCATTGTCGCTTTCAACCCATATGTTGCCTCCATGCTTCTCAATTAATTCCTTTGTAAGCCATAAACCGAGGGCAGTACCTTTTTCTTCAGCAGTGGTTATGGCTTTGTTTATTTCGGAGGTCAGGAAGAATGATGACAGCTCGGAAGCCGAAAGCCCCTTCCCGGTATTAAATACTGAAACAACTATTTTAGGGAAGGAATTAACAACGGATATCTTTATGTTTCCTTCTTCCTGCATGCATCTTATCATATGGAGTATAAGGTTTCGCAATATAGTCTTAACCATGTAGGGATCGGCAAACACAGTGATATTCTCGGTTATAGTAAAACTGATCGATATGTTTTTCGATTCTGCATTTGATCTTATTATGGAGAGGGCATCCCGGCTTATATCAGTGAAGCTGATCCTTTCAGGGCTATAGGTTATTTTCCCCTGGTTCATTTTTGTCCATTGCAGGAGATTATCAAGCAGGCTGTAAAGATTAGATGCTGATTTTTTCATCATTACAGCCATTTTCTGCAACTCCTTTATTGGAAGGGAATCCATTTCAACAGTCATTACCTTTGTAAAATTATGCAGGGTACTGAAAGGTGTATAAATGTATTGCGCAAGTGCAGAATAGAATTTATCCTTGTCCTCGTTTATTCTAATAAGTTCATGTTCATAGCGTTTCTTGTCTGTGACATCTCTTATTACTGAACAAAAAAGATTATGGCTGTCAAACCTGATAGGGAAGGAGTTGCTCTGGACATTTCTCCTGAAAGGAGGTTCCATGGATATGATCTCATGATCCGTTATGGTGTTGAATGCCTCAGGCATACGGAAGTTAACGATATCCTGGATATAATTATATATTTTATCAGGATTTCTTTCTTCAGGCGGGGTAAGCTGAGCTCTTATATTACTTATATCCTGGTTAAGGGCCCTGTCTGCTTTAATGCCACTTAATTTTTCTGATCCCTTGTTCCAGATTAGTATTTTGCCCTCTTTATCAAATACAATTATTGCATCATTTATCTGGTCAAGTATTTCCCTGAACTTGGTTTCACTCTCCTTCAGTGCCTGTTCGATATTCTTCCTTTCGGTGACATTCCTGGCAGCACAGGAACATCCGACTATTTTATTGTGCTCATCGGGTATGGGATCGATGAACAACTCATAGAAATCAACATTAACCTCACCAAAAGAATGGATAAATGAAATTGATTCTCCGTTAAATGCCCTGTCGAAGCTTTCCTTAAGGATCTCCCGGTCTTTTTCAACTGTTACATAATCAAGCATATTCATTCCTTCTTCAATATTACCGCCATAGGCAAACAGCATACCTTCGTAGTGTGCTTTATTGAAAACAAGATATTTATAACTGAAATCGATTGAGAATATTATTGTGTCTCTCAAACTCTCTATGCTTGAGGCAAGGAGTATCTTTGAGCTTTTCAGAGTATCCTCCCTGAGCTTTTGCTCGGTCTCATCAATAACATTAGCCAGCCAGAAGGTCCTCTGATCTTCCTGTACGAACGGCCTGATCAGAACCTTCACCGGGATTCTGTAACCCGAACTGTGACGGAAGATTAAATCAAAACCTTCAGGAGGGTAATTATTGCTTAATGTAAGGCTGACAGCTTTTGCTATGTTATCCATGCCTTCTTCTGCCCAGTAGACATACGGGGGGCTTGTGCCGATTAGCTCCTCCTCAGTCCATCCAACGAGACGGGAGAAGGCAGAGTTTACATATACCTGTTTCCCCTTGTCATCCATAACAGCAATTCCACTGGGAAGTGAATCTTCAATAGCCTGCCTGAAACTCTTTTCATTGTACATTGGTTTCCCTTTTTCCGTGGAAACAGGATCATTTTGCATTTTTTCGGGCTCTTTCAGCTTATTGAAAGATTTAATTTTGAACATCTCGCTAAGTTTTAGATTTCTGTGAAAAACATAAACATCAGGTTAGCTTTAGATCCAACTGTCTCTTCAGTTCTTAAACATTTTCTGCAACACCATTAAGTTACCTTACAATAGCACTTAATATTTTTAATAGGGGATTAAATAAATGAGATCAACGTCCGGGTTATTTTTTGATTGTATACTCCAAAGTCTGAACTAGATAAACTAAACAAAGTGGTTATGGTTTTGGTTCACTGTAGTTATTGTTAATTGATGGGTTTTTGTTCAGTATTTTGCACTCCTGTTTTTTATCAGGCAGGTATTAATGCCGGAACTAAAAATCTATTTTATCGTGCCGGAATATTTTAATTGGCTATTTTTGCTGAAAAATTCAATATGCTATGTACAGAACGAACACATGCGGTGAACTTGGTATGAAAGATATTGGTAAAGATGTTATACTATGTGGATGGATCCGGAAATCACGCGATCTTGGGGGAATGACTTTCATTGATCTCCGCGACAGGTACGGGATAACACAACTGGTCTTTAATATGGATACCGATGGGAAGTTATGTGAAAAAGCCAGGAAACTGGGACGCGAATATGTGATCCAGGTAAAAGGAAAGGTGCGGGAAAGGAGTAACAAAAACCTAAAGATGCTTACCGGTGAGATAGAAATAGAGGTTACTGAAGTAAATGTGTTGAATAAGAGCGAGATACCGCCATTTACAATTGAAGAGGATACCGATGGGGGGGAAGAGTTAAGAATGAAATACCGTTATCTCGACCTGAGGAGGGCACCGGTCAAGAATAACATCATACTGCGTCACCGTGTGGCACAGGAGGTTCGCAAATACATGGATTCAATCGGATTTATTGAGGTGGAGACGCCTGTACTCATTAAATCAACTCCTGAGGGCGCACGCGACTTTGTTGTACCGTCAAGGATGCAGCCAGGTTCCTTTTATGCACTTCCACAATCGCCACAAACCCTGAAACAGCTTCTAATGGTAGCAGGCTTTGATAAATATTTCCAGATAGTAAAATGTTTCCGCGATGAAGACCTTCGTGCAGACAGGCAGCCTGAGTTCTCACAGATAGACTGTGAGATGTCTTTTGTCGACAGGGATGATGTGCTGGATACCTTTGAAGGGCTGGCAAAATACCTTTTCAGGCAGATCAGGGGAACAGAATTCAGTGAGCCTTTTGCAAGGTTGGCATATCGTGAAGCAATGGAGCAATATGGTTCGGATAAACCGGATCTGAGGTTCGGAATGAAATTCAATGATTTTACTGACCTGGTCAGGGGACATGAGTTCCAGGTATTCGATTCGGCTGAATATGTTGGGTGTATCTGTGCGGAAGGTTGTGCAGGATATACAAGGAAACAGCTGGATGAACTGACCGATTTTGTAAAGAAACCCCGGGTAGGAGCCAGGGGCCTGGTTTACATGAGATATAACGAAGACGGAACATTAAAATCATCAGTGGATAAGTTTTATTCACAGGGTGATCTGAAACAATGGGCAGATACTGCCTGTGCCAAACCGGGTGATCTGCTTCTGATTCTGGCGGGTGAGAAGAGAAATACTTTGCCTTCATTGTCTGTGTTAAGGCTTGAGATGGGCAGCCGCCTTGGTCTCAGAAAGAAAGATATTTTCTGTCCGCTATGGGTGATAGACTTTCCTTTGCTTGAGTGGGATGATGAAACAAAAAGGTACTATGCCATGCATCATCCATTCACATCCCCTGTGCCGGAAGACCTGTTTCTGATGGAAACAGACCCCGGGAAGGTACGTGCAAATGCCTACGATCTTGTGATCAATGGCGTGGAGATAGGTGGAGGATCAATAAGAATCCATGATGAACAGGTCCAGAAAAGGATGTTCAAGGTTTTGGGATTCACCGATGAAGAAGCTTATGAACAATTTGGATTTCTCCTTGATGCCTTCAAATACGGTGCTCCTCCCCATGGTGGTGTTGCCTTTGGCTTTGATCGTTGGGTTGCTATGTTCGGCGGACAGGATTCCATACGCGATTACATAGCTTTTCCGAAGAATAACTCCGGGCGTGATGTTATGCTGGATACTCCTGCCCCAATAGCGGATAAGCAACTCGAAGAGCTTCAAATCACTATCAGGGTGAAAAAGAAAGAATAGCAGCGGCTAATTAGCCTTCATCTTTGTCTTGATGAGGATCACACCTCCATAGGCCCTCGAACCATATATGGCAGCAGCTGATCCCTTTAGCACTTCAATAGATTTTACCACGGTAGGTGATATATTGCTGATATCGTCTGTGGGTACTCCATCGACAACAAACAATGCGGGCACATCACCGAAGAGGTCCTTGGATCCAAGTATAACAACTTTAGTCCCGTTAACCCTTACACCGGAAACCTGCCTGGTAATCATATCATATATAGACCTGTATGAGGCATATTTTTTGTCAGTTCCGTCAACTGAGTTTATCGGGGTGATGACATTCTTCTTCTTTACGGATCCGTAACCTACATTGACACCTTCTTCCCCGTTACTTTGTGCTACGTTTGGCTGCTTATCCGGTGATGTTGAAAAACTAATGTCAATATGATCCCTTCCATTAATTGCTTCTTCCCTTACTCCGTTACCAAAGGTAAACACTCCTATTGTCTGGGCTGTGGGCTTTACTTTGATCTTGTATTCCCCCTTTGTATTGGTTACGGAATTAGTTTTCGCACCATCAATCATAATAATGGCATTTGATATCGGAGCCTTATTAACGTCCAGAACAGTTCCTTCAATTACTATCTTCTTGTTTTTCTTGCTCTTCTGAGCCGATACTGTTGTAACACATAAGACTGACAGCAGCATTATCAATATAACCTTAATTTTCATGGCAATACACTTTTTATTTCAATTTTATACAATAATGACCGGATTGATCAGCAAATACCCTTAATTTTTTGTCTCACTTACATTTTTTAACCTTCCTGTTGATTTTGACAGGACTAAAAAAACTGTTAACTATATAACAAAAATCATTCCAAATTATTATGTACAAGTCATAAGTTCTGGCATATACAACTGCAAGTTACAGCTATGCACTGAAATGAACAAATGTGAAATGTTAAATAGTGTTACCTATGAGGGTTGCTGATGTTGACCTTTCGACCAGTACATTGACATATTCTCCCTTATGATGGTTTGATGCTGGAAATACGACCACCTTGTTCTGGGATGTCCTTCCCGAAAGATGGTCCTGCGACCGTTTTGAAAATCCTTCAGCGAGTACCTCATGCACCTTGCCGATATCATTCTTTTTCGACCGGGCAGAGAGCCTGTTCTGAAGGGCAATCATCTCATTCAATCGCGAAGCCTTGATCCCTTCCGGGATATCATCCTGATATTTTCTGGCAGCTTTGGTCCCTGGTCTTTCACTGTACCTGAACATATATGCAAAGTCAAATTCTGCCCATCCCATGAGCGATAAAGACTCCTTATGATCTTCATCAGTCTCCGTACAGAAACCTGCTATCATATCCGTTGAGAGAGCACATCCGGGAATAATGCGTTTGATGGCTTCCACGCGTCCCATATACCACTCCCTGGTGTAATCGCGGTTCATCAGTTTAAGAATACGGCTGCTTCCGCTCTGTGCCGGCAGATGAATATGCTTGCAGATGTTGTTATATGCTGCAATTGTATGCAGAAGTTCATCCGAGATATCCTTGGGATGGGATGTTGAAAATCTCACACGCAGACCCGGATCAATGGAAGCCACTCTCTGAAGCAGATCCGGGAATCCGACGGTCATGCCTGGTTCACTCCAGTTATATGAATCGACATTTTGACCAAGCAGTGTGACTTCCCTGTAACCCTTGCTGTACAGTTCATTTACTTCCCTTAATATCGATTCCGGATCACGGCTCCTCTCAGCACCTCTAACATATGGTACCACGCAATAGGCACACATATTATTGCATCCTCTCATTATGGAAACAAATGATGAAACGCCGTTTTTATCCATCCTTACCGGTGAAATATCAGCATACGTCTCCTCTCTCGACAGCAGGACATTCACAGCCTTATGTCCCGATTCCGCGTCTTCGACAAGAAGCGGGAGCTCCCGGTATGTATCGGGTCCGGCTACTATATCAACAAGATCTTCTGTCTCAATAAGCTGCTCCTTAAGTCTTTCGGCCATGCAGCCAACAACTCCGACCTTCAGCCCGTTGTTCCCTTTTTTCAGGTGTTTTATCGCCTTCAGTCGTCCCCATATACGCTGTTCAGCGTTGTCCCTTATGGAACATGTGTTTATGAGTATCAGCCCTGCTTCTTCTATCCTATCTGTAGTTTCATACCCGGCGTCAGAAAGAATGGATGCAACAACCTCACTGTCTGCAACATTCATCTGGCATCCATATGTTTCTATATATACTTTCTTGTTCATTTTTTGATCAATCTGATTAAATAAAATCAAAGTTGCAAAGAGAACCATAGAGTCACTTAGACTCTCCCGTCTTGCTAACCCAGCCCTGGCTCATCACAGGAGGGGAATCCGAAAAAATCAACCTCTTCTCCGGGGAGGTGAGTCCCTGTCTCTCAGTCCCTTCTTCCCTTCGTCTCTTCTTCCCTGTTTCCCTCATTTCCTTCGGCCACAAATCTATGAAGTATCAAAGAATTATTTAAATTTGTATCAATAAATTTAATATTAAAGTGTATGTCAGGTCATAACAAATGGTCAACCATCAAGAGAAAGAAAGGTGCGAATGACGCGAAGAGAGGTAAAATATTTACCAAGATCATCAAGGAGATAATTATTGCAGCCAGGGAAGGAGGGGGGGATCCCGATTCAAATGCAAGACTGAGACTTGCCGTTCAGAACGCCAAGGGGGCCAACATGCCAAAAGATAACATAGAGCGGGCCATAAAAAAAGCTGTGGGATCAGATGCAGATAACTATGTTGAGACGTCCTTCGAAGGATATGCTCCGGGCGGCATTGCAGTCTTTGTCGAATGTCTTACAGATAACAATAACAGGACTGTAGCCTCCGTACGTGCTGCTTTTAATAAGCATGGAGGTAACCTGGGGACAAACGGTTCCCTTAGCTTCCTTTTTGACAGGAAAGGAGTCTTTACAATTACAAATGAGGGTTTCGATCTTGAAGAACTTGAACTTGAGATGATTGATGCCGGGGCGGATGATTTCGAGGTAGACGATGACTCCATTTCAGTAACCTGTGCAATGGAAGATTTCGGTAATGTTAACAAGAAGCTGAATGAACTGGGTGCTGAGATTCAGGAAGCAGGATTGAAAAGAATACCAAATGATACAAAAAGTCTTGATGTGGAATCAGCCAGGAAGGTTCTTAAGCTTATTGATGTGCTGGAAGATGATGATGATATCCAGGCTGTCTATCATAACCTTGAAATGACCGATGAGCTGGAAGCTGCCCTGGAATAGGCATCAGGGCAAATTAACAGATTCCTTCTTAATGAAATTCACTCCCGTTACTGTAAATATCTGTCGCGGAGTTGAGGCTTTTAGCATTTATTCTCACGGGAAAACCGAAACCTTTGGTGAGGATTTTGCTTGATCCGGCAATTATTGACTTGTTACTGGGATCGCCGGGAGGAAATTTTTTTAGGGGTCTGAAATCCACAGAATAAGAACCTCGATGATTATAAAATAATAAAACAGTTGAATCTGTTTTTTTAATGCCGGCGAAATATTATTTTTGCGCCATGATAAGAAAGCTATTTTTGTTATCTGTAATCTTAGGGTTTTACACAGCTTATGGTTCAGCCCAGACATTCGTAAGTACTGCCACCCTGTTCAAAAGGCAGATGGTTCCCTACAACTCGGGAACACTTAATATCATACAGAGCAGGGCAGTCGATTCCCTTATCAGCCGTTATATTATGATCAATAATGAACTTAGGATTGAGAATGACCATTACGGAATGTCCGGATTCAGAATACAGATATTCAACAGCTCAACAAGAAATGCCAGGGAAGAGTCAAACAAGATAATGGCAGAATTCCTTAGTAAATTTCCTGATGTTAAAGCTTATGCCCTTTATGCTCAGCCGGGATGGTTTAAGATCAGGGTTGGCGATTTCCGGACCAAAGCAGAAGCAATCAGGTTATTTCTTGCTATAAGCAAAGTTTATCCTGATTCTTATATAGTGCCCGATTTTATTAATTTCCCCGACCTCATTAAAAAATAATTATGAGCGATAGTATAAAACACGAATGCGGCATAGCAATGTTAAGGTTGCGTAAGCCGTTGGAGTTTTATATAGAAAAATATGGTACATGGAACTATGGACTCCAGAAAATGTACCTGATGATGGAAAAACAGCATAACAGGGGGCAGGATGGTGCAGGAATAGCAGGTATCAAGCTGGAGGTTCCTGTTGGTAACAGGTATATCTTCAGGCAACGGTCAAATCTTTCCAATCCCATAAAGGAAATTTTCGGATATATCTATGAGGACATTGAAAAGCTTATTGCTACCAACCGCGAGGATTTTAAGGATTCCCGGTTTGTAAAGCAGAAAGTACCTTTTGCCTGCGATATCTACCTTGGCCATTTGCGTTACGGGACATACGGAAATTACAATATTGACTATGTACACCCGGTAAGTCGCGAGAATAACTGGAAGTCAAAGAACCTTGTAATGGCCGGAAATTTCAACCTGACCAATGTTGGTGAGGTGTTCAGCAGCCTTGTTGAACTGGGTCAGAATCCCGTGGACTTCTCCGATACTGTTACTATACTGGAGAATGTTGGTCACCGGCTTGACGAGGAAAATGAAAGACTTTTCCGTAAATTCAAGGATGAAGGTTATTCAAAGAAAGAAATATCTCCTCTGATCGAAAGAGATCTTGATGTCGCTTCTGTACTCAAAAAAGCAAGCCGCAACTGGGATGGTGGATATGCTATGGCCGGTATGCTTGGACATGGTGATGCTTTCGTTATGAGAGATCCTGCAGGTATACGTCCCGCATATTACTATATGGATGACGAGGTGGTGGTTGTGGCTTCTGAACGTCCTGTTATACAGACAATCTTTAATGCCAGCTACACTGATGTGGTAGAGCTTCCTCCAGCCGGGGCGGTGATAATTAAAGCATCAGGCGATGCCTGGGTGGAGAAAATCAGGGAAGAAACAGAACCGAGGAAATGCTCCTTTGAAAGGATCTATTTCTCAAGAGGTACCGATTCAGATATTTACCGGGAAAGAAAAAAACTTGGGGAACTGCTTACAACACGTGTTCTTCAGTCTGTCGATTATGATCTTGATCATACCGTGTTCTCCTATATACCTAATACGGCAGAAAGCGCTTTCTACGGTCTTATAGACGGAGTGAAGGATTATCTTAACCAGGTTAAGGTTGATCATATATTAAGCCGGGGAAAATATCTTTCAAGGGAGGAGCTTGAAAAAATTATTCAGCAACGTCCGCGGGTCGACAAGATTGCAGTAAAAGATGCCAAGCTAAGAACCTTTATTTCAGAAGATAAAGGCCGCGACGACCTGGTCGGTCATGTTTATGATGTTACCTATGGTGTTATAAGGAAAGATGTTGATTATCTTGTTGTTATAGATGATTCTATTGTGCGCGGAACAACACTTCGAAAAAGTATAATAAGGATCCTTGACAGGCTGAGTCCGAAAAAGATCGTAGTCGTCTCTTCATCACCTCAGCTAAGGTATCCTGATTGCTACGGAATTGATATGGCCAAACTTGGTGATTTTATTGCTTTCAGGGCAGCTATTGAATTACTCAGGGACACTGGAAAGGAACATGTCATACAGGATGTTTACAGGGAAGCTGTTGCTGAGCTGGATAAGCCTGTAGAAGAGATCAGGAACGTTGTCAGGGAGATATACAGACCATTTACAGCTGAAGAGATTGCAGCCAGAATATCCTCGATGCTTAAATCGGAAGAGATCAAATCTGAGGTTGAGATCGTATTCCAGTCAGTAGAGGGTTTGCATGAAGCATGCCCCGGACACCTGGGCGACTGGTATTTCACGGGTGATTACCCCACGCCAGGTGGTAATAAGGTTGTAAACCAGTCCTTTATAAATTATATTGAAGGAAGAAATATAAGGGCTTACTGATTCTGGTGAGTAAACCAGGTGATCTCGAAGTCTTTCTTATATGTCGCCAGATGCCTGTTGATCTTTTCAACATAGATATCCTTCAGAGTAATCATTATACCTGTCTCCTCAACATTTCCGAAGCTATGATTAATAAAGGTCCCGAATGTCCTCATGGTTGGTGAGAGATTCATATAGGCATTGATGAGGGGTGGAATATTCTCATTGAGATTCCTGACCTCCCTGGAAAGTATCTTGTAGTCTTCCTTGTATCTCCGCCCTGTAAAGATCTTCTTCATTTCATCAACATGAAGCCCGGTATCTGCAGGTTCTATCGGAGTAACCATTCTGTCGGGATCGCTGAAATGTTTATCAAGAAAATAAAGGATCATGTTTCTCGCTTTCTGGTTGAAGTGAGTATACATGGTTACCTTACCGAAAAGATATCTGAGATGGTGATTGTCAATGACTATTGCCCCGAGCCCGTCCCAGAGGTTGTCGAGTGCAAACAGGCTCTTTCTTCCTTTGGTCCTGGTCTGGTAATCCGGATGAACAAATGAGCGCCCCAGTTCCATAACATGAGGATAGTACTTTGACAAAAATTTGTCGGAGAAATGGAAATAAGCAGATGATGCCAGCTTTGTTATATCACATACAGTACAGCCTTTCTCCGGGAAATAAAAACGATATCCGCCTATTATCTCCTTGTTGTCAGGGTCCCATACTATAAGCTGTTTTTGAGGATCGACAGCAGTTGTATCAAATTCATCGATATCTATCTCCTTACCTGTTCCTCCTCCCGCATGACGGAAAGTGATCTCCCTTACCCTTCCTACTTCATGCATCAGGGCAGGAGAGTTGTTATTGTCGAAGACATAAACCTCATTATTACCATTGTTGGTTTTCCGGAGAAGCTTATCCGGTGTTAATTCAGCAATGATCTGATCCTTTGGTAATTGAGCAACAACAGGTTTCATAGATTTTTGGCGTGGATGGAACTTATATTACGAACTATTTCCGCAAAAAATTTACGCAAGTTACTTAATTTTTCAATTGCTTGTCTATTTGGGGATAAATGAATTAAGCTCATAGGATTTTACTTTGACCCACTCAGCCCACTCAAGAGCAGTCCTTGACCTGTCAAACGTTTTCCAGTGTATTTTGTTCCCGAAAACAAGAAATATCTCTTTGTCTTTCTGCCTGAACATCTCATCCGCAAGGTATAACATCTCAATATTTGCTTTCAGTCCGACAGCCTTACGGATATTGGCAAGATTATAGAAGAAATTTGAATTTCTTCCGGAAAAATAAGCCGGTATAATGTCGCGTTTGTGTTGAACAGCTTTTGTTATGAAACTCTTCTGCCAGGGCAGATCTTTTATGACCCCCCGGTGCTTTCTTGAACATAAACCTGCAGGGAAATATAATATCTGGCTGTCGGAAGCATATGCTTCCTCTATCCTCTTAGCTGCTTCCCTGCTTTGAGCTCCATGTTTGTTCACAGGCAGGAAGATGCCCGATAAATTATCTATATGGGTCAGGATATCATTAACAGGGAATTTAATATCGTCATAGCGTTTCGACAACTCATGTATGAAAACAAGCCCGTCGAGACCACCAAGAGGATGGTTGGAAACAAAAATAAACCTTCCATTTTCAGGCAGGTTTTCAAGTCCGAATACTTTGTACCTGATTTTGAAATAATTCAGCCCGGCATTGATGAGTTTATCATCCTTAAGGTGTCCGTAAAGACCCAGGAAATCATTGAGATCATCCTGGTGTACTATTCGTTTGAGATAACTGATAAAAAAGCCCGGAACAGCTTTTGCCAGTGAAGGATTTTTTGCAAACAGTACCTTTCCTACATCAATCCGGGGAGGGCCCTTTATTTCTGAGTTGACTGGCATGTGTTAAGTATCTTAAAACAAATAAGATTCAAAATTACAAAAAATACCGTGGATGATATACCAAATGCTGTTACTTAATTCAGTTTGACTGACACAACCTCCTTGCCCATGCAGACCTCCCGGGCGTTCCCCCTAAAGGAAGCAGAAGTAATTTGAATTCTGCCGGTGCCTAAAGCCCCCCAACCCCCCTAAAGGGGGGCAGAGGTAATTTGAATTCTGCCAGTGCCTAAAGCCCCCCAACCCCCCTAAAGGGGGGCTAATACTGCTAAATATTTAACTGAATTAGCTCTCCTTCAGGGGAGATGTCAGCTACCACCTTCGCTGAAGCTACGATGGTCAAAGGCTGACAGAGGGGCTGTCAATCTCCAAATTGCTGCATTTTTAAAGAATCAAGGATTTTATTTACGGATTCTAAAACTTTTAGAGAGCCCTGAAACATCCTGAAATCTGCATGAAATGAGCAAAAGTTATTAACAACTAAATAAAAAAAGTGGAGTAAAGTGGAGAGAAGTGGATATTTTTTATTTATTTTAGCCTTTTATAAGGTTTCCGGATATGGCCACATTCATAGGTGATTACACGTGTAAAGTGGATGTCAAGGGGCGGCTGATACTGCCTTCAGCATTCAAAAAGCAGATGCCTGCTGACGCACAGGATCATTTTGTGGTGCGTAAAGACATATTTGAAAACTGCCTGGTACTCTATTCTATAGAAGACTGGAACAGGCAGCTTGACAAGATAAGAAAGAGGATCAATCCGTACAACCGCGAGCATAACATGTTCCTGAGGAACTTCTTCAAAGGAACGGCAGAGCTAACGCTTGACAATAACAACCGGCTGCTGATACCTAAAAGGCTGATGGACCAGATAGGGGCAGACAGGGATGTTGTGTTGGCCGGACAGGATGGAAGGATTGAAATATGGGCGGCAGATACCTATGACAGGATTGATATGCCTGCCGAAGATTTTGCCAACCTGGCTGAGAAACTGATGGGTGGAAGTATTAATGAGCCTGATATATAATGGTTTATCATATTCCCGCATTGCTCAAGGAGAGTATTGACGGGCTGAACATACAGCCCGGGGGAATATATGTTGACGTTACATTCGGGGGAGGAGGACATTCGATGGAGATACTGAAGCGACTAAAGAAAGGCAGACTGGTTGCTTTTGACCAGGATGATGATGCCAGGGCAAACGTGCCTGACGATGAAAGGTTTGTGTTCCTTAATCAGAATTTTCGTTTTCTGAAGAACAACCTCAGGTTTATTGGGATAACCTCTGTCGATGGTCTTTTAGCTGACCTAGGTGTTTCTTTTCACCAGTTTGATGAACCTTCAAGGGGATTCACCTTCAGGCAGGACGCGCCGCTCGATATGAGGATGAACAAAAGTGGTAAGACAACAGCGGCGCAATTGTTGAATTCACTTGGGGAGACAGAGCTTTCTGATATTTTCTACAGGTATGGTGAGTTACATAATTCACGCAGGATAGCGAGGGAGATTGTAGCTTCACGAGCCGTACGGCCTGTGGAAAAAGTAAGTGACATAACAAGTATCCTTGGCAGGCTGGCACCGGCAAGGCAGGAACATAAATTCTATGCAAGGGTCTTTCAGGCTTTACGAATAGCTGTCAACCATGAGATGGATTACCTGAAGGAAATGCTGGAACAGTCGCTGGAGATGTTAAAAAGCGGGGGACGATTGGTGGTAATAACCTATCATTCTCTGGAAGACAGGATGGTGAAGAACTTTATGCGGACAGGTAACTTCGAAGGAGAGGAGATTAAGGATTTTTATGGTAATGTCAAAACACCTTTCCGGGTAATCAGCAGGAAAAGCATTACTCCTGGTGAGAACGAAATAGCAGAGAATAACAGGGCCAGAAGTGCAAGGTTAAGAATAGCGGAGAAGATCTGACATATGGAAGGTACAAAGTACAAAAAGAAAAAGGATAAAAAGACCAGGAACAGCAAGACCGGTAGTTTTATGAAAGAGTTACTGAGTGGTAGTATGGTCTCTGAGAAGATCATACTTAAAAATCTCGGTTATATCGCTTTCATCACACTGCTGGCAGCAATATATATCGCTAACAGGTTTCATGCAGAAAAAGTTACGCGGGAGACGTCAAAACTTCAGCAAGAGGTGAAGGATCTGCGGTCCGAATCACTATCTACATCCGCCAACCTGATGGATGTGAGCAGGCAGTCGGAGGTTGAAAGGATGATCAGGCAGAAGGGGCTGAACCTGGAGGTGTTGAAAACACCTCCTTATAAGCTGTTGGTAAACAAATAGATGTAAGATTAATGGCAGTAAGGGACGAAATAGTATGGCGCAGTGGCATTGTATATTTTACAATAGCTCTGCTTGCTGTTGCCCTTCTGGTCCGTATACTCATACTCCAGTATGTACAACACAACAAATGGGCAGCGATGAGTGAGAAATATGTCTTCCGCACAGCTGAAATACCGGCAAACCGCGGAGATATCCTTACGGATGACGGTCGTTTGCTGGCCAGCAATGTCCCCTATTATACTATATATATGGATACCCGCAGTACGGGCATGTCAGGTAAAACCTGGACTGATGGTATAGATGGTTTATCTGCAGGTCTCTCAAGATTACTGGGTGAACGCTCTGCTGCTGGCTGGAAGTCACTGATTACTGATGCAAGAAGAAAAGGGGACCGTTATTTTCTCATTAAAAGGAGGGTTAATTTTGAGACCCTGAAAAAACTAAAAGACCTGCCGATATTCAGGGAGGGAAGGTTTAAAGGCGGACTTGTGCCGCAGGTGGAGAACAGGAGGATCCTTCCAAACAATGACCTTGCTGCCCGTACAATCGGATATGTCAGTGCCGGCGATGAAGCTAACAGGGTTGGGATAGAAGGTGCATTTGACAAGGAGCTGGCAGGCAGGAACGGAGTTTCTGTAGAACAGAGACTTACCGGTGGGGGCTGGATAATGGTGGATGGGCCCAACAGTGTTGATTCGAGGGATGGTGAAGATGTTGTCACAACCATCGACATCGACATTCAGGATGTGGCAACAACAGCACTCCTCAATCAGCTCAGGAAAAACAATGCCGATCATGGATGTGCTGTTCTGATGGAGGTTGCCACCGGTGATATAAAGGCAATAGTTAACCTTGCACAGGGTAAAGATGGTGATTATCACGAAACATATAATTATGCGGTGGGTGAGAGTACCGAGCCCGGCTCGACATTCAAGCTGCCGGCACTGATGGCAGCACTGGAAGACGGAGTTATTGATACCGGTGATATAGTGGATACCGGTAACGGGACGATAAAATTCTATAATAAGGTTATTAGAGATACAAAGGAAGGTGGTTACGGAAAGCTGACAGTGAAGCAGGTTTTTGAAAAATCATCCAATGTCGGGACATCCAAGCTGATCTACGATCACTATAAGGATAAGCCCAGGGATTTTGTCAACCGTCTGTATGCCATGAGACTTAATGAGAAGCTAAACCTTCAGATAAAAGGAGAAGGCACACCCCTGATACGTTACCCGGGCGATAAGCTGTGGTCGGGACTTTCTCTTCCCATGATGTCGCACGGATATGAAGTGCAGCTGACACCCTTACAAATACTGACTTTCTATAATGGAGTTGCAAACGATGGCAGGATGATGAAACCGAGATTCGTGACTGCTATACTGCATAACGGACGCACTGTAAGGAGTTTTGAACCGAAAGTCATAATCAATTCGCTTGCTTCACGATCCACAATCAGAAAGGCAAAGAAGATGATGGAAGGAGTCGTTGAACATGGTACCGCCACTAACCTCAGGAATGCGGATTACAAGATTGCAGGTAAGACAGGTACAGCCCAGATAGCAAGGGGCAAAAGCGGCTACCGCCAGGGGCCAAGGATGTTGTACCAGGCTTCCTTTGTAGGCTATTTCCCAGCTGAAAATCCCCTCTATTCATGTATAGTGGTGGTTAATTCCCCATCAAACGGAGTTTATTATGGGAATGTGGTGGCCGGAACTGTCTTTAAGGAGATCTCGGACCGCGTCTATGCCACAAGGTTCTTCCGCGACTTTAAGCTTGAGAACAAAGATACTGATCCCTCGTATCCCGAAGCCGGCAATGGTTATCGTGCCGATATCAATGAGGTGCTTAAGAACCTCGATGCCATCTACAGGAGAACATCCAACAATGATTGGGTGGCAACACGTGAGAGTGGCGATACTATACGACTGGCAACAGTAAAGGAAGAGCCGGGACTGGTTCCCGATGTAAGGGGAATGACTCTCAGGGATGCTCTGTATCTGCTGGAGAGCCGGGGACTGAGGGTAAAGATTAAAGGTAAAGGCAAGGTGATGAGACAGTCGCCGGAGCATGGGGCAAGATATTCCAATAACACAGTGGTTACTCTGGATATGAATATGTAAGATGAGAAAGGTTGAACACATATTGGGGAATATTGATATTGTTTCTGTAACAGGAAGAACTGATACGGAAATATCGGCCGTGGAATTCGATTCAAGAAAGGTCTCAAAAGGCTCTCTCTTTGTGGCGGTAAAAGGGTCAGTATCTGACGGTCATGATTTTATTCCAGATGCCATCAGGTCAGGAGCAGTAGCAGTGATATGTGAGAAACTGCCTGAGAAAGCTGGTGAAGGCATCTGCTGGATAAAAACCAGAGATTCCGCAAAAGCCCTTGGTATGTCAGCTTCCAATTTTTACGGGAATCCTTCATCCTCTTTAAAGCTAATAGGTGTTACCGGAACCAACGGAAAAACAACCATAGCCACTCTTCTGTATAACATGTTTACGGGGCTTGGCTATAAATGCGGTCTTTTCTCTACCGTATGCAACTTTATCAGCAACAGGGAGTATCCTGCTACACATACAACACCTGATCCGGTTATGTTAAATAAACTGCTGGCCGGGATGGTTGACTCAGGATGCGATTACGCCTTTATGGAGGTCAGCTCCCATGCGTCTGCCCAGCAGCGTATTGCAGGCCTTAATTTCACCGGGGGGGTATTTACCAATCTTACGCATGATCATCTCGATTATCACAGGACATTCGATAATTATCTGGCAGCGAAAAAGAAATTTTTTGACGGGCTGCCAGATAACGCATTTGCCCTGGTTAATGCCGATGACAGGAACGGCATGGTAATGATACAGAACTGCAGGGCAGCCAGCTATACTTTTTCATTAAGGTCGATGGCTGATTTCCGGTGTAACATAGTTGAGCAGGGATTTGAAGGCATGCAGCTGAGGATACAGGATGAAGAGGTCTGGACCAGGTTCATCGGTGATTTCAATGCATCAAATCTGCTTGCAGTATATGCCGTATCAGAGCTTCTCGGAGCATCTAAGTATGAGATACTCACCATATTGAGCGATCTCCACCCTGTTGCCGGAAGACTTGAGGTAATAAAATCACAGCAAGGTATTTCAGGGATAGTCGATTATGCCCATACTCCGGATGCACTGGTCAATGTCATTGATACAATCAACAAGATAAGGGATGAGAATGTCAGGCTGATAACTGTTGTGGGTGCAGGAGGTGACAGGGACAGGACAAAGAGACCAAAAATGGCTGCAATAAGTGCTGAAGGAAGTACAAGGGTAATCCTTACATCTGACAACCCCAGGATGGAAGATCCCGAAAAGATAATTGATGATATGGAGGCTGGCTTATTGCCCGATATGAAGAGAAATGTCCTCAGGATAACCGATCGCAGGGAAGCTATAAAAACTGCCGTAATGATGGCGGAGAAAGGTGATGTGATACTTGTTGCCGGGAAAGGTCATGAAACGTACCAGGATGTTATGGGAGTGAAACACCATTTTGACGACAGGGAGGAACTGAAAAAAGCATTTTTACTGAAATAAAGGAAAAACGATGCTGTACTATCTGTTTAAATATTTGCATACACTGAATGTTCCGGGAGCAGGAGTCTTTAATTACATCTCCTTCCGATCTGCCATGGCTGTCATCACATCACTGATAATTTCGCTGCTTATCGGTAAGAGAATTATCCAACTGCTCCAGAAAAAACAGATAGGCGAGGTAGTACGTAATCTCGGCCTTGAAGGACAGTATAAGAAGGAAGGAACTCCTTCAATGGGTGGCATAATAATCCTTGCTTCAATAATAGTACCGACCCTTTTATTTGCCCGACTTGACAACACCTATATCATACTGATGCTCATAACCACTGTCTGGTTAGGTATCATAGGTTTCCTCGATGACTATATCAAGATCTTCAAAAAGAATAAGGAGGGACTCGCAGGCAGGTTCAAGATACTTGGACAGATCATGCTTGGCATAATAGTCGGCGCGACACTCTTTCTCAGTCCCCAGGTAAGGATAGTCGAAAAGGTCAGGGTGGAGAACCTGACGCTGACAGACAGGCAGAAGATGGCAGAATCAGCTGTAAAGATCCCTTCACAGGGCGAGATCAACATGGAGAGGAAATCAACCAAGACAACAATTCCTTTCATAAAGAATAATGAATTTGATTATGCTTGGCTTGTTTCATTCATTAATGAATCGTACAGGAGTCCCTTCACATGGATAGTATTCGTGATCATTGTGATATTCATCGTGGCGGCGGTGTCTAACGGGGCAAATCTGACAGATGGCCTTGACGGTCTGGCGACAGGAACATCAGCCATAATGGGTACTGCGCTTGGTATACTGGCATACCTGTCTAGTAACCTTATATATGCTGGGTACCTGAATATAATGTATATCCCGGCCACGGAGGAACTGGTGATCTTTGCCAGTGCCTTCATTGGGGCCACAATAGGTTTTCTGTGGTACAATTCATACCCGGCACAGGTATTTATGGGCGACACGGGCAGCCTGGCCCTTGGTGGTATTATTGCTGTCTTTGCCATAATAATCAGGAAAGAACTCCTGATCCCTCTTTTATGCGGGATCTTCCTGGTGGAAAACCTTTCGGTTGTTCTACAGGTATCATGGTTTAAAAGAACAAAAAGAAAATACGGTGTAGGAAGAAGGCTCTTTCTTATGGCACCTCTCCATCATCATTACCAGAAAAAGGGGTATCCCGAGCCGAAGATAGTGATCAGGTTCTGGATTGTAGCAATAATACTGGCAGTATTAACCATAGTTACACTTAAGATCAGGTGACAGAATGAAAAAGAAATTAGTAATACTGGGAGCGGGAGAAAGCGGGACAGGTTCTGCAGTTCTGGCACAGAAACAGGGCCTGGATGTGTTTATGTCGGATAACAGCGAAATAAAGGAGGAATACAGAAAAATACTTGATGATTATCATATAAAGGTGGAGGAAGGATCACACAGCGAAGAGATAATATTGGCAGCAGATGAAGTTGTTAAGAGTCCGGGTATATCCGAAACATCCCCGATAGTGAAAAAGGTACGAGAGAAGGGGATACCGGTGATATCCGAGATAGAATTTGCCGGAAGATATGCTAAAGGAATAAAGATATGTGTAACAGGAAGTAATGGCAAGACCACTGTTACAAACCTGATCTATCATATGTTGAGCAAAGCGCAGAAAAGAGTGGCCATAACAGGAAATGTGGGTAACAGTTTTGCTATGGCCGTGGCAGAAGATAACTTCGATTATTATGTAATTGAGCTCAGCAGTTTTCAGCTAGACGGGATGTATGATTTCCGGGCTGATATTGCCATTCTCTTGAATGTTACTCCCGATCATCTCGATCGTTATGATTATAACCTTCATAACTATATCGATTCCAAGTTTCGGATTGTCCAGAACCAGAGGAATTCTGATTTCCTTATTTACTGGGACGGGGATCCGATCATTCGTAATGAGCTGTCGAAACGGAACCTGGAGATGATCCTCCTTCCCTTTTCGGATGAAAAGGTGCAGGGAATGACTGCCTATATTGAAGACAATGAATTAATTATTGATTACCATAATAAAACCAACCTTATGACCATACACGAACTGGCGCTTAAAGGTCGTCACAACACGTACAATTCAATGGCAGCAGCCATTGCCGGTAAAGTACTGAACATCCGGAAGGAGGTTATCAGGGAAAGTCTGTCGGATTTTCAGGGTGTGGAACACCGTCTTGAACCGGTGATCACGGTTTGCGGTATAAACTTCATTAATGACTCTAAGGCTACAAATGTTAACTCAACATGGTATGCTCTTGAATGTATGGAAGACAGTATAGTGTGGATAGTCGGTGGCATAGATAAAGGTAATGACTATTCGGAGCTTTTCCCTCTTGTGCAGAAAAAAGTCAGGGCTATCGTTTGTCTAGGTAAAGACAACAGGAAGATTGTTGAGGCATTCAGGGATAAGGTACCTACTATTGTGGAAACTTCATCTATGGAGGAAGCCGTAAGGTCATCCTATTACCTGGCAAGAAAAGGTGATACTATATTATTGTCACCCGCCTGTGCCAGTTTCGATTTGTTCAGGAATTATGAAGACAGGGGCCGTCAGTTCAAGGCTGCTGTTAGAAACCTTTAATAACAGATTGTGATGCAACAGGGCTGGCTTACAACGACATTCAAAGGAGACAAGGTTATCTGGGGCTTAATAGCACTCTTCATGATCTATTCCTTGCTTGCTGTGTACAGCTCATCAGTGGGAGTGGCCTTCATGAAATACGGAGGCAATACAACCTATTTCCTGAGAAGCCAGTTCTTCATGCTTGCCCTCAGCCTGGTCATTATTGTAGTGGTCCATTATCTGCCATACCGTATTTATTCCGCTATGGCAGGTATAATACTTATTGCTGCGGTTGGTCTGCTGATCCTTACACTTGTATTCGGATCGAGGGTAAATGAAGCAACGCGCTGGCTCGTCATACCGGGGACAGGGTTCAGGCTTCAGACCTCTGACGTGGCAAAAGTTGCACTTGTCATTTACCTGGCAAGGTCACTTGCCAAATACCAGGACGAACTCGACAACTTCGTGGTTGTAACAAAATATTTTATGTTTCCTGTTGCCGTTGTTTCAGGACTTATTCTGCCGGAAAACCTTTCAACGGCACTGATGGTTTTTGCCATTAGCATGATAATATTATTTATTGGCAGGGTTCCATTCCGGTTCCTTTTGGCGTATCTGGGTATGGCAGTTGTAGCCGTTGTACTTTTCGCTATGCTTCTGTCTGCGCTCAAGAAAGACAACAGGGTGGAGGTGTGGAAAAACAGGATTGAGAACTTCGTGAGCGGGAAAGCTGATCCCGATGGTGATTACCAGTCCAACCAGGCCAAGATAGCGATTTCGACCGGTGGACTGTTTGGCAAAGCCCCGGGAAAGAGTACACAGCGAAATATGCTGCCTCAGTCAAATTCGGATTTTATTTTTGCAATAATTACCGAGGAATACGGATTACTGCTTGGTGCTGTTCCTCTAATACTGGCTTACATGATATTGTTATTCAGGGGAATTACTATAGCAAAGAGATGTGAAACTGCTTTTCCTGCATTTCTTGTCCTTGGACTTATAGTTATGATAGTGGTGCAGGCTATGTTGAATATGTTGGTGGCTGTTGGACTGTTTCCTGTGACGGGGCAGACTCTTCCGATGGTCAGCTGGGGAAGGACCTCTGTCCTAATGATGAGTTTTTCACTGGGAGCTATACTGAGTGTAAGCAGAGTGGTGAATGCAAGGATGCATAACGAAGAGCTTCCCGATGAGGAGCTCTCTGATGAAGGAGAAAAAATATATGAACCGGCAAAGACATAAGAGAATTATTATCAGCGGAGGAGGTACAGGCGGGCATATCTTCCCTGCTATCTCTATAGCCAATGCTCTCAGGAGAATTGACCCGGGGATAGATATTCTTTTTGTCGGTGCGGAAGGCAGAATGGAGATGGAGAAGATACCTGCAGCCGGCTATGAAATAATCGGACTGCCTGTAGCCGGGATACAGAGAAGGCTGTCGCTCAAAAATATAAAGGTGCTTATTAAACTGCTGAAAAGCCTGCGGCTTGCCAAAACGGTAATAAAGGATTTTGATCCGGATGTTGTGGTTGGTGTGGGAGGATATGCCAGCGGACCTGTGCTTAGAAAAGCCGGAAGGCTTGGTATACCTACACTTATACAGGAACAGAACAGCTATGCTGGTGTAACTAACAAACTGCTGGCAAGGAGAGCCTCCAGGATCTGCGTTGCATACGACGGAATGAGTAAATATTTTCCTGCCGAAAAGATCATAAAAACCGGGAATCCTGTAAGGCATAGCTTTGATAACCTGTCAAGCCTGGAAGATGAGGCATTTTCATATTTCAAGCTTAAAAAGGAATTCCCGGTGATACTTGTTTTAGGAGGATCACTGGGAGCCGGCAGTATTAATAAAAGCCTTTTGGATAACATAGGTAAGCTTAGGGATTCAGATTGCCAGTGGTTGTGGCAGACGGGAAAATACTATTATGCCAGTATTACAGCAAAGATATCAGATATTTTTACGGACAATATCTCAGTACATGATTTCATTGACAGGATGGATTATGCCTATGCGGTGGCTGATGTGATTGTTTCCCGGGCCGGGGCAGGAACTATATCCGAGCTATGTCTTGTAGGGAAACCCGCAATGCTGGTGCCTTCACCGAATGTTGCAGAAGACCATCAGACAAAAAATGCCCGGGCATTGGCCGATAGAGAAGCTGCAATATTGATACCGGATAAAAAGGCTGTTAAAATACTTGTGACAGAAGCAATCAGCCTGATAGCTGATAATGAAAGACGGAAACAATTATCGGGGAATATTATAAAAATGGCAGACAGGGATGCTGATATCCGTATAGCAGAGGAAGTATTAAAACTAACGGAGAAATGATAGATTTTAAAAATACAGAGGGGATATACTTTATCGGTATCGGAGGTATCGGGATGAGTGCCCTTGCCCTGTATTTTATACACGGAGGTTACATTGTAAGCGGTTATGACAGGACTGCAACAGAACTGACCACGACGCTTTCTGGCAAGGGTTGTGATATAACATATATTGATGATCCCGGTCAGCTGAACGGTATCTTTTCGCAACCCGACAGGAAAGAAAAAGTAACAGTGATCTATACGCCAGCCATACCTCCGGATAGCAGGATATTGTCATTTTTCCGTGAAAAGGGCTATAAAGTTTACAAACGATCTGAGGTGCTGGGAGCAATATCTGAAAATACCGACACTCTGGCTGTTGCAGGTACTCATGGAAAGACAACAGTGTCGACCATGACAGCCCACCTTCTCAAACAGTCGCATGTTGATTGCTCGGCATTTCTTGGTGGTATTTCAAAGAACTATGATACTAACCTTCTTTTAGGCAACAGCAGGTATACGGTGATGGAAGCCGATGAGTTTGACAGGTCATTCCACAGGCTTACTCCTTTAATAGCCGTTGTGACATCACTTGATCCCGATCACCTTGATATTTACGGTGACAGGCAAAGCATGGTGACTGCTTATAATGAATTTTGTGCAAGGATCAGAAAAGGGGGGAAACTTATTGTCAGCAGCAGGATCAGGGATGAAATAATAGAACCAGTAGGAGTTGAATGCTATACATATGGAACGGAGCCAGGCACTGACTATCAAATAACGGGTATCACAAAGGATTCAGACACGTACAGGTTTTCCATTGATACTCCGTCAGGAACTATTGAAGATCTTCATTTTGTTTTTCCAGGCAGGATAAATATAGAGAACCTGGCCGCTGCTATAGCTGTGGCACAGATATGTGGCGTCAATGAGAAAGAGATAAGAAAGGCTGTCCTTCTTTTCAGGGGTGTGAAAAGACGATTTGATATCAGGATAAAAAGGAATGATATAGTATATATAGATGATTATGCTCATCATCCTGAAGAAATAAATGCCTGTATTGCATCGGTAAAGGAATATTTCAGCGGGAGAAAGATCACAGGGATCTTCCAGCCTCACCTTTTCTCACGTACAGCTGAACATGCACAGGGTTTTGCCCGGATACTTGATAAGCTGGATGAGGTAATACTTCTGCCGATATACCCGGCACGCGAAAAGCCCCTGGAAGGTGTTACTTCACAACTTATATACGACAGGATGAACCTGGAAAATAAAAGGCTGCTGAAGAAGGAAGAAATACCGGGAGCACTTGACATAGATGCTCTTGATATATTGCTGACAATAGGTGCCGGTGATATCGATACTCTTGTTAAACCTATTGAGGAAAAGATCAGAAAGGAAAAGGGTATATGAGAAAGATTTTTAAGATATTATTGATAATACCTGTTCTATACCTGATTGCGGTACCGGTTTACCTGGCCCGGTCAACAGGGTCAAAAAGGTGTGGCAGCATTTCTATTGATATAAAGGATTCGGCTGATTATCACTTTGTGACCAGGAAACAGCTCAGGAACCTTATATATGGCAATTCGCGGAATGTCCTGGGGCAGAGACTTAAAGATATAGATGCAAGGGCGATTGAGGACAGGCTCAGTACCCTCAGGGAACTTAAAACAGCCGAGGTATACAAGACTGTTGATGGAAAGCTTCATGTATATGTTGATCAGCGTAACCCTATGATGAGAGTATTGCCTGACGGCGGTGGTGATTTCTTCCTCGATGAGGATGGCATACTAGTAAGGAAGAGGAATATGTACAATCCGCGCCTTCATATCGTGGAAGGTAATATAACAATAACCCGTGCCATGCTCGAAGGGCAAAGCGTACTTGATACTGCAATGAAAAATACAATATTGAAGGATATCTATTACATGGTAGACTATATAAACAACGATAAGTTCTGGTCGGCGATGATTGACCAGATATATGTGGATAATAACAATGAGATAGACCTTATCCCGCGGATAGGAAACCTGGTCATCCATCTTGGAACAGCTGATAATTTCAGGAACAAGTTGAAGAACCTGGGAGCTTTTTACGATAAAGTAATGCCTGAAGTGGGATGGGATAAATATTCGGAAATAAACCTTGCATTTAAGGACCAGATAGTATGTAAAAGGAGATAACCATAAATAACCATATTAAGCTATGAGTAAAAATAACCAGTATGTAGCAGCAATCGATATCGGAACCACCAAGATCGTTGCTATTGTCGGAAAGAAAAACGAAAACGGGAAGATTGAAATTCTCGGATTGAGCAAAGCCTTGTCAAAAGGTGTAAAACGCGGTGTCGTCCTTAATATTGAGGAGACTGTTACAGCTATCCAGACCACTGTGGATGATGTACAGAACAGGTCTGGTATTAAATTCTCAGAAGTATTTGTGGGAATCGCGGGACAGCATATTAAAAGCATGAAGAACCGCGGTTATATCACACGTGATGCATATGAGGATGAGATAAAGAAAGATGAAGTCTTCCGTCTTATTGAAGATATGCACAAGATACATATTGATATAGGTGAGGAGATTATTCATGTGATACCCCAGAATTTCATTGTTGACAATGAAACGGGAGTTAAGAGTCCAATTGGCATGTGTGGCAGGCGTCTCGAAGCTAATTTTCATATAGTCATTGGCCAGGTTGCAGCTGCCAAGAACATTGAGAAATGTATAAGGAAGGCAAACCTGACCGTCAAGGACATGATACTTGAGCCACTTGCATCTTCTGATGCCGTTCTTACTGATGATGAAAAAGAAGCGGGGGTTGTGCTGGTTGATATCGGTGGAGGCACAACCGATGTGGCTGTTTATTATGATAATATCATACGCCATACCGCTGTTATCCCTTTCGGAGGTAATGTGGTTACAAAGGATATTAAGGAAGGTTGCGCTATCCTGCACAGGCATGCGGAACAATTGAAGATACAATATGGTTCGGCACTGGGTGATATTGCCCCGGATGATAAGGTGGTGTCTATCCCGGGTATAAGCGGAAGAGAACCCAAAGAGATCTCTTTCAAAAGCCTGGCATATATCATTCAGTCAAGAATGGAAGAGATAATCGACGCTGTTAATTTCGAGATACAGAACTCGGGTTACTCGGATAAGCTGGCGGCAGGTGTTGTTATCACAGGTGGTGGTGCAATGCTCAGGCATCTTCCACAACTCATGAAATTTAAGACTGCCATGGATGTCAGGATTGGCCTTCCCAATGAACACCTGGCAGGTACTGCAAAGAATGAGATCAACCAGCCAATGTATGCTACAAGTGTCGGTCTGATCATGAGAGGTTTTGAATACCTTGAGACATATAAAAAGAGTTTTAATGCCGGTGTAAGTGAAGAATTTGCACGCCCTGTAAAGACAGAAATGCACAAGGGACCCGGAGAGGCTGTGCCCCCTGAAGTGGCGGAGCAATCCCAGGGAGAGGAAGAAAAGGTATCACTGACTGATAAGATCAAGAGCATATTGTCAAGGATGTTTGAGGTTGAGGATCAGTCAATAAACTGATGTTTTAAAAATATGGTTATTACATAATTGGTTAGGTTCAAAAAGAAAAAATTCAATGCTATGTCAGACGATATAATGAACTTTGATCTGCCTGTTGAGCGATCATCAATAATAAAAGTCCTTGGTATCGGAGGCGGTGGTAACAACGCTGTCAACCATATGTTTGAAAAAGGCATAAGGGATGTGAACTTTGTTGTATGTAACACTGATCACCAGGCTCTTGTAAAGAGCCCTGTTCCTCTGAAAGTACAGATTGGTGAAGCTCTGACTGAGGGCAGGGGAGCCGGAAGCAAACCTGAGATAGGAAAGCAGGCTGCCATTGAGAACATAGATGATGTTATGGAGGCATTGTCGGGTAATACCAAAATGGTATTCATTACAACAGGTATGGGTGGCGGTACGGGGACAGGAGCTACTCCTGTTATTGCAAAGACGTGTAAGGAAGCCGGTTTGCTGACCATTGCAGTGGTGACAATTCCTTTCAAATCGGAAGGGAAGGTTCGTATCAGACAGGCAATTGACGGAGTCTCTGAACTGAAGGATCATGTCGATTCTCTCCTTGTTATCAACAATGAAAAACTGAGGGAGATATATGGCAACCAGCCCGTCTCAACTGCTTTCTCAAAGGCGGATGATATCCTGACAACAGCAGTTAAGGGTATTGCTGAAATCATTACCGTTACAGGATATATTAATGTTGATTTTGCCGACGTTGAAACTGTCATGAAAAACTCGGGAGTAGCCATCATGGGTATGGGCAGGGCATCGGGAGAAGACCGTGCTGTACATGCAATAGAAGACGCTCTTGCTTCACCTTTGCTTAACTCTAATGATGTCACAGGTGCAAACAGTATACTTCTTAACATATCGTCAGGTATTGGTGATCATGAGCTTACCATGGATGAGCTTGGTGAGATCACCGACTATATGTATGAGGCAGCATCGGAAGATGCACTGATCATACGAGGATTGTCGCGCGATGAGAATCTCGGTGAGGAAATTTGTGTTACTGTTATAGCGACAGGATTTGAGGCAAATAGCATTTTCCAGCCATATAAACCTAAAAGACCTTCCACAGTTGAGCTACTTACGAACAAGAACGCAATACCTGAAAGGATCATACCGGATTCAGAGAAGGATACATTTACAGTACATGAAAAGGGCAAGAAATCTATAATTACAGATTTTGAAGAGGAATCTCAGGGCGTTTTTGATTTCAGCCTTGATCGTTCGGAGGACAGGTCTGAAATGAGAGGCAGAAATACTGTTGATGACGATGATCCGCATGAAAGCCCGGAAGTAACACTTCGCAAGGTAAAACACATGCAAAATCTTCTTAAAAAGGAGGGATTGTCAAATAAAACAATGAAGGAAAATATTGACACCTTTGAGGATGTACCTGCATATGTAAGGAGAAATCTCTCAATAAAATCATCTGATAAGGCCTCTGAAAGCAAACTATCGAAATTTACTCTTTCATCCGACGATGACGATGAGCCTGTTCTCAGGGAGAACAATGCTTATCTTAATGATAATGTAGATTGATTTTTTTGCATACAAGTGCAGTGATATATCCATTAATTTTTATTTTACTTCCCGGCTGCACCAGCTTCATTATTTCTATATTTGCACCTGATGATCAGATATATTTCCATACTGCTGTTTTTAATGATATCTGCCACTGTGGCCGGACAGAAACCATCAGCTGTAATACCCGGGGGAAATACTGCAGTTTCCGGATCGGCAAGCCAGTACAGGCTAAAGGCAGATACTGCCAGGAAAAGAAAGATTATCAGGGAATGGAGATTGTCTGAAGATTTTTCAATGGAGGTTCCCATAACAATGGATACCGTCTTCTCACTTTTTTACAGGAACAAACTGGCCGATAAGTATTCTCCGGTTAATGCCACTCTGGGTAATTACGGCCTGCCTTTTTACCAGCTTGATTTTTTTGACCGGATAACAAATCCGGATGAGTACCTGTACAGGTATTTTTACCCGCTGATGCACCTGACAGATAACACTGTATTCATGAATACACAGGCTCCATATACGGAACTTGACTGGTCTTTTGCAGGTCCCAGGCAGACTGCGGAACAGACCTTCAGGGTGATGCATTCGCAAAATATTAACAGGTTTTTCAATGTGGGTCTGATCTATGACATCGTGTTCAGTCTTGGCCAGTATAATTACCAGAGATCGGAAGACAAGGCGTTCACGTTGTTCTCATCATATACAGGGAATAGGTACAAGATTTATTTCTCCACAGGGATAAATAATTTTACCTCGTTTTTCAATGGCGGGATCATAGATAAAAGTGAACTCACTCAGTCTGATACCCGGGACATGCAGGTTAACCTGGGAGGGCTGAATGCTGCTGAAGGCATCCTTAAGAACAAGAATGTGCTTATTGTACAGAGATATACCTTAGGGGCTACAACTGAATCTCAGGTAAAAGACAAAGAAGAGGGGAAAAAAGCCGGGTTCCTCGGTCTGAGCGGTACTTTTTCACATGTCTTCCTTTTTGAAAACAATAAAAGGACCTATTCCGACAATTATCCGGAAGGAGGATTTTATGATACTACATATATAAGTACGGAGGAAACATTTGATTCACTGTATTCCCGGAAGCTTAGCAACACGATAAGATTTGACTTTACAACCGATGAAACACGTAAATTCCGTCTGGGCGGCGGGGTCGGAATAAAAAATGAATTGTACCGTTACAGCCAGATCATACCCACTCATGACACACTTATAACCGCCGATACAGCTGTCTGGAACAAGACAAATAACTCTCTGGTGGGTAAATTATTCAATAACATAGGAAATAAGTTCGGATGGGAGGCAACAGGTGAATTGTATCTTACAGGCTACCGTGCCGGTGATTTCAATCTTAACGGCAGAATATCGAAATACTTTGACTGGAAGAAAGGAAAGGCAGCCTGGCTGATTACAGGATCGATAATAAACAGGCAACCTTCATTCTGGTTTCAGCAGTGGGGTGGTAATAACTTTGAATGGAACAATAACCTTAATAAAGTGTTCCGGCTGGATGTCGGTACCGAGTTTTCATACCCTGGCCGAAAGATGGACTTAAAATTTAATTATGCAATAATAAATAA
>CAYYIW010000028.1:2235-5419 GCA_964472085.1 uncultured Rikenellaceae bacterium | reverse complement strand
GGATATTTGTTATGCTCGACCACCTGAACTACCACCTCATGAATTCAAAGTTGAATGACAATTACTTTATGGTTCCAACTTATCCAATGAATATCAGGATGTTGCGATATGGCATTGCATGGACTTTTTATAATTAAATTTTTTTATACCTTTGCAGCCGTTTTTTGACAACATTAGTGTTTAACTAAAGCAATATCATTGATAAGGAAGTCTTTTTTTCTTTTTGTTTTACTGGTAACGCTGGCAGTATCCTGCTCTTACCTGCACACCGGCTCCAAAACAAACAAACCCGAAAATGTGGCAATTGATCTCGACTCGATAAGAGTAAGGGGAAAGCTGATTGCTGTAGCTGCTGTTAATTCGACAGATTACTTCATATATAAAGGGGAGCCTATGGGTTTTACATATGAGCTTCTTAGATCCTTCACCGATCACCTGGGTATAGACCTGGAGATCATTACTGAAAACCAGCTTGATGAGGCTTTCAGTGATCTCAACAGCGGAAAGGCCGATCTGATGGCAATAGGGCTGACCGTAAATTCAACACGTAAACAGGAGGTCTCCTTTACAGAACCAATTGAAGAGACCCGGCAGGTGCTTGTTCAAAGGAAACCGCATAACTGGAGGTCCCTCACGGCCGATAACCTGAACAGGAAGCTGTTAAGGAACCAGCTTGACCTTGCGGGTAAAATTATTTATGTACAGAAAGGGTCATCCCATGTGGCTCGCCTGAGGACGCTTTCAGAAGAGATAGGTGATTCCATAAGTGTTGTGGAGGTTCCCTTTGATGCTGAACAATTGGTGCGAAATGTTGCCGATGGTGAAATCGACTATACCGTTTGTGATGAGAATGTAGCAAAGGTAATAGCTACCTATTACCATGACATTGATGTAAGTACTCCGGTGAGCTTTCCACAGAATATTGCATGGGCAGTGAGAAAAAATTATTCTGATAAGCTGCTTAAGGAACTTGATGACTGGATATCATCTTATCGCAAGACAAAGGCTTATGCATTCCTGTATGCCAAGTATTTCAGGAATTCCCGAATGAGCCGTATGGTTAAGAACGATTATTATTCACTGGCTACAGGCAGGCTGTCGCATTATGATGATATTATAAAAAAATACAGCGCCAGAATAAACTGGGACTGGAGGTTGCTTGCATCATTGGTATGTCAGGAATCGCATTTTAATCCCACAGTAAAATCGGGAGCCGGAGCTTATGGACTGATGCAGATCATGCCGGTTACAGCCAGAGAATTCGGTATAGATGTGAAGGCCTCACCTGAGAAAAATATTGAGGCGGGGATAAAATATTTACAGTATCTTAACTCAGTTTTCGAACCTAAAATTCCTGATGAATCAGAACGGCTGAATTTTATTCTTGCATCTTATAATGCCGGCCCGGGTCATGTTATCGATGCCATGAACCTGGCTGAAAAAAACGGGATGGATCCGCATAAGTGGTTTGGCAGTGTAGCTGTCTGGATGTTGAGGATCTCTGATCCTGAGAATATTAATGATCCGGTTGTTAGAAACGGATATTTCAGAGGAACGGAAACAGTGGCGTTTGTAACGGAAGTGATCGACAGGTATCAGCATTACAGTAACCTGCTGCCTGGTGACGGATTGAATTCCTTTGAATACCTGGCAAGGGCCGGCAGAAAATGAAATCAGATTTGGCAGTTGTTTTAAAGGGACAGTGTGACTAATCTATGACAGCACCGGTTTTCTTTATTACAGCCAGTAGTTCGTTAAGCATCATTGCGGTAGCACCCCAGATGACATGTCCGTTGTAATCGAAGTACTTTATATTTAAGCTTTCGCTCCTTACCTCATACAGTTTTTCTTTTATGATGGAAGGATCAAGAAGTTTTTTAACTGAAGCATCGAACAAAAAAACTACTTCCCTCGATATGTAACTTAGTTGAGGTTTTTCTTCAATCCATCCCACAACAGGGGTCACCAGCATATTACTAACCCAGATAAAAAGAGGAGTAAGAGTTCCCAGAACCTTTATACGGGCAGCGCTAATTCCTGTCTCTTCATTTGCTTCCCGAAGCGCCGTACTGATAAGATCAGCATCATCTTGTTCCATTTTACCCCCCGGGAAACTTATTTGCCCGCCATGAACCCCTTCGTAATCGGGTCGTTGCATAAATACTGTAAATATATCTCCATTCTCGCGGTAGAGCAATATCATTACCGCGGCTTTGCGGGCATTGGCACCAGGGATACGGGGATAATTGCGAATCCGTCGGTCAGAGGAAGCCATTTCCCACTGAACATCCATACCGGGAAGTTCTCCCGATAACGCATTTACCAATATGTCCGGAAATCTGTCCAAATTGTCCCTAAAGAAAATCATTTCTTCCGGAAAAGGGAATGCAAATGTCTTTTTATTTGCTGTCACAAATCCACTCCTGCAATATCATGCTAGCGTGGATATTAATGTTAGTGTGGATTATAATGCTAGCGTGGATTGCAAATCCAAGCTTAATAATCTCATTCATACCATGAAGTTAAAACGGGATATTATAATAATTGTGGCGGATAACAAATCCGCCATAACAGGTTCCATAATATCATATTCTTTAGTCCATTCAGGGATTAAGTGTGGTATTTGAGGTATGATCTATTCATATCTGAGAGTTTCGGCGGGATTGAGAGTGGCGGCTTTGATGCTTTGCATGCTTACTGTAAGAAGGGTAACAGCCATCACAATTATACCACCTGTTAAATAAATTATCCATGATATATTCACTTTGTAAGCATAATTGGCCAGCCAGCTTCTCATTGCCCACCAGGATACCGGGGTCGATATTATGAAAGCAATAATAACCCATCTTATGAAGTCCCTGTTGATGAGTATCATGATATTCGAGATTCCTGCCCCGTTTATCTTCCTGATCCCGATCTCTTTTGTCCTCGACCGGGTCCTTTGATAAACAACGGCAAATAATCCTATCATCGCCAGAAAAAGACTTATCAACGCACAGGAACCTATTAGCCTTATGAAATTTTCATTTTCCCTGTGGAACCATTCAAACCGTTCACCAACTGTTTCAGTATTTACCGGGTAGCCGGGTACCAGTTCCTTCCATATTTCGGAAACAACATTACGGGCCTGGTATTCCTCATTTTCAACAGGTTTAACAAGAAGATGACTGCCCTTTTCACTGAA
>CAYYIW010000028.1:0-2135 GCA_964472085.1 uncultured Rikenellaceae bacterium | reverse complement strand
GGTGAATATTGTTTATCCACGCCACCGCTGTTATAATGAAGGAGAAGGAGATAATGCTCCAGAACAGGAGAAGCACCTACCACAGAGACATTATCGATGCAACTGTTTTTCATCAGTTCTTCCCTGAATACCACGGACTTATCAGCAAAATTCCCGGGCAGTTTAACTTCAATGACATCTTTGTTAAGGCCAATAGGTTTATTCGATATATAAATCATCTGCCTGATAATTATTACAGAACATATTATCAGGGCAATTGATCCTCCAAGCTGGAATATATTGAACCATGGAATATAGATACTCTTTACCCTGAAGTTATTGTTTGTCGTTAGAATATTTTTCAGGCTGACGTTTGAAAAAACGAGGTACAGGGTATAAATAAAAGTATCGGCAAGAATAAAAAGAGGCACTGCAAAAAGAAGTATCAGGCTGTCCGCACTGAGTATGTATCCTTCCGTAATGCTACTTCTTGTCAGTTCATTGAAAAACGGTAGCATGATGATCATCAGAAGGCAGGCAATAAAAAAGGATAGCATTACAACTGTCGTATTCTCAACCATGAAATTGAATACGAAACCTGCTTTTGAACCCCCGTTTACCCTGCGGATAAAGTATTCCTTGATTCTTCTCAGAAATTTATTTGTAAGTATACCAAGGTAATTAAAGACTGCAATGCTTATGATAAGGATGCCAATGACAAGAGATATCCACAGATCATTCTTATCCCTGTTTACTTCAAAGCTTCTTCCGCGGAGCGTGTCAAAATATATGTCTTTCAGCGACTTAAGGTAGTAAGGTCCAGGTGTTCCGTCATATATTACGGGTATTACATCTTTTTTCTCCTTAAACAGGTTTTCCAGTTCCCTGCTGTCACTGTTCTTACTTAACATCACGTAACACCGGCTGTCTTCTTCTCCTATAGGCTGTATCATATCGAATGTAATCTGTGTGCTTTCGACGGGTTTCTCAAATACTCCCGAGATTGTAAGATGTTCTGCCTTACCGGTGTTTACAATTGTGATTACTTTGCCATTAACATCGGTGGTTCCAAAATATTTTTTAGCCAGTTCCTCTGAAATAACTATGTTATTATTTGACTCAAGAACTGTTTCAGGACTTCCTGAAAGCAGCCTGTATGAAAAAAAACTGAAGAAATTTGGCGAGGTCCTTATTATTGTAGGTTTGTCATAATAGCTATGATTATTAGCTTCAATTTTCTGGGAACCTGAGTTACTTATCCGGCAGAAATCCTTAACCTGGGCAAAATTCTTTTTCATATATTCTGCAGAACCATATTTGCAGAAATACATTTTGCCTCCGGGTACCCAGGGGTCATCGCATTGAAGTGCGTATATCTGATCATGGTCCTTCTGGAAATCATCGGCTTTCATTTCCCTGGTGATAAATAAAATGATCAGGTTGAAGCAGGCCATTCCCAGGGCAAGGCTTATTATTATTACAATACTGTTAAGTCCGTCCCTTCTCAGGTTTCTAAATAGTGGTTTTAATTTCATAAGGTTAATTTAATAAAATCATTCATAGCGTAAGGCATCTGCGGGATTCCTTGTTGCTGCCCTGAGGCTTTGTCCGCTGACTGTGAGAGTTGCAATCAGTAGTGCGGAAACACAGGCTGCGGCAAATATCCACCAGCCAAAAGTTGCTTTATAGGCAAACCTGTTCTGCCAGGAATATATAATATAAACTGAGGCAGGTACCGAGATCAGGAAGGAGAGCAATACCCATCCGAGAATAGCCCTGTTGATTAAGACAAGTATAGATGCTATTGTAGCCCCGTTCACTTTCCTGAGACCAATCTCCTTTGTTTTCCGTGAAATGGTTATCATCGCAATGCCAAACAATCCCATTCCTGATAGTAATGCGGCCAGCACTGCAAAAGCTCCGATTATTTTATCCTGGTTCCTTTCAGTGCTGTAGAAATCACTTATCCTGTCGGTAAGGTGGTTCACCTCGAATATCTGTTCAGGTGCATATTGTTTATATATGGTGCGGAGTTGCCCAATAATAGCAGCATCGTTCCGTCCGTCGGTTTTTATTGCAATAAGACCCATTCTTGACGGACTCTGTTGCAGAATGACCATCGGTTGTATTGATGAATGCAGCGAATGAGCATGGAA
>CAYYIW010000027.1:33369-51004 GCA_964472085.1 uncultured Rikenellaceae bacterium | reverse complement strand
TAAGAGCATCAACAAACTCACTAACCCACCTGTCACCTTTGTTGTCTTTCTGGCGATAGCTTATGAAAATGTCATAGTTGTATCCCGGGATTATACTGGCCATGTTAGTAATTCATTGTGTTAAAGTTATGAAAGACATTAACACGAATCAAATAAAATACATCCACCCAAGTCTTACCCCGGATGGATGGTCTCACTAATTCCGTCATGCCCACGCCATACAACTCGTCAACTCCTCTACTACGTTACGGAGCCTCCTCAAACAGTAATTCTTACTTTTGCCCGCTTCATCATGACTCCATTCTTTAGCTAATCCCAAAATCCTCTGGGGCCGATACAAATCCCCAAATTCAAAGGTTATGATTGAAAGTCAATTTTAATTCTTTAGCGGTGTGCAGGCAATCCGAAAATGGTGCGAAATAAAAATGGAATGCCGTTTTCAAGATTTAATCGCAGAGCGATTTCATTATTACCAGCATGAGATCCATTTTAAAACAATGAACCACGGAGTGGTTCCATTATATAAACATAATAGAACATATACTATTTTTGGCAAGTGACCAGGGAATCCCTCGCTAATGCTTCGGGATAACAGACTAAAAGAAGTGTGAGTTTGAGAGTGAGACTGAGGGCAACAAAAAAGAGTGGATCAGCATGTTCTCATACTCAAACCCACTCTCACTCTTTTTTGTTGACCCACCAGGTTTCGAACCTGGACTCTTCAGAACCAAAATCTGACGTGTTACCAATTACACCATGGGTCAATAGGCTCATAAAAGAGCAGCAAAAATAGAAATTTTTTTTAATACTGGCAGACTACAGAATTTTTTGACCGTAAATGATCAGGATTTGCGTTTTTTATCAGCGAGTATAATATTATACCTCTCGCGATCCATTTGCGGTACCTCAACCACAATAAAAGGACAATTTATTAGTGACCTCAGAATAAAACCCAGCTCGCACATATCTTCATCTCCATTCTCATAATACCATTTTACGCTGGCATTTTCCTTTACATCCCTGATGGCTGACAGCTCTCTTAAAATAGCATATATCCATTTTGTGGAACTGGTATTGATATACTCAAACCCCAGGTCAATAACCGTCTTCCCGGAATATTCAGCCACATAATCTGTTATCCATTTTAACATAGGCCGATAAAAATCTCCCGAATTTTCAGGTATTGACCTGCCCATAATGAAGATCCTTCCCGGTTCAAGTGAAATCCAGGGTGTCCTTTTTGTAGGATCCTTTTTTATGCGGTCAGCCTGCATTGTATTGTATTAGTATAACTTAATCCCCTGTGTATTATGCCACAAATGTATAATCAATTCCCGAAAACACTGATACATAAAGGGCTAAAATTAGAAAAAGGGATGAATATTACAAATGTTAACCTGTAACATTCTGATTAAAAAGAGTAGGTTCGTTGTCTTCCCATAGAGTAGGATGTTCTTCTTCGAATCTCTTGATTATGGCTTTCATTACTGTCTCCCGCAGGAATTCCGATTTATTTTTTATGCGATAACGGTTGCAGTAGATCCCCAATGCCCTCATTTCCCTGTTATTAAGCATCATGGAAAGACGTTTGGTCCGTCTCAGACGATCTTCTTTGAATGTGCGTCTCACTAACAAAAATTGATGAAATCCGACAACTAAATTAAAAAAAGAGTCCATGCAGGAACTGCGGTGAAAAAATAGTTTTTAACACAAAAAAAACAGCCAGTCGCTATATGGCTGGCTGTCTGCTTCTTATGATATTAACAACTTTTGACCTGTATTATACGTCTCAACCTGCATATTCTTCAGTGGTTGGCCTTATACACCTGTCAGGCCTTACCTGCACTTCCAAGAACACTAACCACTTTATGCTTGTAGAGTTCCTTAAGTTTATCACGGGCCGGACCAAGATATTTACGGGGATCAAATTCACCCGGTTCCTCAACGAATACCTTACGAATTGCCGCTGTCATGGCCAGACGTCCGTCACTGTCGATATTGATCTTGCAAACGGCTGAGGTGGCAGCCCTGCGAAGCTGATCCTCCGAAACACCAGCTGTGTTTTCCATTTTACCTCCATATTTGTTGATCTCTGCTACAATATCCTGTGGAACGGAAGAAGCCCCATGAAGGACGATCGGGAAACCGGGTATACGTTTCTCACATTCCTCAAGAATGTCGAAACGGAGTGGAGGAGGTGTCTCTCCTGGCTTCACCTTGAATTTGAATGCACCATGAGATGTGCCTATTGAAATAGCCAGTGAATCAACGCCCGTCTTTTTAACAAAATCCTCAACCTCCTCCGGCCTGGTATAGGAAGAATGTTCGGCCTGTACCTCATCCTCGATACCTGCCAGTACCCCAAGTTCTCCTTCAACAGTAACATCAAACTGGTGAGCATACTCAACAACCTTCCTGGTAAGCGCCACGTTTTCATCATAAGAGAAATGTGATCCGTCGATCATCACTGATGAAAATCCTGTTTCAATACATGACTTGCATGTCTCGAAAGAATCGCCATGGTCGAGATGTAATACTATGGGAATAGGGAAACCCAGTTCCTTTGAATATTCAACAGCGCCTTTAGCGAGAAACTGAAGTAATGTCTGGTTGGCATATTTACGTGCTCCTTTTGATACCTGCAGTATAACAGGAGATTTTGTTTCCACACAGGCACCTATTATTGCCTGAAGCTGTTCAAGATTATTGAAGTTAAATGCAGGAATTGCATATTTACCTGCCATAGCTTTTTTGAACAATTCTCTTGAATTAACCAGTCCTAAGTCTTTATAATGTAGCATAGTTAAATGATTTTAAATAAGTCGCCCAAAATAGTCAATTTTGCATTGCCTGCCAAAAGAATTAATTACTATTAACCGCAAATGTTCCCGGTTAATGTTACAAATATAGCTAAAATAAAGGCGTGAGTAAACAAATCCTCCATTTGAGGAGTGTCTGTCAAATTTTCTTTCATCTGTATTATATATTATCTATCTTCGTAATCTTAAAAATAAACCTTCAACTGCATTAAGAAAAACGGACAGACGTGCTTTTTAAATTAAAATGTTTTGCACATGAAAAGAATTCTAATTCTAATATTCTCAGGAATACTTGTTTCTCAGGTTACTGTTGTTGCACAGCAAAAGACGTGGAGTCTTGAAGAATGCATCAGGTATGCCATTGACAACAATATACAGATAAAGCAGCAGACCATCCAGACAAAGTTACAGGAAAATGCTCTCGACCTGGCCAAGCTAAAACTTTTACCCTCGCTGAATGCGCAGGCTTCTTATGGCTATAATTTCGGTCGTGCACTCGATGTAACAAGCTACCAGTTCTATAACCGGACTCTCCGCAGTGGTAATGTATCTGCATCTGGTTCAACTCCCGTATTCAGTGGCCTCCAAAATTATAACAACATCCAGAAGAATAAATATCTTGTTCTTGCAAGTAAGGAGGATCTGCAAAATATAAGTGACAATGTAGCACTTAATGTGGCTCTTGATTATCTGCAGATACTTCTTAACAAGGAGCTTGTTACTGCAAACCAGAACCAGGTCGATATATCCCGCCAGCAAATACAAAAAACCCAGAAACTTGTTGATGCAGGAAGCGTGGCCAGGGGTAATCTTTTACAGATTGAAGCACAGGAAGCACAGGAGGAACTTAATCTTATAAACACTCGTAACCAGCTTGAGACATCATACCTCAATCTTACTCAATTGCTTGAATTAAATACTCCTGAGGGATTTGAGATAGTCGTACCCCAGATCACTGTGGATACCAATACAGTTATCTCAGGTAATATTAATGACATTTACCAGGCTGCCCTGAACAACAGGCCGGAAATAAAAAGTTCCGAATTAAAGCTTACAGCAAGCCAGTATGACCTCAAGATTGCAAAAGGAGGAAGAAGCCCTCAGTTATCTGTTAATCACAGTTTCTACACGAGGTATTCTTACATTATAAACGAAACTATTAATAAACCATTCAAGGATCAGTTGAAAGATAATCAGAGTTCAGGCATCAACCTGGCAATAAATATTCCAATACTCAACGGTTGGCAGGTTAACAAGAACATTGCCAACTCAAAGCTGAATGTTGAAAGTTCCCAGTATGCTCTCGATGGCATGAAAAAACAGCTTTACAAGAATATCCAGCAGGCATATACCGATGCTGTTGCGTCTCTCAAGAAATATACTGCAAGCAAGAAGGCTGTTGCTTCAGCGGAAGAGTCATTCAGGTATACCCAGCAAAAGTTCGATCTCGGACTTGTGGCCCCGGTCGACTATAATGCCTCAAAGACGCAGCTTTTGAATGCCCAGTCGGACCTTGCCCAGGCTAAATACGAATTTATATTTAAAACAAGGGTGCTCGACTTTTATAAAGGATTACCCCTTAACCTGAACAAAATAAATTAATCACACATGAAAAACAACAAGATACTAAAGATATTACTGGCGGTTGTTATAGCCCTGATAATCTTCGCTGTAGTCGGTAAAAAAGCCGGGTGGTTTGGAAAGGCCCTGACCATTAAGGTCGCTGTCGAAAATGTGGAAAAAAGGACCATTGTGGAAACTATTACAGCCAATGGTAAGATACAACCTGAAAAGGAGGTTAAAATTACGCCCGATGTCTCCGGCGAGATCGTTGAACTCAATGTCAAGGAAGGCGACCCGGTGAAAAAAGGAGAGCTTCTTCTCAGGATCAAACCGGACGTATATATATCACAGCGGGACAGATCAATGGCAGCAATAAGCTCTGCCCGTGCACGTCTTGCACAGTCGGAAGCCCAGTTTAAACAGGCTGAGCTGTCTTATAACAGGAATAAGCAATTATATGATGAACAGACTATTTCAAAATCAGATTTTGAACAGTCGCAGGCCAACTATTCTGTGGCCAAAGCCGATGTAGATGCTTCCAGGTTTGCTGTAAGCAGCGCAGAAGCATCATTGAAAGAAGCCAATGAAAATCTTACAAAGACATCAATATATTCACCCATGACAGGTACAGTTTCCATGTTACTTGTCGAACTGGGTGAGAGGGTTGCCGGAACCAACCTTATGGCCGGTACTGATATAATGCGTGTAGCTGACCTTTCACGCATGGAAGCCCAGGTGGAAGTAAACGAAAATGACATAGTAAGGGTAAAAATGGGTGACACAGCAACCGTTGAGGTGGATGCATACCTTGATAAGAAATTCAAAGGAGTGGTAACCGAAATAGCCAATTCAGCCAAGACCACGGGTGTCTCAGCAGATCAGGTAACAAATTTTGATGTCAAAATACTCCTTCTTCCTTCATCATATCAGTCACTCATCACCCCGGACGATAAATATCCCTTCCGTCCCGGCATGTCGGCAACAGTGGAAATAAAGACAGAGACAAAGCATGATGTACTATCTGTTCCGATACAATCGGTAACAACAAGGACCGATACGACAAAAACTGGCAGCTCAATAGCTGAAGGTGATCTTAGGACAATTGTATTTACCACCGACGGGAAGTATGCCCTGGCAAAAGATGTCAAAACAGGTATACAGGACAACTCCTATATTGAGATATTATCAGGTGTTTCCCTGGGCGACAGGGTGATATCAGCACCATTCTCAGCCATTAGCAAGAAACTGGCTGACAGCACCCTGATAGAAATAGTAAACAAGGATGATCTTTATAAGGTCCAGTAACAGGATTGCCATATACATAACATATGGTTATATGTCTTGAGACAGCGACAAGCATCTGCTCTGTGGCATTATGCGATGATACCGGAGTAAGATATCTGCGTGAAAGCACCGATTCGAGGTCACATGCAGCACTGCTGACCATTTATATTGAAGAGATACTGAAAGAAGCGGGCATAAAGATAAAAGACCTTGATGCTGTTGCGGTAAGCAAAGGACCCGGTTCATATACAGGACTGAGGATTGGCGTTTCCGTTGCCAAAGGTATTGCATACGGCGCATCAAAGCCGCTGATAGCTGTTGATACTACGCTTTCAATGTTCAGGGTGGCTCTCCGAAGCAAAGAGTTGCCGGAAAAGTGGGATGAAGCCCTGTTCTGTCCCATGATAGATGCACGCAGGCAGGAAGTATACTATGCGGTTTATGACGGTAAAGGCAATACGCTAAAGCCTGTTGATGCTGAGATTATAGACGGAGAAACATTCAGCAGCTTTCCTGACACAAAGAAAATGATACTCTTCGGCGATGGTGCAGCTAAATGTAAGTCACTTATTAAAAGGGGAAACCTTTTCTATCCTGGTGATTTCAGAATTTCAGCCTCCGGCATGTATATTCCTGTAATACAGGCACTTAATGATAAAACATTTGAGGATATTGCTTATTTTGAGCCGTTCTACCTGAAGGATTTCATAGCCACCAAACCAGGTAAAAACATTCTCGGGATCTGAATGGCATGATTACTGTACTGTATCGTTTATGAATATGAGGAAAACTGTATATATAGGCATACTGATAACCCTTACAACTTTTATTTGTAACGGGCAGATTGTTACCTATGAAGCAGGGGAAAAAATAGACTATAACATCCATTACGGGATTATTACGGGGGGGAAAGTGTCACTCGATCTGGAAAAGGAATACCTTGACGGTAAAGAAGTATTGCATTCAAAGCTTTCGGCTCATACAACAGGAATAGTTGATGCCCTTTATAAAGTGCTCGACATATACGAAAGCTATATCGATCCGAAGACAGAGTTGCCTGTCAAGGCAATAAGGAACATTCGGGAAGGCAGGTACAGGAAATATAACGAGGTTACCTTCGACAGGACCACAAGATCAGACTCGGCAATCCTCGCCAGCCAGCTTACCGGGGTACATATAACACAACTCCAGATTTTTGATATTTTATCATGCTTTTATTATTTCCGGAATCATATATTACCTGTCGACACAAATCTGAAGAAAGGGGAAACCATCACCATAATGACATGGTTCACTGATGAATTATATCCCATCAGGCTAAAATATATTGGCGAGGATAACGTTAAAACAAAACTGGGAAGGATCAGATGTTACAAGTTCAATCCTGTAACAGAAAAAGGAAGACTGTTCAAAAGCGAGGATGATGTATCTTTCTGGTTTTCTGCTGATAAAAATTTTATACCGGTTAAAATTCGTTTTGATATCTTTGTAGGGGCTTTTACAGCAGAGATAACCAGTTGTGAAGGATTAAAATACCCTCTTGAAATAATTAAAAGATAATACTAACCAAAACAGAGAATAATCCAGATATTTATGGCAAGTACTGCAGATTTCAGAAATGGATTGGTCATAGAATTCAACAATGACCTTTATACTATCGTTCAGTTTCAGCATGTAAAACCGGGCAAGGGTCCTGCTTTTGTAAGAACCAAGCTTAAGAGCCTTAAGACCGGAAGGGTGATTGACAATACTTTCCCTTCAGGTACAAAGGTTAACCTTGCCCGCGTTGAGAGACGTCCCTATCAATTTCTTTACAAAGACGATATAGGCTATTACTTTATGCATACTGAAACATTTGAACAGATACATGTTTCGGAGGAACTTATTGAGAACAGTAATTTCCTGATGGAAGGCGAAGGGGTTGAGATTGTGGTACATGCTGACACAGAGACTATTCTCTCCGTTGATCTTCCCCAGTTCGTGGTCATGGAGGTGGTGTATTCCGAACCCGGACTAAAAGGAGACACAGCAACCAACACGCTTAAACAGGCAAAGGTAACCAACGGTGAGACAATTATGGTTCCATTGTTTGTAAATACCGGTGATAAAATAAAGATCGATGTGAGAGAAAAAGCTTACGTTGAAAGAGTAAAGGGATAAAGACAACTATGGCAAATAAAAAGGTCCCGAACGACAGGTTAAAGATTTCGAAATTCAAGCTCGATTCACTGCTTGACATTACGCTTTCTATTAATGCCAACCTGCCAACGGAAGACCTTCTCGCTAAATACGAATCGATACTCAGAAATGATCTCGGCATCGGTAAGATCCTCATATTCAAACATTCCGGTGACTGGGAATGCCTCCTGAACGGAGGATTCCCTTCTGAATATGAATCCATAGATGTCGAATCAACACTAACAGGTATCAGGGAGATCTTTTTCGGCGCCGATGATATCGGTTTCGAGGGCGTTGATATAATTATTCCCGTCTTTAATAATAATATTCACCTTGCCTTCGTGTTTATTGGCGACATTGAGGAAGAGGGTGAAGGGATGAGTCCCGTGCTTAAACACCTGAACTTCATACAGACAATATCCAGCATCATAATAGTTGCCATAGAGAACATCAGGCTTTTTAATGAAAGCCTGCGGCAGGAATCGTTGAGAAAAGAGCTTGAACTGGCAGCCAAAATGCAACAGATGCTTATTCCGGACAACAAGCATATGCCAAAAAATCCAAGGCTGAAAGTGACGGGCTTTTATTTCCCGCATTTTGAGGTGGGTGGCGATTATTACGACTGTATAAGCCTGTCATGCGACAAAACAGGCATTTGTATCGCCGATGTATCGGGAAAAGGTATCTCAGCTGCTATTCTCATGTCTAATTTCCAGGCAAATTTAAAAGCCCTGCTCACCCACAATATCAACCTGGTATCGCTTGTAAAAAAGCTGAACAGGATTGTGGATATAAATGCTGCAGGGGAAAAGTTCATAACATTATTTGTTGCCAGGTATGACCACAAAACAAGGGTACTCGAATATATCAATGCTGCTCATAACCCGCCTGTCCTTTACAATACAGTAACAGGAGACTTAAAGTACCTGAAGGCATCCTGCGTCGGGTTAGGTATGCTGGAAGAGATCCCAAGCATAAAGAAATCGGAGATAAGGATAAGTGATAACTCGAAAATAGTCTGTTATACGGATGGCCTTTCTGAGATGAAAGGGCCAGATGGAAAAGAGTTAGGTGCCGGGGTAATTGTAAAATTTATCTCCAATAATAAGCCTGTCAGAAAGAATATCTCGGATATGATCAAATCACTTGGACTCCCGGATCATAATCCTGCGATCTTCGATGATGTATCCATCATAGCAGCCGATATGCCATAATCATTCTTTTACCCTTACCAGATAATAATTCTTTTTGCCTTTCTGTACCAGGAGGTATTTTTTATTCAGAAGCATGTCCCTGTCAACATTGAAATCGGGATTATCAATCTTCATTTTATTAAGGCTGAGTCCGCCGCCCTGAACAAGCCTCCTCAACTCTCCCTTTGAAGAAAATATCTGCGAATGGCCGACACACAGGTCTGTGACAGATACCCCCTTCGCAAAGACATCCAATGATATATCAAACACCGGAACACCCTCAAATACAGATAAGAACGTACTTTCCGGCATCTTTTTCAGTGACTCCGTCGTACCTTTGCCAAACAGTATCTGGGAAGCTTCAACAGCGCCTTCAAAATCCTCCCTGGAATGAACCCTGACAGTGATTTCTTCAGCGAGTTTCTTCTGAAGCAACCTTAGATGCGGAGCTTTATCATGCTCTTCGACCAGGCTTTGAATTTCTTCTTTACCGAGAATGGTAAATATCTTAATATACCGTGCGGCGTCCGCGTCCGACACATTAAGCCAGAACTGGTAAAACTGGTAAGGAGTGGTCTTTTCCGGATCGAGCCATACATTTCCCGATTCTGTCTTGCCAAACTTGGAACCATCAGATCTGGTAATCAGCGGACAGGTAAGTGCATAGGCCTCTCCTCCCGCTTTACGCCTGATCAGCTCAGTCCCGGTAATAATGTTTCCCCACTGGTCCGAACCTCCCATCTGAAGCTTACATTTATTATTATTATAGAGATGCAGGAAATCCGTACCCTGTACCAGCTGGTAGGAGAACTCCGTGAAAGACATCCCCTCCTTCGAATCCGCCCCTATCCTTTTCTTCACAGAGTCCTTTGCCATCATATAATTGACGGTGATATGCTTTCCTATATCCCTTATGAAACCCAGGAAGGAATATTCCTTCATCCAGTCATAGTTGTTCACCATAACGGCACCGTTCTCCTTATCCGAACTGAAATCAAGGAATTTTGAAAGTTGCTTCTGAATGGCATCCTGATTTCTCCTGAGCGAGACCTCATCGAGCAGGCTCCTTTCCTCCGATTTGCCGGAAGGATCACCGATCATTCCCGTGGCACCCCCAACTAAGACTATTGGAGTATGTCCGGCCCTCTGGAAGTGGACCAGCAGCATAATCTGCACCATATTGCCGATATGTAATGAATCAGCTGTGGGGTCAAACCCAATATAACCGCTGATCTTTTCCTTACCAAGTAATTCTTCGGTACCCGGCATGATATCATGGATCATGCCTCTCCATTTCAGTTCATCAATAAAACTCATAGTAGTAATTTCGAATTGCAAATATAGCAAAGAGGGTTAAATGGAGACATTATCGGGTGTCTTTTTAAACCTGTCGAAGCTATGTCTGAACTCTCCTTCCCCTATTACCGGGAAAATTGCAGGAGCAATATCTGATATAGGACTATAGAATTTCGAGTTCTCTATGGTCTCCTTTGGAAGGAATGGTTTCTTGGCGTCGATGGCATTAAGGACAGCAAAGAAAACACTCATGATAAGTATCGTCTTCAAAACACCGAATAATATCCCCAGCAGCCTGTTCACAAAGCCGAGAGCCACGGCATTAACGATCTTATCTGCCACGATGCCCACAAAATGAACAGCAACAACAATAAGACAGAAGGTTATGATAAAGGCAATGACGCCCACGTACTGGCCGGTCATATCAAAATAATCATATAGCTTCCCCGCGGTAAAGAAAGAGAATTTAATGGCTCCCCATATACCCAGTATCAGGGCAGCCAGGGCAGCCACCTCTTTCACCAGGCCGTTGATAAAACCGTTCACAGCCGTAACTATAAGAATGATAAGTATGATGGCATCAATCCAGTTCATAATGATAAAATAATCAAACAACCAAAGATAATGCAATTTTATGAAAAGGCGCAAGATGCTGGACGCCGGACGATAGACGCCGGGCACAATGCTCTTAATCCCCTCCCTGGAGGGGTTTGGGGTGGGTTCTTTTATCGTACAATGTGACACTGGCACAGAGGCGCAAGGAGCCTGACCTTCTGCCCTCAACTATTTGCAAACACAAAAAAAAGATATACTTTTGCGACTGAAATACGGCTCCATAGTTCAACGGATAGAATAGCGGTTTCCTAAACCGTAGATCCAGGTTCGATTCCCGGTGGAGCTACTAAAAAAAGAGTGAGTGTGAGAGTGAGAGTGAGAACATTAACGAGCATTCTCACTCTTTTTCTCAAAACACACTCTCACACTCACACTTTTCTCCTGCTCGGCAGGCTGTCTCCCACACTAAAAATCTTCTGACATTTTCTTAAATTTTTAACACTTTAGCTGCTACCTGGTTTTTCACAGCCGTTGGTGCCAGATTGATGAAAACCTGCTGACATTCTTTGGAAAGTGGAGTACCATAAGGAGGAGACAGCAAATAGAGGGCTTTGTATGCTTTACTCATGTTATCATTTCCAATCAACTGATATATGTCTAGAAGAGCGGAACATCCGGTATTACTGTCTTCCCAGGCAGTATAACCACGCATGTAAATCCATGACTCAACATCAGGTGAGTTTGTATGGACCATGTTGTATAAATAGGTTTCAAGGAATTGGGTCAATGATTCATTTCCAATATAACTATGTGATATTTCATGGAAAAGGATTGCTTCGTAAGGTAACCGATCTGGTCCGGTTCTGGCTTCGTAGGTTTCCTGGTCCTCCATATTAATTCTGTAACCACCACCAAGATTTCCCATAATAAAGCCGTACCAGATATAAAAATCAGCATATGGGAATGGAGTGCTCATAAACTCTTCAAGTAGCGGCATGGCTAATTTCGAAGAAAGCACCGACTGACTGGCATCAGATCGCATATTATCCTGAGGAAAAACAGTGCTGAGGGATATTTGTCTTCTGTCCACAGATATAACATCATCTGCATAGTAGTAAGATCCATCAGTAATTTCATTAAAAAGTGTCGGACTATCTAGCATCTCTATTTTGGCTTCTATCTGGGTGGCGATATGAGGGTTTCTATCAAGAAGACCCTGGTTATAATCCAACGCCCAGGATATTTGATCTTTCAGGTTTCCGAACATCCAGATAACGCCTACCGGCAGATCCACCACCATCAGCTGGGCAATACCACTTTTACCTTCGCTCATGGCAGTGATGGTAACCACCGGTCCTCCGGACTCTAGTCCTGTAACAAGTCCGGAACCGGAAATTTCAGCTATGTCAGTGTTTGATGAAGACCAGACAACTTGTCTGTCTGTAAGACTTACACCTCTGGCATCCAGGATCGCAGCCGAAAACTGCAGATCCTTCCCAACTAAAACGTTTGCATTCGAAGGGATCACTAACACGGATGCAACAGGAGCAATCGTGACCATAACCCGGGCCGTCCCGCTCTTTGCCTCACTTGTTGCTGTGATTGTCAGGGGACCACCTTCAGATATTCCAGTCACGACACCAGATGATGAAACCGTTGCCACTGTTTCATTATCTGATGACCAGCTGACGGTACGATCAGTTAATACATTACCTGAAGCATCCTGAAGTATAGTTTCAAATTGTGACGAATCGCCAATCTCGATTGTAACACTGGCGGGTGACACGGTTACGGTTGCAACATGAGACTCCTTCTTCTCGCATGCGCTAATCGAAATGATAATAAGGAAGATCAGCACTTGAGGAAAGTGCTTCTTACGGCAGGAAATAAAAATACCGTAACTGTAACCTTCTGCTACCTCTGGCATCACGGGTCTATTTATTTCATTATCAAAGTTAAACCTTGCATAATATAAAAGCAAAAATTTTATGCCAGGAAGGGAAAGATATGAGTGCGCAGATTAAGAAGTATTTGTCAGATTTTGTTTAACTTGTACAGGATTGTGAAAGTCTATGGGTTAGGTTTAAGCTAAAAGAATCAATATCATGAAAAAAGTAAATCTGGTTAAAGTATTTGGAGGCACGGAAGCATCTGCATTGCTTCTGAGAGGAAGGCTTCATGAAACAGGAATTGAGTCAATGATTAAAAATGATTCAATGGATGCATTCTTGGGAACAAGTCCGGATTCGGTTGACCTGTATATAGATGAGGCTGATTTCGAGAAAGCAAAAGACATAATAAGTGATTTAATTAATAATCTATGATATTCTGTAAAGAAGAAACAGAAAACAGCATTGCCTTTGGAGCTGCAACAAAACACCGATCGTGAGTGTTATAAGTTTATGTATAACAATATTTTCAGATTCAATATAATTTACACATGAAAAAGACAATTCTGACAGGACATTCAACTATTGATGGAGCAGGCGTTAAACTGTTCAGAGTTTTCGCAAATGATACCACAAAACTTACTGATCCTTTCCTGCTGCTGGATAATTTTGGCTCTGACAGGCCGGAAGATTATATACGTGGATTCCCATGGCATCCGCACAGGGGTATTGAAACAGTTACTTACATGCTGAGCGGAAAGGTTGAACATGGGGATAGCATCGGGAACAAGGGAGTCATAGACTCGGGTGATGTTCAATGGATGACTGCAGGTAGTGGCATTCTCCACCAGGAGATGCCAAAAGCTCAGGAGGGGATGATGCAGGGCATGCAATTATGGGTCAACCTGCCGGCAGAAAATAAAATGATGGACCCACGATACAGGGGGATCACAAGCCAGGAGATCCCCGTAATAAAAAATGATGGCACCGAGATCAGGATTATTTCCGGCACTTTTTCCGGTCAAAAAGGCCCGGTTAAAGACCTGGTCATTGATGTGGACTATTTTGATGTTTCAATGATTAAGTCTAAAAATATAACTTTTAATTTAAAAAAAGACTATACTACATTTTGCTATCTGATTGAAGGAGAAGGCGAGTTTGAAGGCAGCGTTGTTGAGAAGAAGCAATTGATCTTATTTAAAGATGCAATAAGCCTTGCCGTGAAAGCAACAGAAAATTTAAGGTTCATACTGGTCTCCGGAATGCCAATTAATGAGCCAATTGCCTGGGGTGGACCAATTGTGATGAATACCCAGGAAGAACTCCGGATCGCTTTTGATGAACTTGACCGGGGTACATTCATAAAGGCTAAAGTATAGGATCAAATTTATTGAACAAAGGCATCGCAAATACCATAATAACCAGCTACCTCATGCCGGAAACGGCAGCATATACCCGCTCCAGCTTTTCATTACGGATATGATTCTGTTCCCTGATCTCATCAGGATATAAAAAACCCTTATTCAAATCGGCAAAGCGTTCATCCAGTCTTTTCGATTCCTCCAGTAAGCTTTCCAGTTCGGGCATGATGACCCTGGCCATTTCACGATTATACTGATCCGATTCATATACCGATTCCACCTTTTTGAAATCCAGGTAAAAAGATCGCAGATCAAGCATTAACCGAAAATGCTCAAATTCTTTTGTATGCTTTTTTGGTGACAGGGAAGCCATCAGTTCTTCAGCATGATTTACACTCTTGCGGATCCTGCTCAGTCCTGCTGTATCGGATAAACTAACCTGATCCGGGGATGCGGTAAGTATTTCCCACAGTTTCTCCCCCTCTGATCCTGTCAATCCGAAACGATCCTGAGCATATTTTACAACAAAGGCCTCAGGCTCAATCGGGGCATCCTGTTTAAGCGATTGAGCATATGCGGCAATCATAATCCGGAAACCGGAAAGTGGATAGACATTACGTATGGCATGTAGCTTAATTACTTCATTGTCAGTATCCCAGGTATAGCCATATTCACCAGAAGTTGACCATGATGTCATTACTATACCCTGGTATCCTGCTTTCCGGGCATAGGGGATAAAGTCGCACTGGTTGCTGAAATGTTTCTGCCAGTCGATTAAATACCAGTTATCGGGATGACTGCGGATGGACGGTGATCCCCAGAAATTCAGACCTTTGGCGAGTAACTTACCGATATCGCCAAAATGATTGATTTTCCACCCATAGTTCCAGTCAACATAAACTGTTTCCTTTGGAAGCCGGTCGACCACTTCGGGATACTTCAGAACAATGTCGGACCATAAGACAGGTATTTTACCCAGACCGGTCACAATATTACATATCATTACCAGGTAATCGGCAAACAGTTTTGATTTCCCTTCTTTGGCAGCCTTTGCGGAACAAACCGGGCAATACCCCAGCAAACGGGTCTCATCGCCTCCGATATGGATATATTTTGATTTGTGAAGTGATGCCATGTCGGTAAAGAGATCTGTAAACAACTTTTTGTCTTCCTCAATCTTTGACGGGCAAACCTGGGACAGATCCTTTTCAGATTCCCTCAGACCCCGGTATCTGTCATGCTGCAGTATGTATTCCACATGACCGAAACATTGCTGCAGGGGGATTACCTCAATCCCGAGACTGTCACAATAATTAACAAAGTCTATTATCTCCTTTCTTGAATAAGCATACTTATTCGATATGGTTGCATGTTTCCCGTAAGGGAATGAGCCTTCCCATTCCATTACCAGGGTATTAATACCAAAACCGGCCAGTTCCTTTGCAAAACTCTTTAATGCCGGCATCGTCATAACCTGTATCCGGAGATCAATATGAAAACCCCGGACAGGAAAACTATTTAAAGAGCCTTGCCCGCCATCCTGCTTCAGCATCTCACCATCAGCTACTGATAATATTCCTCCAGACATCAGGACAAGAAGGATGGCAAGAATCATGATAAATGATTTCTTAAGCGACTTCATGTGTATGAATTTAATAACTTTAAATCACAATTATTATATTTTTTATCCCCGGAATATTTGCATCCTGGTATGATCATTAAAAATACGGAAATTTTCTGCAATACTGTATAATATTGTTGATGTACAATATCATATTGTCTATTCACGTGTCACCCCTTCGGTGTATGCTCCAGGTTTATACCGGGAGTTATTCATGTTACGTCCCATCGGGACTGAAACTCCCGGCGACAGGATAATATATTCCCGGAACCCTGCAAGGGCTGCAGATTAAAAAGACGCAACCGGATTGATAACCACCGGTTGTGTCTTTTTAATAATTGTAGTTTGATTACAATATCAGCTTATTTAACGATCTGGAATTCCACAGGCAACTCACCACTGCTAATCATAGCTGATACATATTTGCCAAAACTATCCGAAAAACGTCCGGATATTTCAATCTTACCTCCTTCAATCACAGATCTGACCACAGGATATGAAAGAACATTATCATCGAGCAATATTGCTATTGGCCTCCCAATGTTGCGCTTAGTCGTTTCTGCCCATTTGGCTGCTGCCTTATCTTTGAGTTCAATGAAAATCCGGCCATTGCTGAAGTCCGTTTTCTCAATATCTGACCCGTTTATAACAGGGTTATTGCTGTTGTTCTTCAAAGGTAACAAACAGGTCTTAGTGCTTTCCGGACCTTCTGTCCAGGCAAACCTGCACTTATTACCGGTATCAAGGGTTTTAAGGTAAGCGCTGATCATGGCCTTTTCGTCGATCTGTACGCATCCCAGCCTGCCGCTTAAATTATCTGTACTGTCTGTTTTCATCATTGAGAAAATGGTATTGTTGCCGTTCAAAAGATCAGTCATTTCCTTATGATCATAAACCTCATAAAAGGTTATATACCCTTTATTTGTCACGAGATCTTCAACAATGCTGTTATCAGCAGATGCAGGGTATATGACCTCAATTAACTGTTTCCCCGGAACAACCCTGGCTTTAGCATCCGGTGAACTAAAATAGAGGTATAGTCTTTTACTTAGAATTGCTGCTGAGATATTGATTGTCCCTGAGGATAAATTCTTACCTGTTGCCTCCAGGAAGATATGTTTCGAATCGTCTTTTCTGCCTTTAATGGCAGGTGCTATACTGCCAAACAGCATTATAGCTATCAGTGAATATAATATCGTTTTCATCTTTATCTGTTTTAAGTTAAATAATACAATGCTCCCGTCCCTGTTGTACAGGATGGCAGTTTAAATAAAGTAATGACTGATTTAGCTTAAAACAGGTATATCCCCTGAATTGCAGAATCTCATGCAACAGAGCAAGTCTATTAAAGGTACCTTAGATATGTTGAGACTGGCTTTCTCAAGGGAATCAATGACAAGTGTTATTTTGCTGTTGTCAGCAGTTATTTTAAGATATCTGCATATCATCAGCAGATTATCACTTTTAAGTGTATTAGCATTGAATTTCTGCAGGGATGATATGTCCGGTAGATTAATGACAACTGCATCACTGCGATTGGCTGAGACAGCGGTATTATGATCATGTTTCAGATTATTGTCATCTCCTGCAGAGCGGCCATTCGTACTGTTTGAGAAGCCCAGTGCAAAGACCAGGAAGAAGGCCCAGAAAATAAGTGTCCTTATGTCTCTTTCAATATCTTTGTCGTTTTTAGGCATATAGCAAAGATATATAAAAATAATTGAAAAAGGCAAAAGGTAACAGGCAGCCCCTCTGTCAGCTTCGCTGACATCTCCCCTGAAGGGGAGCTAATGCGGTAAAATATTTGGCTGTATTAGTCCCCCTTCAGGGGGAACGCCCGAAGGGCAAGCGGGCTTTAAGCACTGGCAGAATTTGG
>CAYYIW010000027.1:0-33269 GCA_964472085.1 uncultured Rikenellaceae bacterium | reverse complement strand
CCTTCAGGGGGAACGCCCGAAGGGCAAGCGGGCTTTAAGCACTGGCAGAATTTGGTATTTCACAACGTCATTAAAAATAATTGTAATGAAACCCATTTAATTACAATGAATTACTATCAATTACTATGAATGACTACCGAATGACCATTGAATGACTATTGAATGACAGTTCCTCCAATTACAATTGTTGGAAACCAGTACTCTATGTATCTTTTCACCCTACAAATATTAAAATCCATTCAAATAGTTTAAATTTGGCATAACTACTTTAAATGATCCTTTTATTTTATTGAAAATAAAAAGTCTGCTAAAATGAGAAAGACAATACTTATTATCGGGGTATTAGTAATCTTCAGCACTCTTGCAGTCGCCCAGACACAAAATGATACTATCATGCAACTGCAGCAACAGGTTGAAAATCTTGAAAAAGTGAATTCCAGGCTTGCAAGACAGGTAGAAAAGGCCAATGCCAGCATCATGAGGCTTGAGTCAAAGATCTCTTCTGCCACGGACAGTCTGAGTGCTATGAAGCAAGATATTGCCAGGACAAATTCCGGCATCGTGGCAATGTCAGAAAACCTGGAACAACAAATCAGTCAGTTGAGTGACAGAACCGATTCAGGCTTTTCAGGATTAAATATCAGGATTAAGCATAATACACTCATTTTTATCATAATTGCGATCATTGGGGTCATTCTTATACCTGTTGTCCTGATAACCTGGTTCGGGAGAAGGCTTTCTTCATTAAAAAGAAAATTATCGTCGCAGATGGAAGACAATACAGGCGAGATAAGGGAGGAGATCAAAAAGCTCGATAACCAGGTATTCTGGTCGCTTGATTTGCTTAAAGGGCAGGATACAGGAGAACAGAAAGAACCGGAAAATAAAGATCACTCCCTGGCATTGAAAGTAGCAGATGAGGTCATCCGTATCCAGAAGAATATCAATGGTATGGATCCGGAAACCAAAGGGATAAAACAGATGGAGTTCGCCCTTGAGCGCATAAGGGATAATTTCAGGGATAAAGGATACGAAATTGTTGATATGCTTAATAAACCCTATGAGGAAGGTATGCTGGTAACTGCCAAGTTTATAAAGGACGAGAATCTGCAACCCGGGGACAAGATCATCACAAGGATCATCAAACCCCAGGTTAAATATAACGATACGATAATACAGGATGCTGAGGTGGAGGTGAGTACGGGGTAGGCTGCAGGCGGCAGTCAGCGGGCAGCAGGCGGCAGGGAACAACATGACCGTCAGCCTTCGCCCAACCTCCGCTCAGCTCCGGTTGGCAAAGCAAGGCTACAGCTGACAAAGCCCGACCTAATGACTATTTCTTCTATTACTCCAGCTTCCCGTCATTCCTGAGAAGGGAAATGATACGTGCATCATTTCGGTCGTCGGGGATATTATCACCAAAGATGGGACCCGGGTACCCGAGAGATACCCGAAGTTGATTCTTCCCGGTGAAGTTTAAGGGGTCTATTGTAACCCAGTTTACACCGGTGGATGAAAAACCGCACCAGAAATAACCCGTGTAAACAACCTGTTTGTTTACCGTTACGGCAAAAGGGGTACCATGGATCTGATTCAGTTCAAAATCATTGAGCCTGTCAGCACATTCCCGTGTTACAGTAAATGTATATGTTCCGGGATCATAAGATAATATCTCATCATAGTATATGATTACTGAATCACTGATCCTCACAGAAGATTCAACTATTTTAAAACCGGTGCCTTCCTTCTGATAGTCCTTTATCCTGTAAAACTCAAGTCCTGACCCGGGCATTCTCTGTGACTGGTACTTCTCACAGCCGCCTGCAAGAAATGTTATAAATAATATGATAAGTAATCTTTTCATTTTATATATATTAAGATGCATTCCCCTTCCAAAAGGTTGCTTTAAGATACAGGCACAAGGTCACATGGGAATCAAGGCTTTTTAGTGAATATAATCCCGATAGCAACATAAGAATTAATTGTTACCGGAACCAGGTTTGTAGTATTCCAGCACATTCATTGCAAACCTGGCCGATACCGTACCGGGGCCTCCACTCATTTCGATACCAACCTCTATGGCTTCCAGTATCTCCGCTTCTGTGGCAGAAGCATCGAGTGCCTGTTTTATGTGCCACTCCATGCACGATTCACAATTAATGGCAACAGATATCCCGGTAGCTATCAACTCTTTATATTTCTTAAGTAATGCCCTGTCAGTATAGGCAGCCTGTTCCATACCGGTAAATGCCTTATAGACCTCCGATTTCTTCGAGTAAAACGAATGTGCCTGCTTTCGTGTCTTAATAATCTGTTCAATCTTTTCTCTGTCAGAATTTTCCATTTAAGCCTGTTTTAGAGTGTTTAACACATCCGGAGAGCAACCCTCAATCCTTACCGGATAAAGTCCTCAGCCGGCTTGAAAATCATATACAAGATAAATAAAACAGGGGAAATAATACAGGGAGCAGGGAATACAGGAGTTGGAAATGGCTGTATGATATAAGAAAAGTCGGGCTAAAAAGTTGATTTTAACCGCTAAGTTCGCAAAGAAGGCGCTAAGGACACAGTGTTAATATATTGGTATTAAATTCTTTGCGCCCTTTACGTATTTTCTTTGCGACCTTCGCGGTTTAAGTTTTTATACTCTTGAGATATCCTCTATATATTATAAATCAGGACCGTGTAAATGTCATCTCGACAACAATTGCAACAGTCTCATCCACGTTATCGCCATTAAGATCTTGCTGTATAGTCTGGGAGATCTCGGCCTTCATCTGGTTTGAGGTCATTTCTACAATATTTACTGTCACGGGATCGGAGGACCCATCAGGTGTTATGGTAAGTGTCTTTTTGTCAGCACTCAGCACCCATGTTCCGGTTTCAGGTGATCCTCCCAGGGTAGCGGAATAGGTCCCGTCTGCATTAATCTGGATGGTACCGGTAAACTGCTGCTGCATCATCAGATTGAATAACGCAGTATATTGCTGTGCCTGAGCAGCTGACAGCCCTGCCACATCGGTAAAATACTGTGCAATGGTCAGATCCCCTACAGTGGCTGTAAAGGTGGGTGTTCCTGCCGTCCATGTACCTACAATCGAATCTGTCGTAGTGGAATCCTTCTTACAGCCGGTGAATAACATAGTGGCAAGGACCACAAAAGCTAAACTCTTGATAATCTGAAATCTGGTTCTCATAGTGGTTGTATTAAATTAATAATCAAATCCTGGTCAATAATATCTTAAATCAATCTCTTATTAATGATCTGTTAAGTAACAAAGAATCGTTCTAATATAAAAATGACAATCGGTTATAAATTACCCGGGACATTTTTCCTCTCCCATCAACATATATATTTTCCAGTGTGAGTCCGGGATATTTCCAAATACTATTAAACGTTTGATTTTTCATTTTGTTCTATCGACGGTGCTGTTATTGATGAAATTTTAAATGATTATCCGTTGCTTATAACAATGACATGTAATATGAAATATTATCAGAACTGATTCCTGTATGATAAATTGAAATTCTATCAAATAACAATTGCAGCTCTGGTGAAATTGTAGTATTTTACCGTATTATTCCAGCCTGAAGATCATCAGGCTGGAAGGTTTCCGGCACAACAGTAAGAGTATATTCTTAACCATTATGATAATGACAAAAGCAACAAACATCACAGCAAGGTATGTAACAATGATCCTGATGTTACTGACAGGCAGTTTATTTGCCGGGTCGGGACTGGCAGGGGCAGTGCATGATTCAGTATTTGTAAAGAGATGTAATGATTTCACAATAACCGGATCCGGCACTGCTGATGCATGGAAAACAACAGGGTGGATACACCTGGTTCAGCGTAACAATGACACAACAGGATACAATACCAGGGTCAAGGTACTTTACTCAGGAACGGGCATATATTTCCTCTTCGATTGTAAAGATAAAAAGCTGACATCCACCATGAAAGCCGATAACCTTGATCTTTGGAATGAGGATGTTGTAGAGGTTTTCCTGTGGCCGGATGATAGTTTTCCCGTTTACTTTGAGTATGAACTTTCGCCCATGAACTATGAATTACCCATCATTGTACCTAATTATAAGGGAACGTTTCTTGGCTGGTTACCCTGGCATTACGAAGGGGAAAGGAAAACCAGGCATCTGACTGCAGTCACCGGTGGAAAAAAGGAAAGCGGCAGTTCTGTAACCGGATGGACTGCTGAGATATTCATCCCGTATAAGCTTCTGACACCTCTGAACAACGTACCGCCTGTACCAGGAACGAAATGGAGGGCCAATATGTACAGGATAGATTATGACAATGGCAGGAGGTCATTCTCATGGCAAAAGACTGAAAAGACCTTTCACGATTACAATAAATTCGGAACTTTTATCTTTGAATGAATTTTCAGTTGTCTTTTACACAACGTACCGAGAAGCCTGCAGCCTTTGCTGTACTGCTGTGATCGAGATGGCCGAAGTTATATGATAACATATAATAATCAGCATCTACCGTATTATATTCCGTGGCAGACCAGAAGTACCCTATTCTGCCTGCATTAACGAAAGTACCTCCGACATTGTTACGATAACCCCCTGGCAAGGCCGTGAAACCGGTCTCATTTGTAGCCCCGGTGTTGGGCGATTGCCAGTGAAAAGTTCCTGTTTCCTTTAGCTTAAATCCTGCAGTATCACTACCGATAAAAGATATGAGATTATTCCAGTCGTCATCTGTCGATACATGCCATCCTGCCGGGCACAGTTTACCGCTGTTCACAGCATGCCAGTTATATAACAGGCCGTAAGATATTGAATCGTTATCATACCTGCAGTACGCCGGGTCTAACATGATAGCCCATTTGGGGCCCTGGCAAAGATTTGGAAGTACTGTTCCGTCATTCAGCCTGGTTGTCCTGAGATTTTCAGCCATCCAGGTCATATCTCCCAACTGAACAGTCTTATAAACATGGCCATCATTATCACTCAGGGAACCATAGGTGATATCGGGATTAAAATCGATGACCGGTTCCGTAAGTACATCTGTCGTAAATGTAGAATCTGCCCCTGTTACAGTATCGAAACCATCGCCTGCCGCGATTATCCTGTAATAATACTTTGTATCAGGAAGCAGGTCTGTAAGATTTGCATAGACAAGTGTGCCGGAAGATCCTGTTACTGTATCAGGAACCGCACTTATACTATTACTGTAAGCCAGGCTTGTATCATATTCAAATGAAACAATAACGGTGTTATTATAAGCATTGACAGAACCGTTAAGAGTTGCCCACGATTGGCCAACATATGTTGTTATACTGGCAACTGCTGTAGGTTGAGAAGTGGTAACAGGTGTTGTGGTATCCTCATCTTTCTTACAGGAATTAAACAACAAAAGAAAACATGTCAGCCCTGTCATGAATTTCCACCCGGTCTTGTATATCTTTTTCATCTTATATAAGGATATTCAGATTTAACTAAGTTTTTAAGGCTTCAAATTTACACAAATATCAGTTAATTAAAACGTCATTATTCAAAAGCTATTGTATGTCCTGTCAATAACAAAGGGGTTGGTGGAAAGCCCGTTCCTTAACTATCAGGAAAAACACGAGACTTTTCAGCAACCCCTTATGCCAATTAATATCCTGGACAATAAGCCGGATCTGCAAGATTACCAGATCACCGGTCTTTCATCGGCAGGTCTGTAGAGCTTATCCCCCGGCTTAACCTGGGGAAATGCCTTATAAAAATCGGGGACATTATAAACGACACCGTTGATTCTGATCTTGGCCGGTGAATGTTCATCAGTTTTAACTCTCCTTCTCAGTTCCTTGTCGCGCATATTCATTCTCCATATCTGGGCATATGAGAGGAAGAAACGCTGAAGGTCCGTAAAGCCATCGATGGGTTTTGGCGGCTCCTTGCCTTCCCTCGATAATTTATAAGCATTAAGGGCTACAGTAATTCCCCCAAGGTCGGCTATGTTCTCTCCCAGCGTAAGCTGGCCGTTGACATAGGTAGAATCGAGAACTTTGTATTTATTATACTGGTCAACCAGCATTTTCGTATGCTCTTCAAATGCCCTGGAATCTTCTTTGGTCCACCAGTCCCGAAGGTTCCCGTTTTTATCAAACTGCCTTCCCATGTTGTCAAAGCCATGTGTCATCTCGTGCCCGATAACCATTCCGATAGCCCCGTAGTTTACAGCATCGTCAGCATTCATATTGAAGAATGGTGGCTGAAGTATACCTGCCGGGAATACTATCTCATTCCTGTTGGGATTATAATAGGCATTGACAGTCTGTGGTGTCATTCCCCATTCTGTCGGATCAACCGGCTTCCCGATCTTATCCATGCTATAGCGAAAATCAAAATTCTGTGCATTGAGAACATTCAGTACATATGGCTGATAGGTTATTTCAAGACCCGAATAGTCTCTCCATTTATCGGGATAACCTACTTTAACACCCATTTTATCAAGCTTGGCAACAGCCTCCTCTTTGGTCTTTGGCCCCATCCAGGTCAGGTTCTCAATCCTCTGTCTCAACGACTTTTTAAGGTTCATAACCATCTCTGTCATTCTCTTTTTGGCTTCAGGCGGGAAGTATTTCTTAACATACAGCTGACCTATCAGTTCACCCAGGTCAGCACTTGTTTCATCAAGAACTCTTTTCCAACGGGGTTTCATCTCTTCCTGTCCGGATAGTTTATTCCCGTAGAAATCGAAATTTTCCTTCACAAAATCCTGGCTCAGGTAAGGAGCGGCGGCATTAATAAAATGCCAGCGAAGAAATGTCTTCCAGTCATTGATAGAGACTGTCTTCATCATTTTACTGAGTTCTTTAAAGAATGATGGCTGATATATATTCACTTCCTTTATATCGGGATATCCTGTCCTGGTAAAATAAGCTTCCCAGCCAATATTGGGTGCCAGGCTGTTAAGACCTGCAATATCAAATTTATTATACGTCTTCTGAGGATCCTGGTTTTCAACCCTGGTAAACGATGCTTTTGCCAGTTCCGTTTCAATTTTCATGACTGTCTGTGCATTTTCCTTTGCCACCACGGGACTATCTTTTAACAGTTCAAACATCTTTTCCAGATGAGCAACATATTCTTCCCTTAGCTTTTTTGTCGGCCCGTCATTATTAAAATAATAATCTCGGTCGGGAAGCCCAAGACCTGCCTGGTAACAACCTGCTATCACGCTTGCGCTGTTCTTTGAATCCTGGTTCGAGAACAGGTAAAAGAAAGGGCCGGCATGGAAAGTCTGGAATAATGCCGCCACAGACTGCAGATCGCTGATATTCTTAATTGCATCTATCATGGCAAGATACTTATCAACAGGTGTTGTACCTTCTTTCTCAATTGAGACGGTATCCATCCCGGTATTATAAAAAGTACCGATCTTCTGTGCAGCACTTCCGGGCTCTGCATTCTTATCAGCAGCTGCCTCCTCCACAATTCCTTTTATCTCTTCCCTGTTCCTCTCGGCTAACTCATCAAAAGCAGAGATTGAATTTTTATCGGCCGGAACAGGATGATTCTTTATCCAGTTCCCGTTAACATAATCATAGAAATCGTCACCCGGATTAATTGTAGTGTCCATGTTCTGAACATTCAAAGCAGGATAATTTTTTTCTGAATCCATTGTTTTTTTACTCCTGGAAGAACACCCTGCCAGTAATGCCAGGGCAATAATTCCCATTAATAATTTATTCATCTTATAAAATTTAAGTTTCAACAAAAGCAAAACTGCCAAAATTATGAATTATTTTGGTAATAGATATGCAGAATGACAAATTCAATTAACCCAGTATCACTTTTACGGTATGGTTTTCGCCATCTTCAAACAGGGGAACAACATTGCTTTTAATAATTTCCCCGTCAACTGATACTTCTTTAACGCCTTTAGAGACTGATGCCGGATTTGTGACCTCAATATGATATATAGATCCCCTGAACTTCCTTGTAACCCTGTAGCTTTTCCAGTCTTCCGGAATGCATGGATCAATGATAAGCCCGTCATACCCTGGCCTTATCCCAAGTATATACTGTGTAACAGCATAGAAATTCCATGCTGCTGTTCCGGTGAGCCATGAGTTCTTGGCTTCTCCGGGGTTAAAAGCATCCTTCCCGGCGATCATCTGTGAATACACATAAGGTTCTGTTTTATGAAGCTCGCTAATATCCTCGAGGTAAGAAGGGCAAATTTTCCTGTAGTACTTCCAGGCTCTGCCTCCGTTGCCTGCCACTGTTTCTCCGATCATTATCCAGGGGTTATTATGGCAGAAGACCCCGGCATTTTCCTTATAGCCTACCGGGTAAGATGAAATCTCACCATATTCAATATAATATTTTGTAAAGGCTGGATTATTAAGCACAATTCCATGACTGCAGTCGAGCCTTTCTTTAACGGCATCCAGTGCTTTTTTGCACAGACCCTCATCCGAGCCTATTCCTGCCATTGTACACCAGCCATTGGATTCGATAAATATCTTCCCTTCCTCATTATCTTTGCTTCCAACTTTATTACCGAAAAAATCATATGCCCTGAGGAACCAGCCTCCATCCCATCCATGTTTCTTTATTGTCACGATCATTTCGTTAACATGACGTGATGCCCGTTCTGCCTCATCTTGCCTTCCTGTCTTTCTGCATAATTCAATATAGTCCCTGCCGTATACCACAAACAGTCCTGCTATCATCACTGATTCCGCCCGTGAACCTTCTGTTTTATTCTCTGTGGTCTGGAAAGACTCATCCGGGTCTTCTGAAAAACAGTTCAGGTTCAGGCAGTCGTTCCAGTCTGCTCTTCCAATAAGCGGGAGTCCGTGAGGACCAAGGTTATTGATCACATGATCAAAGGATACGGTAAGGTGGTCAAAGAGGCTCCTGGCTACTGACATGTCATTATCGAACGGCACCTGCTCATCCAGGATACTGAAATCTCCTGTTTCCTTTATATAGCTTGTGGTTCCCAGTATAAGCCACATAGGATCATCATTGAAGCCGCCACCTATATCGTTGTTCCCGCGTTTATTGAGAGGCTGGTACTGATGATAACATCCTCCGTCGGGAAATTGTGTGGATGCAATATCAATTATTCTTTCACGGGCTCTATCCGGTATCTGGTGAACAAATCCTATAAGGTCCTGGTTTGAATCCCTGAAGCCCATTCCCCTCCCGATACCAGATTCGAAGAAAGAAGCTGAGCGTGAGAAACAAAAAGTTATCATGCACTGGTACTGGTTCCATATGTTGACCATCCTGTCGAGTTTTTTCTCGCCCGAATCAATGGTAAAGATGCTCAGCAGGTTATCCCAGTAGTTCCTGAGATCCTCCAGGGCAGCATCAACCTTTGGAGCTGTATCAAAACGTGCGATTGTCTCCTTTGCTTTTTTCTTGTTTATAATATTCTTTGATTCCCATTTTCCCTCCTGAATGTTCTCAACATAACCCAGGACAAAGACCAGGTCTTCCGACTCACCCGGCTTCAGCTCAACCTCCAGGTAATGTGATGCTATGGGGGACCAGCCATGAGCCTCGCTGTTGCGGGCTCTGCCTTCAAGAACTACCCGTGGTTCATCAAACCCGTTATAAAGACCAAAAAATGTTTCCCTGTCGGTATCAAAACCACTGATGGGAACATTAACCGAATAATATGCATAATGATTACGGCGTTCCTTGTACTCAGTTTTATGATAAATCACGGAACCTTCTGTCTCCACCTCTCCGGTAGAGAAATTACGCTGGAAGTTTTCCATATCAGAAGCTGCATTCCACAGGCACCACTCAGCGAAAGAGAAAATTTTAAGTTTCCTGGTCTTACTTGTGTTGTTGGTAAGGGTTAGCTTCTGTACTTCAGCCCATGTTTTCAAAGGAACAAAAAACAGGGTTTCCGCCTTTATACCATCTTTTTCACCTGTTATCCTGGTATAGTTCATGCCATGGCGGCATTCATAACTGTCGAGATCCGTTTTGCATGGTTTCCATCCGGGAGACCAGACCGTATCACCATCCTTGATATAAAAGTATCTCCCCCCGCTGTCCATCGGTACATTGTTATACCTGTACCTTGTTATCCTGCGGAATTTGGCATCTTTATAAAAAGAGTATCCTCCTGCAGTGTTTGAAATAAGCGAGAAAAAATCCTCATTCCCGAGGTAATTGATCCATGGCCAGGGAGTACGTGGATTGGTGATCACATACTCGCGGCCGGCATCGTCGAAATGTCCAAACTTCATGGTGTGATTATTATCTTTATATTATAGTTTATATCCCTTCCTGTCATCAGGTCATATCCTTTGACCTTCTCTGAGCCAGTTCGGTTGTTATCTCATCCATCTTATTCTGGTTAAGAGGATATATTGTCATCAGGGCAGCTCCTATCATTGCAATTATCGCAGGTATCCAGCTCATTAGCATTATAATACCAGGAATAGCTCCCTGTATGGCAACTGCATTTTGCCCGTTATAATGGTAGGCAGCAAGCACAAATCCTATTATTGCACCTGCCACGCCACCGCCCAGTTTCGTTGAGAATGATCCTGCCGAATAGACCAGGCCTGTGGCTCTTCTGCCGTTCTTAAACTCAGAATAGTCAGCTGCATCACCAAGCATTGCAAAGAAGAGGGTGGGAAATACAGCCGCTCCCGATTCAGATATAATACCTAATGCAAATATTGTCTTAAGGTTATCAGGTCCGCAAAATACAAGCAAGGCATTTACAATCCCCGAGAAGATAAATGCATATATAAAAAGGTTCCGTTTTCCAAGCCTTCGTGCCAGCGGGGATGTAGCCATAGCACCGAATATGGAAGCGATCATCAGTCCTACCATATATGAGGCAGCCATAAGCTCATTATGCAGGAAATGTGCAAAATATATAACTACAATACCCTGTTTTATCGAGTTGTATATCTGGAAGATAAGTCCGATAAGAAGCAATATCACCCAGGGCCTGTTCCTGGCAAGGTCCCTCAGGTCCTTCCACAGGTTGGTTTCCTGTGTCTTCGGCGGGGCTACACGCTCGCGTGTGGCATAGAAAGTTATTATAAGGAATAGAGAAAGAAAGAATGACAGCAGGTAAATAGCATGGCTGTAGCCTTTCTTCTGGTCAATGATCGATATGCTTCCGGCATCGAGATTACTTTCGCCTGAAACAATAAAAGCATATTCTTTCAGAGCTTTTACTGAGAAGCTCTTACCACGCGTAGCCACGTTATCCGATTCTCTGCTGAGGGTATCTGCCCAGGTGAACATGGCAATACCACTTTTGGTCTTAATATTAACATTTGCAACATCACGGGGTGCAGATACTGTTACAACATATTTTTCACTGCCAAGCTGTTTAACATTTATAACAGGGCTGATATTTCCGAAGTGAGCAACAAGGAAAAGCAATGCACCCTGTACCAGCATCCCTCCTGCAAAAGCTCCTACCATCCTGTATGAACCCAGACTGGTACGCTCCTTATCATCACCGGTCATAACTGCCATCAGGGCTCCGTAAGGAATATTGTTGGCCGTATAAACAAGAGTGAACAGAATATAAGTTGTATAGGCATATATGATCTTACCTGTAGTACTCAGATCAGGACTTGTGAAAAGTAAAGACAGGATTACTCCCAGAGGTATAGCTGTCCATAATATCCAGGGACGAAATTTCCCGTATCGGGTGTTTGTCCTGTCTCCGATCACACCCATCGCTATATCGCTTACCCCGTCGCTGAAACGGGCTATTAACAGCAACAGACCAACTGCTGCAGGATTTATCCCAAAGACATCAGTATAAAAAATAAGCAGGAATGTTGATACTCCCCGCCAGGCAATGTTGGCAGCACCATCACCGAGTGCATACCCGATCTTCTCTTTTATGGCCAGTTTTTCCACGGTTAGGCAGTTTAAATATCTAAAGTTAATCAAATATTTTCAATGAAAAACAGGCAACATGCCAGGAGCTAAAATTACCTGAACAATCCCTGCAGATAATGCGGTCATTTTATTGGCGGACTACCAACAATAATCGTTTTTGTCGAAACAGCACATGCCCCAAAATAACCCAGGGCCCCGTTATCCAGGTTTGAATCGGGATTTGCAGGTGTTGAACCAAAGACCGGGTTTGAATAAAGCAGGTCCTCAAGGGTACGATAAAAGGAGTAGGTAGACCTGTCAAGAGAATAAAGATCAACTTTTACCTTATCACCAGGGTCCACATGGGCTACCCGCAGCTCAGTCTCTTCCCCGTCAGTATACTGATCATCAAATAAATGATATCGCTGAAGATTTGTTGAATCATTGGTAAACACCCTGGCCCTGTAAAAATTCTTTCCCGGCGGATCACTGAAATAACAATATAACGTTAACCTGGTCTCACTATCGGAACCTCCTCCCAGGGTAAAATGATTTACCTGTGTTGTCACAAGACTCAGTGAATCGATATTAATATGTACGGGCATTGATGATTGTCCTGTATAAGTTATATTTCCTGTGTTGACCATAAGAGTATATGTCCTGCCCGGCACCCCTCTTGTCCTTATGGTCTGGTAAACACCGGGTGATCTCTCCGGAAGGGTATCTGTAATACCTGTATTATCGGAAATAACAACGATGGCACCGGAGACACCCGGCAGATCTGTTTCTCCAAAATAGCTCCCCGACATCGATACCTTCACATAATAAGGCCCGGGCCCATCATCAATTAGTCCTTCAATAACTATCCTTGGAGCCGCTTCATTAAGGTCCACGTTGATCACTTTCTCGCATCCTGCAGATATAAGGATAAAAACAAACAGGAGCACTACCCTGCCCGGAAAATCTCTGTATGTCCCGTAGAGTTTACTCATTTACATTCAAAATTTAAAATTATAGGTAATTGCCGGTACTATCCTGAATAATGACAGCTGGACAGCCTGCATCTTCGTCGGATCGTTCGGGTCCTGCCTGAAATTAATGGCATATGCATTGTCTCTGGCATACACGTTATATATGGAGAAATTCCAGTTGCTCTCAAAATGACTTTTCTTTTTCCGCTTCCAGGTAAGCCCTATGTCGAGACGGTGATAATCGGGCATTCGATAACCATTGCGTTCGGTATAATAAGGTACTATGTTTCCGTCGATAAAATACCGTCCACTGGGAAAAGTAACAACATTGCCGCTGAGATAAATCCATGTTGCCGACATTACCAGATGCGGACTTATATTATACATAAGCACTACTGATATGTTTTGAGGGCGGTCCTGTTTTGCAGGGAATACGGCTCCATCATTAATTGACGGAAATTCCCTCAGGGTCTTTGAAAGTGTATAGCTTATCCATCCTGTCAGCTTACCATATTTCTTGCTCACCAGGAATTCCGCCCCGTAACTCCAGCCTTTACCGAATACCAGTTGCGATTCAACCTTGTTATTAAGGATCAGGTTTGCCCCGTTACGGTAATCAATCTGGCTTTTCATATCCTTGTAATATATCTCCACTGATGTTTCAAACATATTGTTCGAAAAGTTGCGGAAATACCCTATTGTAAACTGGTCAGCTATTTCTGGCAGTATGTTCTTATTGCTCGGGACCCAGAGGTCAAAAGGAGTTGTTGAGGTAGTATTAGATAAGAGGTGGATATACTGACGCGTACGGGCATAAGACAGTTTCACCGACGAAGAGTCGCTAATTATATAATTTAATATGATCCGAGGTTCCAGTCCCCCGAAAGTATTGTATATCTTACCTGCAGGATAATATGATGAATCTATGATATCTGCAACTTCATCATACGTATAGACAGTCCCGGGACCAATAGAACTGAAAAGAGAATATCTCAAACCATATGTAGCAATAAAATGTTTTGATATGGTCTGTTCATTTGATATATAGGCGGCATTCTCAAGAGCATATCTGTTGTCCATCGAACGAACATGAAAGAATGACGTTGTGTCCACCCTGCTTGGGATAAAGGTATGGAAGATGGAATTAATGCCAAACCTGAGTGAGTTATCCGGGTTAATATAAAAGCTGACATCCTCTTTAAGGTTAAAGTCTTTTATCTCCGACAGTACTCTCATGGTACTGGTGCCTACGTCAACATTGAAATGGTAGCTGTAACGGTTAAAGATCAGGGATGTATTTGAAAAAAGTTTGTTGCTTATAATATGGTTCCATCTTGATGTGGCTGTAACATTACCCCAGTCGAGGCCCAGGGTCCCTCCCAGGTTTAAATTGTCGCGTCCCAGGTAACATGAGAAATATATATGGTCCTTTTGGCTAATCCTGTAATTAGCCTTGGCATTAAGATCATAAAAATACAATGTAGATCTGCTTGCTGTTGAATCCGGTCCGTCAGATGGCAGCAGGTGGAGGAAAAGATCGGCATAGGTGCGGCGGGCGGATACCATGAAGGATCCCTTGTTTTTAACAATAGGACCTTCAACGGAAAGCCTGGATGAAATAAGTCCTATTCCTCCTGAAAGATGATACTCCCTGTCATTTCCCTCGTTCATTTTAATATCGACTACCGACGATAGTCTGCCGCCATATTCCGCGGGGAAGCCCCCTTTATAGAGTGTCACATCCTTAATCGCATCGGAGTTGAATGTTGAAAAGAAACCCAGCAGGTGTGAAGGATTATATACAGGTGCCTCATCGAGAAGTATCAGGTTCTGGTCAATGCCACCGCCTCTTACATAAAAACCCGAATTACCTTCCCCGGCAGGAGTCACACCCGGCAATAGCTGAATTGTCTTCAGGATGTCCTTTTCCCCAAGGATAACCGGAATGTTCTGTATCTCTTTAACACTGACTTTTGAGACTATTTCACCTGAGACTATGTTGTTATTGTCTTTTTCTCCTGTTATAGTTATCTCTCCCAGAGAGATGGGATTTTGCTCCAACTCGATGTTAAGCTTCCTGTTCCCATCCAGGTTAACAGGAATGATCTTTGTTTTATAACCCAGGTACCTTACTGTCATATTATATTTTCCTTCAGGAAGAGTAAGAGAGAAATATCCGTATGAATTGGATGTTGTACCTTTGGATGGCATCTCCCCGGGGAAAATGACAGCTCCTGCCAGTGATTCACCGCTCCCGGCATCAAGAATAAACCCACTCAGTGTATATGATTTTGAAGGCAGTATATAAGCTATAGCCCTATTACTGACAATAAAAGCTATCACTATAATTATGAATCCTGCCCTGATCTTCATAAATACCGTTTTACAAGCTGAAACGGGATTTCCCGGGAATATTGTATTAAATGTTCCCTGGCTTTTTCTGATTAACTTAAGAAATCATTTCAATTGAACCGGCAATGTACGAAAGGATTTTCAAAATGCCTTGTTTTCGATCATTGTACGCACAATAAGAGAAATATCCGATTTGTAATGATGTTCTCCAGGTATTTCATTGATCCTGACATCATCGCCTTTAAGCAGGGCGGGTACCTTTGAGTCTTCCCCGGCTCCGAAGATAAGAATGGTTCGTAATCCTTTCATTTGTTTTATTTCTTTCGGTACATCATATGTATTCTGCCTGTTGCCAAGGCCCAGCATATTGGATATATGTATCTCAAAATCCGTGGAGACATCCGGAGAAAGAAGCACGGCAGAAATGACTTTTGACTTAATACCGGGAGACAGCCTGTTGTAAATAAACGGAACTATCTCGGCTCCAAGGGAATAACCGACAAGGACAATTTTATCGCGGTGACATTTTTCGAGATAATAGTTTAGTTCATCACCAACATCTTTTGCTGTCTCTTCCGGGGTACGCCTGTTCCAGAAATATTTCCTGGAATCGAGTCCTACGGTAGGTATTCCCTTTTCCGCAAGATTATCTGCTATATGCTGTTCAAAACTGAACCAGCCACCGTCTCCGGAAATAAGGAGAGCAACAGGGGCTTCCGGGTCGTTTACATTTGTATTTGTTAATACAACAGGAAGATCATCGGGATCAAAAAGTGTATTTTTTGCATTTAATACAGATCCGTTTTCTGTTCCCTGTAACAAAAAGCAAGCTGATAGATTGACTGGATTAACTGTCAGTACTGTCGTAGAGAGGAGCAAGGCAATGAAGTAAAATTTTTTCTTCATATAAAACAAAAGAATTAATTTATAATAAATAAACGAATATCTGCCAACGAATGTTTTGCTCTTTTTATTTCTTTTCCGGAGGACCCCCATCTTAAGTACAAAATCCGGGCACTCTGCAAAAAATTATTTTGTCTGAACAGACAAAAATGCCGTCTTAAGTCCGGGAGATGTAACTTTCAGGATTATCGTTCCGGGCTCTTTTCCCGATCGCAGAATAACCAGGCATCGTCCCTGCCATGCTTCCCGTGAAGGTTCTGTATAACTTTCCAGGCTTACCGGGTTTGCATTTCCGGTACCTGCAAGAGATGCAGGCCCTTCAGTTTCGAATGAAAGGGAATTCTCCGATTTCGGATTCCTGTACCCATTACTATCCAGAAGCTCAATGGTAATATAGCAAAGGTCCTGGCCTCCTGCCTTTATGGTATCCCGGTCGGCCGACAGCTGTATGGTAACGGGTTCGGCAGCAGTATGAAGGATATCTGTCGCCACTTTCCTCCCTCCTGAATAACCGACAACACTGAGCTCCCCCGGCTGATATGGCACCTCCCATTCAGCCTTAAACCCGGAAGACCTGCCGGTTTTCCTTCTGCCCAGTGATTTGCTGTTGAGGAACAGTTCCGCCTCATCACACGAAGAATATGCAGTAACTTCCAGTATACTATTCTCATAGCCTTTCCAGTTCCAGTCGGCGGCTACATCATCCCAGTTCCACTTACTCCATGACATCTTTTCGGGATTTTCCGGAAAAGATGGTACAGGGGGTTTAACAAACAGGAAAACCTGGTTTTCCTTCCATAGTACATCCCGGTAGTATGACTGTGGCCTTTTCCAGCCACAGATATCAATATCACCACAGAAAGCCAGGTTCCATGGGAAAAAATCCTGTTTCTGCCAGTATCCTCTCCAGCCAATACTGGCTTCACCTATATAATCAACGCCAGTCCATACAAAATCACCTGCAAGCCAGGGATGATCAATAACATCCATCCAGCTCCTGAAAGCCTCCAGGGGGTATGATTCTGTCTGTATCATTACCCTGTCAGGCACTCTCCGGTGATCTTCGTCAAAGATATTTCCCTTCATATGGTCACCTCCTGAGCCATAGTTATAACCGGCGACATCGAGTGTCGCGAAAAACGGATCCTTCTCCGGTCCCAGCCCGTTTACAGCTGCAGTTACAGGCCTTGACGGGTCCTCCGATCTTACAAAGGATGAAAGTTCCTTTGCTGTATTCACAACAGCCGGGGTGTTCATGCCCGGTATCTCATTGCCGATACTCCAAAGAATTACAGAAGGATGGTTGAAATCCCTGTCTATCATTGATGCGACATCACGTTTCCACCATTTACTGAAATAAAGGTGATAATCATTCCCATTCTTGCCATTTCTCCACATATCGAAAGTCTCGTCTATAACCATAAGTCCAAGCCTGTCGCATGCATCAAGGAAGGCCGGAGCCGGAGGATTATGAGAACATCTTACTGCATTAAAACCGGATGCTTTCATCAGGGCAGCCCTTCTCTCCTCGGCCCTGTCAAATGACCTGGATCCAAGAGGTCCGTTATCATCATGGAAACATCCTCCTTTAAGCTTTACCTCCATGCCGTTTAGCAAAAATCCTACTCTGGAATCAAAATGGATGGTCCTGATGCCAAACACTGTTTTCACGCTGTCAGTAAGCATCCCGGAGGAATATACCCTTGTGACAGCGGTGTAAAGAGCGGGTGAATCAGGCGACCATAATGCCGGATTCTTAATAACGGTCTCACCTGCAAATTCAGAATCATCTCCACCATCCACTACCTTCCCGGATACAGTTTCTCCTGCTTCCTGACCCTGGTTGTCCATTATCACAGTGACAACTTTTATCTCTGCTTCTGATCCTGTCTGATTCTGTATTAGCGTTTTTACATTAACCTTTGCCTCTCCTGTGCTTACAACCGGTGTTGTAATGTGTATTCCCCAGGGCCTGACGTGGACAGGATCGAGTATTCTTAGCCATACATGACGATATATCCCTGAGCCTGAGTACCACCGGCTGTTCTCACCTTCATTCCTGACTTTCACAGCAATAATATTTTTCTTACCGGGATTCAGCAACCCGGTAATATCGTACCAGAAAGATGTATAGCCATAAGGATGGCTTCCAACAGATGTCCCGTTGATCCATATTTCCGGGTTCATATATACACCGTCGAACTGTAAAAAAACACTTCTCCCTGCCATTACCGAAGGAAGGGAGAAGGACTTTCTGTACCAGCCGGTACCACCCGTTGTAAAACCTCCGCTTACCTGGCTTATGGCATCGCGATTGAAAGGAGAATCTGTTCCCGGGAGGTTTTCAATACTCCAGTCGTGAGGAAGATCAACCGTCCTCCAGGCTGAATCATCAAAATCCGGATTATCCGCACCCTGGGCACCCCCTCTGTGAAAGTGCCAGCCATTATCCAGCAGGTTTGTTCCGGTATGGAGTTCCTGCGCTGTAAGAAGTAATGATGTTATCACCGCAATTATGAGAGTGATGTATTTTTTCATATTACATGAGTTATAGTGATAAAAATATCATTCTCGTATCAGTCGTTACGTATGAAAAAAATACTCCGGGATGTCAAATCAGTTTCTTGTATCTTATCCTTGACGGAGTAGTGTCGGCCACTCTTTTTTTCAGGTTCTCTTCATAATCGGAATAGTTGCCTTCAAACCATACAACCTTTGAGTTGCCTTCATACGCCAGTATATGTGTTGTTACCCTGTCGAGAAACCACCTGTCGTGAGAGATGATCACGGCACAACCGGCAAAGTTTTCCAGTCCTTCCTCAAGGGCCCTCAGGGTATTTACATCAATATCGTTTGTCGGCTCATCGAGCAATAATACATTGGCCCCCGATTTCAGGGTAAGGGCAAGGTGCAGCCTGTTTCTTTCACCTCCCGATAATATGCCGCATTTCTTTTCCTGGTCGGCGCCGGTGAAGTTAAACCTCGCAACATAAGCTCTTGCATTGACCATCCTGTTCCCTACCATAACATCATCCCTGCCTCCGGAGATCACTTCAAAAACAGTCTTTTCCGGATCAATGGCAGCATGAGCCTGGTCGACATATCCAAGAGCAACTGTCTCCCCGATACTGAAAGAGCCCGAGGTGGCCTCTTCCTGTTTCATGATCATCCTGAAAAGAGTGGTCTTGCCTGCACCATTTGGCCCGATGACTCCTATAATACCATTTGGTGGCAGACTGAATTCAAGATCTTCAAACAGGATCCTGTCGCCAAAGACCTTGGAGACCGACTTTGCTTCGATGACCTTATCACCGAGACGTGGTCCGTTGGGAATAAATATCTCCAGTTTTTCCTCTTTCTGCTTTACATCCTGGTTAAGAAGGTTTTCATATGCCCCGAGCCTTGCCTTTGATTTTGCATGGCGTGCTTTGGGAGACATTCTTACCCATTCAAGCTCACGCTCCAGTATCTTTCTTCTTTTAATATTGCCTTTTTCTTCTATCTCGAGTCTCTTTGCCTTCTGTTCAAGCCATGATGAATAGTTTCCCTTCCAGGGTATCCCTTCTCCCCTGTCAAGCTCAAGTATCCATCCTGCTACATTATCCAGGAAATAACGGTCATGAGTGATGCATATCACAGTACCATTGTATTGTTTGAGTGTTGTTTCAAGCCACTGGACAGATTCTGCATCGAGATGATTGGTCGGTTCATCCAGCAGAAGAATATCAGGCTGCTGCAGTAACAGGCGGCAAAGGGCGACCCTCCTGCGTTCACCGCCTGAGAGAATATCAACCTTCGTATCGCCTTCAGGACACCGGAGAGCTTCCATCGCTCTCTCAAGCTTATACTCAATATTCCAGCCGTCGAGGTAATCAATCTTTTCCTGTAGTTCTGCCTGCCTGTCCATTAATTGTTGCATCCTGTCGGGATTCTCATAGACTTCCGGATCGCCGAAGCTGTTGTTAATTTTCTCATAATCATGGATGATGTCTACAGTTTCCTTCATCCCCTCTTCAACGATCTCCCTGACAGTGCGGCACTCCCTTAACAGTGGGTCCTGGGCCAGATGTCCGACGGTATATCCCGGAAGAAAAGTTACATTACCATTGTATTCCTTCTCTATTCCTGCTATGATCTTAAGTAAAGTAGACTTCCCCGAACCGTTAAGCCCTATTATGCCGATCTTGGCACCAAGAAAGAATGAAAGAGAAATATCCTTTAAGACCTGCCTGTGGGGTGGAAAGGTCTTTCCAACCCTGTTCATGGAAAAGATTATTTTATTATCATCTGCCATAATCGCACCGTTTAATAATACAGCAAAGTTAAACCAAAAAAATTGTGGGGGTGCTACATGTAACACCCCCACAAGTAAAATAAAAAAATCTATATTAAAAAGAATCAGTTCTTACGGAATAGCTTCACAGTCTCATCCTGCATCAATACCCATAACGAATATACCCCCTTAAGGGTACCTATAGGTATATTAAGGCAGCCGAGAGCAGCAACCACAATTACAAGATATCTTGCCCACGGGGCATATGAAAACAGACCTATGCCTCCAATAAGACCAAGAGTTGACAGAAATCCTATCAGGAGAGGTAGGGACAATGACAAAAACCGCAGAACCATTTCCCCTGTTTCATCACCTATAACCTGACTTCTTGCAAAATTCAGAGCAAAGAAAACTACCAGTGCTGCTATAAGCCCCAGTAATCCGAAACCTATATGGATAGCTGCGACCACTGTAACATGCTTTTTCATTTTAGAATCTTCCATGACGATTGTTTTTATTGCAATTTATAAATATTTTCATTCCTGATAGAAAGACTTGTGTATTTATAAATTGCTGCATGATTTATAACATTTATTAGAACAGGCAACCTTTTAAAGCAAAATCCGATCATTTATATTAGATTTAGTATATTTGATAGGCAAAACAAAGGCCCGGAGACCTGTATTAATCTGTGGATAATGAGAAATACACTGCCTGGTAAATGTCCGGTTACAGTATGATAGTAAGAATCAATATCAATATAATATGAAAAGGAAATTATTATATGTATTGGGGTTTTTGTTTCTCATAGGAGCTTTCAATTCCTGTGAAAGCATAAAGAATTGCAAAATATGTCAGCAGAACACCTATGATTCCTCAGGAGACCTGTTGACCGAGGGTTCGGAAACAGAGTACTGCGATGCTGCTCTTGTAAGAATTGAATCTACTCCTGATGTTACAGTCCTGGGTGTGACAACCAGGTGGGTATGCAGGTGATCAATAGCGAACACCTATCAAAGTTACGTCATCAACCTGGGGATTGTCGCCTTTCCATTCCTCAAATATCTCATTCATCTTCTCTCCCTGCTGGATCATTGACAATCCTTCAAGGGAAACAAGTGTTTCCTTCATTTTTGTGGTCATATACTTCTTCTGCTTCGGTCCACCAAACTGGTCGGCATATCCGTCGGAGAAGATATAAAAAGTATCACCTTTCTGCAGTTTTATCTCGTGAAGAGTGAAGGGGCCCATTTTATAATGTATCGCAACAGGCATCTTGTCGGCCCTGTAGTGAACAAGCTCACCTCCTCGTACCAGGAATAACGGACTATTAGCTCCAGCATACCACAAGGTATCCGTATTAAAATCAACGCGGCATACGGCAATATCCATACCATCTTTGATACTGTCTTCGTCAGCTGCCTGGTTTAATGATTTTATAACTCCCTGTCTCAGGTTTTCCAGTATCCGGTCAGGTTCCGCTATATGTTTTCCTATTACTATCTCATTGAGTAGTGTCACCCCCAGCATGCTCATAAATGCCCCCGGGACACCATGGCCAGTACAGTCGGCTGCTATTATTATCTGTTTGCTCCCGGCCGACGATACCCAGTAAAAATCACCACTTACTATTGCAAGAGGCTTATACAGGACAAAGTGCTCCAGCTTATCACTGAACAGCTCGAGCGATGGTATGAGTGCAGTTTGTATCCTTTTTGCATACATGATGCTGTCGGTGATATGTTTCTTCTGGTAGGCGATCTGATCTCTCTGGGCAGCTGCTATATCTCTCTGCTTCTCGATCTCATCCTTCTGGAGGGAAATAGTCTTGTTTTTCTCCTCCAGTATTATGTTGGCTTCTTTCTTGATCTTGTATCCCCGGTATATATAGTATCCCAGGATACTTACCAGCAGCAAAGCCAGTATCACAAAATAGAGGATGAGCTTTTGTTTTTCCAGCGTTGCCAGCTGCAGTTTTATCCTGCTTTCCTGTTCCCTGATCTTCCTGAGTTGCTGATCCATCCTTGATGCCTGCAGACTGATCTCTCTTTTCTGATTTGCCAGGGTATCCTGTTGTACCCTGACTTCCCTCTGCTGTTCAGTTATTGTCTTCTTCTGAGAAGCTATCTCGACCTGTTGTTTGTTAATCCGTATAAACTGACTCTCGAGAATCTTCTGTTTGTCATTCAGTGTTTTCTCCCTGGCATTGATCTCTTTGTCAAGACTGTCAAGAAGGGCCTTCTGACGAAGTATCTCGGTTTTCTGTGCCTTTATAATCATCAACTGCTGCCTTATTGTATCGCGCTGGATGATTATCTCCCTGCTTGCCTTTCCGAAAAGCCGTTCCCAGTCTTCCCTGGTTTTGATGGCCTGGGTAAGCATATTGGAATTTACCTTCATCCCTGCCTTGTTGATCAGATCTTCATTAACAGAGTATTTTGGCATTTCACCCTCAACACCCATGAAATTGATCATCGATTCACGAAACTTATATCCCTCGGTCAGTAAAAGTGTCTGGTGATTCGCAATAGCTTCTTTCACCTTATCCAGGCTGAAGCCACTTGCCTTGTTGACGTATAAAAGCTGGGTGTATGTTATCTGGCTTTCAGAATTAAATTTAACCAGAATAACAGGTTTCCCCTGTATTGTAGGCCTTGTCTTCCTCAGGTTGCCCAGCTCCAAAAATAAGAACTCATCCCTGTCAAGCACTCCGATCCTGAAAACAGCTGAATCGACAAAACCCGGACCATAGTCGATATAGCGTGCGATATCAAAAATAAATACAGCACGGGTGGCGTTATCAATATTCCCCTGGCTGTATACACTAACAACAGATCCTGCCAATATCAGTGTTAAGATTAAAACTCTGATAATGCGTAACTTTTTGAACATGAGTTCAAGGTTTTGTTTATACGAATTTGCGAAATTTTATTAAGTAAAACAAATGGCTTTCGCTTCTGTTAAAAGTACCATGTTGATAAAATGTTAATAACTGTGCCGATTTGAATGTGCCTGATCCTTTACATATAGTAATTTTATACTTGTCTAATCAATACCCTAAATGACCCTGAATATCAGCAGCTTAGAGCTTGACGGAAGAACTATTGTAATTGTTGAGGATGATCTGCCTTCTATCAGGTACTATGAAACAGTGCTTAAAAACTCCGGTGCGGAATTAAAGATCTTTCGTACGGGAAAAGAATTCGTTGATTACATTGGTCAGAAAGACAGCAGGGCAGACCTGGTGTTCATGGATTTTCTGATACCTCTCGTCAACGGAATAGAATGCGTGAAGCTATTACGCAAAGAGAGAAAGAGTCTGCCGGTGATCATGATAACTGCATTTTCATCCGAACAGGTAAAAACAGAAGCCTACATAGCAGGGTGCAATGAGTATATTCTGAAACCCATTTACCCCGAAAAGATCTATTTCCTCGTGGGTAAATACCTGAGCACATCAACCCCTGTCTCCCATCGATAGCTGAAGAATTTATTTCTGTGAAGGATTAATGATCTTCACATACCGGGTATAATAGCTTTCAAGTTTATTATTTATCTCTTCTCCCAGTTCCGGTTTTCCATACTTCGTACAGGAAGTTGCCACTCTTGAAGGATATTGTATTGCCGTTTGTATCTCATATTCAGCAGACTGTACGATATACGGGGCCTGTTTGAGATAATAATCCAGATGACCATAGTAGAAATTGCATAATGCATTTGTCATTTGCACTGCTTTGTCTGTATCTCCGGCAGCAAAATAGGCATCAATGATATCCGGCACATAGGGATCGTATGATGTTTTAGCCAGGGGCAGTTGATCCATACAGAAATCAAGCACCTTTATTGCCTTCTCCTTTTCACCCTCGGCAACAAGGGCTTTTGCCAGCCGTGCATAATTCAGTCGTGCTCTGATAACAATTATCGTACGCTTATGGTTATAATCAAGATTCACTCCCTTTGCGTTGGCATTACCCCATGTAAATTTATTCATCATATTATTATACAGGATATCCGTGTTTATCCTCCCGTAATTTAACCAGTCCTTGTTCTCAGATTTTATAGGCACAAGACGGTAAGCAAGTCCTTCCAGCTGGAAATAATCCTCAAGACCCAGGGCATCATTTTGATATCCTGTAACATAATATATAGGCCTTTTCCAGTCGTTATGAGCAAGTATATCCAGAATAATAAGCTGGCTCTTAAGGATAGAATTACCTTTTAGATGTATATCAATATACGGTACAATCTTATCAGAATCCTGAGGAAGTACTGTGCCTGATTCTAACACTTTCTTCTTATCAACAGGTATCCTTATTGTTCTTGAAGGTATTATATCAAGAAGTTCGGATGAGGATATCTGTACCTTTGTAGCTTTATTACCACTGTTGACCCAGTCGATTATAGTTGATATATTAACCGGATCTTTTGTTTTCTCCACAACGAACACCTGGTTGTTAACCCCGTCATAGTATTTCTTCACAGGCAGGGTTATAGGTAACGGGTCCGACTCATTTACCTTTCTTTTCATCTGGTTAATATACCAGTCGGTATTAAGAAGCATCAGGTTACAAACCCTTATATCCGTTCGCTTCCCCTCAACTTCCTGGGCATACCATAACGGGAATGTGTCATTATCTCCGTTTGTGAACAGTATAGCATCCGGAGCACATGAATTAAGATAATCGAAAGCAACATCGCGTGTAAGGTACCTGCCCGACCTGTCGTGATCCACCCAGTCTTCCGAGCCCATCAGCACCGGTACTGCCACAAAGCAAAGTACTCCGGCCAGGGGAGCTGCGATCTTTTCAGGTGCTATCTTTGAAAGTGCCTCAAATATAGCAAGTACCCCAAACCCCAGCCACACAGAGAAGAAATAGAATGACCCGGCATAAGCATAATCCCTTTCCCTGGGCTGGTTAGGATCCTGGTTAAGGTAAAAAACGATAGCCAGTCCTGTCATGATGAACAGGAGTAATATTATAAACCAGTTTTTATTATCACGGTTATAATGGTAAAACATCCCGATCAGTCCTAGGATTAATGGCAGCAGGTAATATTTATTCCTGGATGGATCATTCTTCATATCGGGAGGCAGATCCCTGGTTGTCCCCAGTCTTGGTGTATCGAGGAAACTTATCCCTGTTATCCAGTTTCCGTTGACCACGCCACCGGTACCCTGTGTATCGTTCTGTTTACCCGAAAAGTTCCACATGAAATACCTGAAATACATATACCCGAACTGGTAGGAAAACATGAAGCGCATGTTTTCCATGAAAGTAGGTTTCCTGATAATCTTCTTTTGTCCCGACTCATCTGTCACCTGTACAGGTACTCCCTTTATCTTTCCCCATTGCTTATATATCTCCGGGTGATCATCACGGTCACTCCACATCCTGGGAAAAAGAGTGACAAAACGAGGATCATAGACCCGTTCCAGGTCATAACCTGTAATCACATATTTACCATTTTCAATGTTATACTTGGGTTTTCCGTTGACATAATCAATAACGGGAGCATTGAAATAAGGTCCTTTTAGCAACGGCCTCTGGCCATATTGTTCACGGTTCAGGAAGTAAAGCAGGTTGAATGGATTCGACGGATTATTTTCATTCAGAGGAGTATCGGCCGAAGCCCTTATTACTATGATGGCATTGGCAGAATATCCTATAAGGATAACCATTATTACTGTAAGCATGGCATTAAGGGCTGTCCTGTTCTTTTGTGCCAGATACCAGGTTATTCCACCAACTGACAGGAGGATAACGATATTAACAAAAGCCGAACCTGAAACTACCCATATCCCGGTCAGAAAGAGAGCGGCTATTGCCAGGATTCCATTCCTTGAACTGTTTACCGACCTTAAAGAGGCCCTCACAGCAAAGACAAAAAGTATGGCAAGAATAACAATATGTATAACCATGCCACTGTTGACGGGCATATGCAGGGTATTAACAAAGAACTTATCAAATTTAGAGGATATTGTAACGACGCCCGGCATTATACCCCACATCAGGAGGGCCAATAATACCATTGAAGTAGCAAGTGAAACGATAAATCCCTTCCATGAAAATTCGAATTTCCTGAAATAATATACGAGCACTATTCCGGGTATGGTGAGCAGGTTAAGAAGATGAACACCAATTGACAATCCCATCAGGAAAGCTATTAGTATTATCCACTTATCGGCATGTTTCTCATCTGCCACATTTTCCCATTTCAGGATTGCCCAGAACACTATTGCAGTAAAGAACGCTGATGAGGCATAAACTTCACCCTCCACTGCTGAAAACCAGAACGAATCGGAAAAGGTATAGGCTACGGCACCAACTGCACCGGCTGCCATCACAGCTATGATACGGGCTGTGGTATACCGGCCTTCATCCTTAAGGATAATTTTCCTGGCAAGGTGAGTGATGGTCCAGAACAGAAACAATATGGTAAATGCGCTTGCCAGGGCCGACATGGAATTGACCATCTCGGCAACTTTGGATACATTACCTCCGGCAAAAAGTGTGAAGAAACGGGCCATGATCATGAAGACCGGGTTTCCCGGGGGATGTCCTACCTCCAGCTTAAACCCCGATGCAATGAACTCTCCGCAGTCCCACAGGCTTGCCGTGGGTTCAATCGTCATAAGGTAGGTAACCGCAGCTATGGCAAAAACCACCCAGCCTGTAATATTGTTAATAAGCCTGTATTTCTTCATCAGCTGAAATATTATTATTGCAATATCATTTTATGGTTAAGGCACGAAATTACTTATTTTTTTAATAATATCGCCAAATACCTAGTGCTCACTAAATTTATTACTTTTACGCCATGCAATTTCCCGTGAAATATATCCGCGTAATCCTGTTCATCATTATATCGATGCAGGCATTTGAAACGTATGCGCAGTATTACAATACAGGCCAGGATCCTGAATCTCTGAGATGGATGCAGGTAAAAACAGATCATTTTACAGTAATATATCCTGCTAAATACGGACAGCAGGGAATTTCATTTGCAAAATCACTCGACAGTGCCTCTTCCAGGTTAACGTCGCTTTTCCCGGCCTTTAAATTCCGGATACCTGTTGTATTGCACAACTTTACCACGCAGTCTAACGGGTATGTTGCATGGGCCCCAAAAAGGATGGAGATATTCCCCACTCCCGAGCAAAACACCATCCCTCTTGATGCGGATCAGCAGCTGGCCACGCACGAAATGACACATGTATACCAGATGTTGTCTCTTCGCCAGGGATTTTCCAGGGTAATGTCATATGTTCTCGGAGAACAATTCACCGGCATCGTTTCTTCCCTTCTTCCCATGTGGCTGCTGGAAGGAGATGCCGTATTCGCCGAATCCTGGCTCACTCCGTCCGGCAGGGGACGAACACCTTCATTCCGAAAACAGCTAAAGGCTATTACAGTGCAAAATGACAGGCCATATGGTTATGATAAGATACTTAATGACTCCTACCGTAATTTTGTACCTTCATATTATGAAACGGGTTACCAGATGGTTACATGGGCTATGGCCGATAAAAATCTCCATATCTGGAATGAGGTCATGCGCTTTACTGCCGATGAGCCTTTTACCATCAACCCTGTCAATATTAGCCTCAGAAGGAATGCACGACTTACAAAAAAAAGGCTATATGATGTGACGCTCGATACTCTTAAACAGATATGGACAAGAGAGTTAAAAGAAGACGGAAGTGTTGCCTATGATCCAGTCAGTCCGGACAAAAATGGGCGATATATAAATTACCATTCACCTGTTACTGTGGGAAATGACAGTATTATTGCAATAAGGACCTCTTTAGCCGATCCTCCCTGTTTTGTACTGATCAGGCCCTCTTCGGGTTACGAAAAAAGGATACATGTTCCGGGATACATGTATCCGTGGTTCCTGACGTACGGTAATAAAATGCTTGTATGGGTTGAGAACCAGGCCGATCCCAGATGGGATAACAGGAATTATTCGGTCATAAAGATGCTTGATCTGAAAAACATGACAACAACAAGGCTGACCAGCAGGACACGATATCTTACCGCTGCAATTTCTCCCGACGGGAGAATGATAGCTGCTGTCGAAAACACCCCTGAGAACAGGAATAACCTGGTATTCATCGATCCTGTTAAAGGCAGCATAACCGGATCTTTCAGTGTGCCGGGTAATGTCTACCTGCAACATCCGCAATGGTCTGCCGAAGGTAAAAAGATCACTTTCATAGGATTAAGTGGTGGTGGGGAGAGCATTATTTCCTATACGCCATCTGACAACCAGTGGGAGACCCTTGTAGAGCCAGGAAGGGCTGATCTCCAGTCGTCATTCCTGACAAATGACACACTCTTTTTTATAAGTTCTGAAACAGGTACTGATAATATACTGATGAGAACAGGGGACGACAGCTATTACAGGCTAACAAACTCAAGGTTCGGGACTTCCGATCTAAGCTATGACGGCAAGAAACTGGTATTTAGTGATTATACCGCCGGTGGAAATGAAATATGTATGACGGAACCTTCCGTCCCTGTGAAGATAAAGTTAAAGGTAACCAGCCCGACCTCTCCTTTGCTCAGCAGGATAACCGGCAAACCTGATCCTGTTGAGAAAGACCAGTCCGGGACCTATGAGCCGGTACCATACAGGAAATGGCAGCACCTGTTCAACTTCCACAGCTGGATGCCTTTTTATGCAGATATTGAAAAAATACAATCAGATCCTGCTTCCATCAGACCCGGAGTGTCTCTCCTTTCACAGAATACCCTTAGCACCCTTGTCACAAGCCTTGGGTACGAATATTCCGCCACAAAAAGAAATGTATTTCATGCACGTGTCACATGGAGCGGATGGTATCCTGTTATTGAATCACAACTCGACTATGGTGAATCACCACAGGTATACAAACTCGGGGAATCGGTAAATGACCCTGCCAATGTACAGCCTCTTATAAGATTTTCCAATACTATCAAACTGCCCCTGATTTTTTCTTCTGGAAGATTTACTCAATTCCTCCAGGGTTCATTTTCTTCTGATTATATTAACAAATATATATACCTGAAGGAAACAGATCGTTATGACTATGGACAGACAATACTCAACGGAAGGCTCTATTTTTCGAATTACCAGGTATCAGCATACCGTGATATATATCCCAGGTGGGCACAAACTATCGACCTGAACTATTCCTGGGCCCCGCTGGATAAAGCTGTTTACGGGAATGCGGTATCCTTGGCCGGCTTTTTATATTTTCCAGGTGTTCTGAAAAATAACGGATTAAGGTTAAGGTATGAAGTTGAAAAACAGGATCCGTCAAAATATCTTTATGGCAGTTTGATATCTTTCCCCAGGGGTTATAAAAACATTATATCCACAAAGATCAATTTTCTCTCGGCCGATTATGTCTTCCCGCTTCTATATCCTGATATCAACATTGCAAGCCTGCTGTACGTTAAAAGGATAAGGGCAGGATTGTTCTACGATTATGCTTCGGGCACTGATAATTACTACTTTAATGTTCTTGTTAACAATCAGTATTCCAATGTTTTTCATAGTGGCAACGAGACTTTCAGTTCTTTTGGATTTGATCTTTTATCTGATTTTCATGTTTTCAGGATACCATTTATGATTTCAGCAGGGGTGGAGGCTTCATGGATGAAACAGGGAGGGAATCCTGTATTTGAATTCCTGTTTAATATGAATCTTTTCGGAATGAACATTGGAAGGAGAAGACCGGCAACAACCACATTTTAAAGTTTCCTTGCACAGGATGTGATCAGGTCCCAGGCTTTTTCCACGTGTGCCATTGTAACATTAGTCTGTGCGGTGACCATCCTGAGTGTATATTTACCGTTAAGAACGGTATGTGTAAGATAAAGGTGACCTGAATCATTAAGCATATGGTTTAGCTTTTCATTCATAGAATTAAGCTGTTCCTCCGTATACCCTTCAGGTTTATAGCGGAAACAGATCACGCTGATAACTACGGGAGCAAGTATTTCAAAATCCCGATCCTTCATGATCCTCTTTTCCAGCTCAGAGGCAAGGTGAATATGATACCTCACCTTCTCCTGAAGGCCTTCTGTACCGTAAGTCCTGATAACACTCCAGAGCTTAAGTGCCCTGAACCTTCTTCCGAGGGGCACTCCCCAGTCGCGGTAATCATTTACTTTTCCCCTTGTGCGTGTTTTGAGATATTCCGGGAGTATTTCAAACGTCCTGATAAGTGATGCAGCATCTTTCACAAAATATGCCGTGCAGTCAAAATTTGTGAACATCCACTTATGCGGATTGAAGACAAAGCTGTCGATATATTCTTTCCCATCGATCATCCACTGAAATTCGGGCAGAATAAGAGCCGTTCCGGCCATTGCAGCATCGACATGAAGCCAGATATCATTCTGGCTGCAGATCTCTCCAATGGCCCTAAGAGGATCAATTGCAGTGGTCCCGGTGGTACCTATGGTCGCCACCACACAACAGGGTATATATCCGGCACCAATATCATGATTGATGCTTTCCCGCAGCTTATCCGGATCCATCGAAAAATCTTCACGAACAGGAACCTTAACAAGATTTTTTCTGCCTAAACCGCTTATCTTAACAGCTTTTTCAACAGAGGAATGGGTCTGTTCCGAACAATATACCCTTAATATTGCGCTGTCAGACGCTCCACTGATATTGAAAGAGAATCCTGTTTTTTTCTCACGGGCTGTAAGTATGGCTGACAGGGTGGCTGTTGAGGCAGAATCCTGTATAACTCCTTCAAATTCTCCGGGAAGCTGTATCATCTCCCTCAGCCATACCATCATTTTCTCTTCCAGTTCAGCGGCTGCAGGGGATGTTTCCCATATCATGCACTGGGCCCCGAGGGTTGATATAATCATCTCAGCCAGCACCGATGGTGGACTGGTATTGGCCGGGAAATATGCAAAAAAATTTGGGTTTTGCCAGTGTGTGATACCTGGCATGATGATCTCGTCGAGATCTTTCATCAGGGTGCTGAAAGGTTCCGGATGGACCGGTGGCCGGTCGGGTAATTTATTATATATATCCCCTGGCTGCACATGTGATTTGACCGGGTAATCCTCAACATTTTCCATGTAGTCGGCCATCCAGTCAACAAGCTTATGGGCCTGTTTTCGAAATTCATCCGGTTTCATTCTGTATTATCTGACTGCGTCTGCAAGAAGAATTATATTATTTGCCTTAACTTCAATTACACCGCCTTCAATCTCTATAATCTTCTCAACTCCTGCCTGATCAACTATTATAACGTTTCCGCTGTCGAGTGTTGAGACAATAGGAGCATGGTCTTTCAGTACCTGGAAGGATCCCTTTTTGCCTGGCACCCTGACAGATTTTATTTCCCCGTCATAAATGCGTTTATCAGGTGTGATTATCTCTATTCTCATTACTCGTCTTATTTCGACTGTGAAAGTATCTTTTCACCTTTTTCAACAGCGTCTTCAATAGTCCCTACCAGCATAAATGCTGATTCAGGATACTGGTCAACTTTCCCGTCCATTATCATGTTAAAGCCCTTGATGGTATCTTCTATTGAAACGAGTGCACCCGGTATGCCGGTGAATTGTTCTGCCACATGGAAAGGTTGTGAAAGGAATCTCTGAACCCTTCTTGCACGGTGAACAACCAGTTTGTCTTCTTCTGACAACTCATCCATACCGAGGATCGCGATAATATCCTGGAGTTCATTATATCGCTGAAGTAATTCCTTAACTCTCTGGGCACACTGATAATGTTCGTCACCGACTATTTCAGCGGTAAGGATCCTGGATGTGGAATCCAGCGGATCCACAGCCGGATAGATGCCGAGCTCGGATATTTTCCTGCTAAGCACCGTGGTGGCATCGAGGTGGGCAAACGTAGTTGCCGGAGCAGGGTCAGTAAGGTCATCAGCCGGTACATAAACAGCCTGTACCGATGTAATAGAACCATTTTTTGTAGAGGTGATCCTCTCCTGCATGATACCCATCTCTGTTGCAAGTGTAGGCTGGTAACCTACGGCCGAAGGCATCCTTCCCAGCAGAGCGGAGACCTCTGAACCTGCCTGTGTGAATCTGAACACATTATCCATGAAGAAAAGAATATCACGTCCTCCACTTTTTCCGTCACCATCCCTGAAATGCTCAGCTACTGACAGTCCTGAAAGAGCTACTCTGGCTCTTGCACCCGGGGGTTCGTTCATCTGACCGAAAACGAGGGCAAGCTTTGATTCCTTAAGTGCATCCTTATCCACTTTTGAGAGATCCCAGCCACCTTCTTCCATATTTTTCAGGAATTCCTTACCATAAGTTATTACACCGGCCTCAAGCATCTCTCGGAGCAGGTCATTACCCTCCCTTGTTCTTTCACCGACACCGGCGAATACGGAAAGCCCGGAATAAGCTTTTGCTATGTTATTAATGAGCTCAAGAATAACAACTGTCTTTCCCACACCGGCACCACCAAAAAGACCGATCTTACCACCTTTGGAATAAGGTTCTATAAGGTCGATAACCTTTATGCCGGTAAACAATACTTCTTTTTCCGTTGAAAGGTCTTCGTATTTCGGAGGCGTCCTGTGAATAGGATAACCACCTGTTTTATCGAGTGACCCCAGACCGTCAATTGCCTGACCGGTAACATTCATCAGACGACCTTTTATCTGTTCACCGATAGGCATGGTAATTGGCAGACCCGTCGCAATCACGTCCATTCCCCGGCGCAGGCCATCGGTGGAATCCATTGCTATGGTACGAACAGTCCTTTCCCCTATATGTTGCTGACATTCGACCACGAGAGTTGAGCCGTCATCCCTTTTTATTTCGAGAGCATCGTAAATATCGGGCATGTCAAAACCCTGTTTCTCAAATGTGACATCAACCACCGGACCAATGATCTGGCTGATTTTCCCTGTGTTCTGTGACATATAT
>CAYYIW010000026.1:0-51724 GCA_964472085.1 uncultured Rikenellaceae bacterium | reverse complement strand
AAAACCTGACGTCCTAACCACTAGACGAATGGACCATGCAAAGAACTTTAAAATGAGGATGCAAAGAAAGTATGTTTTTTTGTATCTGCAAAATATTTTTAGCTAAAAAAGGCAGCCAGGATGGCCGGAATCTTCAATCAAGGATTCCCGACAGGTTGAAGCCATCAAAATCACCCGAACTCATGAATAAATAAACCGGTTTGCCAAAGCCCCTGTCGATTATATATGAGAAAAGTTCACAGCTGTTGTCGTAAACAGTTAAATTGGTCCCCTGGAATGATTCTTCCACATATTCTTTTGTCAGAGGCTCCAGCTTTTTCATTGTTATGGCATGTGGATTGAAATAGACAAAGGAATACGCGGCATTATTCATGGTCCCTTTATATTGAGGAAGAAAGTCGTGGCTCAGACTTGAGTATGTATGCAGTTCAAGGCAGGCTATGACCGGGCGGCCGGGGTGCCTCAATACAACTGCATCAACAGTTGCTTTTACCTTTGAAGGAGAATGGGCAAAATCGAGGTAGACTATTCCTTTCTCATTCTCAACAAGTTTCTGAAGCCTTTTTGCAGTACCCCTGAAATCTTTAATGACCCTGTAGAAATCCTCTTCATTTATACCTGATGCGATGCAGACTTCTTTTGCAGCTGAAAGGTTCTGCATATTATGTTCCCCGAAGATATGCATGGGGATGTCCCGGTTACCTGCTGTAATATAAAAGCCGTTATCATCCTGAAGAAAACTGTGGCTCCTGTACGGTATAGTTTTGATCCTGTTCCTTACTCTGAAAGCAATCTTTTTTACTTCGGCATCATCTTCATAATAGATCAGTGTTCCATTATCCGGGATCTTTTCAACAAAGATCCTGAACTGGTCAAGATAATTGCCGAATGTCGGGAAAACATTTTTATGGTCCCAGGCAATTCCATTAAGAACAGCTATTTCGGGATTGTAAAGAAGGAATTTAGGTCTTTTATCAAGCGCTGATGTGAGATATTCGTCTCCTTCAAAGACTGCAATCTCAGAATCGTCGGATAAACCTACCATGGTGTCGAAGCCGTCAATATGTGAACCGGCCATATAATCAAATCTAATTCCAAGGGACCTGAATACATGCATGATCATTGCCGTGGTGGTTGTTTTACCATGACTGCCTGCAATGACAATTCTCTTTTTGTTTTTTGACTGTTCGTAGAGGTATTCCGGGAATGATATGATCCTGATACCCAGTTCCCGGGCTTTTATCAGTTCAGGATTGTCTTCCCTTGCATGCATGCCAAGGATTATAATTTCAATATCACCGGTTATCCTTTCCGGAAACCAACCGTTCTTTACAGGGAGAAGACCGTAAGATGCAAGTCTTGATTTTGCAGGTTCAAAAATCTCATCGTCAGATCCTGTAATAAGAAAGCCTTTTTTGTGTAATGCTATTGCGAGGTTATGCATGACTGCCCCGCCCACGGCAATAAAGTGAACTCTCATATTTCAATTAAACGTCACAAATAAGGATACACCTTTTTATTGAATCCAGTTTATCCGGTTGCGAAGGTACAAATTCCTGTCCAACATATCCATTATAGTCAGACCTTACTATTACTAAATAAAGAGCATCAGGATAATTTAATTGCCCAGAACAGGCACACTTTTATTCTGGATCTTAAAATTGGTTCAGGACAAAAGATTCCTGTGAAACACTGAATCATCTTGTATCATCTGAAACACTCTTTTCTTATTTAAAATTATATATTTGTGTTAGGGACAAGATGATAAGCAGGCAGATGAAGGTTACATCCAGACATGAGTATAAAGGAGGTCATGCTGTGGAACTATTACGCAGTGGGGAGAGCTATTTTGCTGCCTGCGAGAAAGTAATAGATGAGGCAAGACATTATATTCATTTCCAGACTTATATCGTAGATGATGATGATACAGGCAGAAGGATTGTCGATGCACTTGTCAGGGCTGCCGGAAGAGGACTTAAGGTCTATTTTCTGCTTGATGCCTACGGTGGCAGCAGTTTTTCCAGGAACCTGAGGTCTGTTGTTGAAGAAGCCGGCATAAGATTCAGGATGTTCTCACCGGCTTTTATCACTAAAGGCTTTCAGCTTAGTCTGCGCCTTCATCATAAAGTGCTTCTTGCCGATGGGGAGGTTGCCATAATAGGTGGTATGAACGTGGCTGATCGTTATCATGGAACGACGGAACAAAAGGAATGGCTCGATTTTGCAGTAAAATTAAAGGGTCCGGAGTGCGCACATACACTATTTATGCTGAAAAGGTTATGGAACAGGGCATTTATATCAAAGAAAGACCGCTCTCACGAAACTGTACATCATCCGGATATATACCCCGAAGATGTCAAGGTGAAGGTACTTCAAAATAACTGGTACCGTAATAAGATAGAAATTCTTAAAAGTTACAGGTCAGCAATAAAGCACGCCGGGAACAGGATTATTATCTTTGCCAGCTATTTCCTGCCGGGCAGAAATGAAAGGAAGCTTTTAAGGAATGCCAGCAGGAGGGGAGTGGATATTACAATAGTGCTGGCTGCCGAATCAGATGCTCCTGTTTTTAAGAGAGCAACCAATTTCCTTTATGATTTTATTCTCCGTAACAACATAAAGATTTATGAATACCTGCCGTCGAACCTGCATGCAAAAGTGGCAACAGCTGACGGTAACTGGAGCACCATTGGCAGCTATAACCTGAACCATCTGAGCGATTATGGCAGCGTGGAGACCAATGTTGATATTTTCGACCAGAATTTTGCAGGTATGTTTGAAAAGATCCTGTCCGAAATAATCAGGAAAGACTGTCATCAGGTTACCTTTAAAGAATATAAAAAACGTAAGACATGGCTCTTTCAGCTTATTGACTGGTTGTCTTACCAGATGATAAGGATTGCCATGAGGTTGCTGTTTACGCTTACCTCGCGGAATTCGGCAAAACCACCTGTTGATGTATCTATGTAACCTCTTCCGTCAGAACTGGTGGAATCCCATTGAGACGAAATGAAGTACTTCTGGTAATGCTGATCTCCAGTAGACCCATGAATGACTCCCGTCACGCGTCCTGTATTCGTGAGGTATTTCTTTCTTACGCATGGCTATGTGAACCAGGCAGTTTCCTTCATAAAGGAAATCATCATCCCCACAATCGATATACCATCTTACTGCTTTTTTCTGATCATCCGGCATATTGTTGACCAGATATATCACACTGTTTTTGTTGAAGTAAGCTTCCCTGTCCTTATCTGGCATCTTGTCCACGCCGGGCCACAACACATAAGTCTTCATCTCATCAACCGAAGCAGGTCCGGTCGCAGCGCTAAGAGGACATGCTGCCGAAAAGAGTTCAGGATGGTGCAGTGCATAAATAAATGTCCCCTCGCCTCCCATGGACAGACCTGCTACTGCCCTGAATCGTTTTTCTCCCTTAACCCGGTACGTCTTCTCAATAAAAGGCATGAACTCCTGGAAGAAAAAATCTTCATAACGCCAGTCTCCCGAGGGATCATTAACATATCCCCGGTGTATCGTATTGGCATCAGGCATAACGATAACCATGGGAGTGGCATAGCCCGAACTGATAGCTTCATCAGCAATCCTCAGAACCTCCCCGAATTGTATCCAGCCTGTCTGGTCATCCCCATAACCATGCAGCAGATACAGGATGGGATAACTCCTCTGTGATGTCTCATAATCGGGAGGGAGGTATACTGCATATTTCCTGTCCATCTTAAGTATCTTGCTGTTCATGGACAGGTTATCAAATACTTTACCCGACTGAGCCATCAGGCAGGAAGTGAAAGCAAGGATTAAAATACTGGCCGAGATTCTTTTCATCTGATCTGAATTATGGATTAGGTTAAACAAAAGCATAAATATCAGGAAAGGTATCATAAATATTACTTATAAAAAATAATGATTTTCACCCGGGCTGAAACAATACTGACTGCCGGGTGTTAAAAAGTTGTGAAAATGACCATAATAGCTTTATGTTATTCCGTCTTTTTCGGAACACAGATTATAGCGATAATTTCTTTTTGGATACCGGAATGCTTATAATTGTATAATAATGACAGATCATATGAAGGTACAGTTATTTAATATTGCCAATTTCAAAGTCGATGGTGGAGCCATGTTCGGCGTAGTGCCCAAAGTTCTGTGGTCCCGTAATTATCCTTCCGATCAGGATAACCTCATTGTTCTTTCTCTGCGATCACTGGTTGTGGAAACTGGCGGTCATGTTATTCTTGTGGATACCGGATGGGGCGATAAACAGGATGCAAAATTCTTTAGTCACGTGCATCTCCATGGGGGTGAAGGACTTTTAGATGGACTTAACAACAGAGGATATAAATCCGGGGATATAACCGATGTCTTCCTGACGCATCTTCATGCTGACCATTGTGGCGGGGCAGTATACAGGGAAAGTGAAACAGGTTCTTATAAGTTGACTTTTCCGAAGGCCACACATCATGTAAGCCGTACTCAATGGGACTGGGCTATGGCAAATAATCCAAGGGAAGCTGATGCTTTCCTTGAGGAAAACATAATACCCATTGGTCAGAGTGGCCATCTGAACCTTGTCGATGATGACGATGAAGAATTGTTCCCGGGATTTTCAGTGATGATGTGTTACGGGCATACTCCGGGACTTATGATACCTGTAATTAATACAGGGGGAAAGACACTTGTTTATACCGGTGATCTGATACCAACCTCCTCTCATTTGCCTCTTATCTGGAATATGAGTTATGATATAGAATCGCTTAAAAGCATTGCGGAGAAGGAAAGACTGCTGAATAAAGCTCTCGAAAATAATTATTACCTGGTATTTCAACATGATGAATCTGTGGAGTGCTGTGATCTGCATCTGACAAATAAAGGAGTAAGGGCAAAAGAAAAATTTGCCTTTTCTGAAATATTCTGAAAGCTTTTATGACCTGACAGGAAACACAACGGGACTTTTCCATTAAGAGGTTTCTCTTCAGGAAGCCTTTTAATCATACCTGTCATTTTATTGACCACGTTAGTGTAATTCTTATTATCTTTGATATAGGGTTATATAGATATTTTTATATATCCGATTAATTAACGTTAAAAAAATATCGCGATCATGGCAGAGTTTATTTATGAGAAACCATTCCAGGTACTGAAGGATTCGACAACCTACAGGAAGCTTACTTCAGATTATGTTAAAATCGTTGACCAGGGTGGCCGGAAGATATTGAAAATTGACCCGGAGGGACTGGAACTGCTTGCCAGGGAAGCTGTTTCCGATGTCTCTTTTTTCCTGAGAACATCGCATCTGGAAAAGCTTGCCAGGATATTGGATGATCCGGAAGCAACAGACAATGACCGTTTCGTAGCATATATGATGTTACGCAATACTGTTGTTTCTTCAAAAGGGGAACTGCCGTGGTGCCAGGACACCGGGACAGCAATTGTTATTGCAAAAAAAGGGGAGGATGTCTGGACCGGTAGTAATGATGCCGAATCGCTCTCTCATGGTATATTTTATACATACCGGACAAGAAATCTCAGGTATTCTCAGGTTGTTCCGTTCACTATGTTTGATGAAAAGAATACCGGGAGTAACCTCCCCGCCCAGATAGACATTTATTCAACAGAAGGTAACAGATATGAGTTTCTGTTTGTTACCAAGGGCGGGGGATCGGCAAATAAGACCTTTCTTTACCAGCAGAGCAAATCGTTGCTTAATGAGGATTCTCTTATAAAATTTGTAAGGGAAAAGATACGTGACCTTGGAACTTCAGCCTGTCCTCCATATCATCTTGCACTCGTTATTGGAGGGACCTCGGCAGAGGCCACCCTGAAAGCAGTCAAGGAAGCTTCTGCAGGGAACCTGGATAACCTGCCTGTTTCAGGAAACGATAGCGGAAGAGCCTTCAGGGATCCGGAGTGGGAAAAGAAGATAGAGAAGATATGTCAGGAATATGGTGTGGGAGCTCAGTTCGGCGGAAAATATTTTGTACATGACGTAAGGGTGATCAGGATGCCAAGACATGCTGCATCGTGCCCTGTTGGACTTGGCGTGAGCTGTAGTGCTGACAGGAATATTAAAGCATATATTGATGAAAATGGAATATTCCTTGAGCAACTTGAGAAGAATCCTGAGAAATTTATGCCGGCAAAGGCTCCTGAACTGGAAAAACCTGTTGAGATAAACATTGACCGGCCTATCAGGGAAGTGCTGGCAGAGCTTACCAAATACCCTGTTAAAACACGCCTCAGTATTACAGGAACCCTAATCGTGGCAAGAGATATTGCCCATGCCAGGATAAGAAAGATGCTTGAGGAGGGGAAACCAATGCCTGAGTATTTCAAAAACCACCCCATTTACTATGCAGGTCCGGCAAAAACACCCGAAGGAATGCCTTCCGGTAGTTTCGGTCCGACGACAGCCGGCAGGATGGATACTTATGTGGGTCAATTCCAGAGTCTTGGCGGTTCACTCATTATGGTTGCAAAGGGTAACCGCAGCAAACAGGTTGCGGAAGCATGCAAAAAATACGGAGGATTTTACCTCGGTTCAATCGGAGGTCCGGCGGCAATCCTGGCTGCTGAACATATCAAATCGGTTGAAGTGGTCGATTTCGAGGAACTTGGTATGGAAGCTGTACGTAAGATACGTGTTGAAAATATGCCTGTCTTTATAATAACCGATGATAAGGGGAATGATTTTTTTGAAGGGTTTTAATAACCTTACCGTATCTCCTCAATGTTGAATATCTTATGACGATCAAGATCAAGCCAGTATTTTATGGTGCTTTTCCTTACCAGTTCCCAGTAGATATTACTGTCGAGGCCATATACATAGTTGATCTCTTTTAGTTCACCCAGGATCTTTTTTGCAAGTTCCGGCTTAAGCGTTAGTCTTATTTTCCTGTCCATATATGTGAATTCTGCAGAAGGACCCACGGGTGAATCATTATCAACAGTAAGTAGTCCATGTCCGGGAGTGGATCCTGTACTTACCTGCAGTCCGTCATTCATACAGCTTAGAGGTGGTGTGGATCCTGCCTGGGAAAGAGTTTTGAATTCATCGACCCCCGTGTCGTAATATTCCCTTGCACGGATACCCATTTTTACCCCAATTATGGCAAAAATCCCCAGGTGCCTGTGAAGCTCATTGGCAATAACCCCTGAAGTCCATTCGTCCATTCCGTATTTGGTTATAATTGCAGTAACAGATGGCTCAATATCGGTGAAATAAAATGAAGGATCAACAGGGAATTCTTTTATAACCTGGTTTTTGGCAACTGTCCGGCCTGCCAGTATCTGTACTGTTCTTATTCTCAGACTGTCAAGGTTACGCGGGGTGCTGACAGTGTTTTTCCCCGTTGTGTTGGTTGTAAAAAGACCGGGGAAGTGGAGGTAGAGTACTGACATTTCATCTTTCCCTTCCAACGAATACGGGTGATCGGCAGCAGCCCCGGATAGCAAAAAGGATAATATTTTATTAGCATATACAGTGGGAACTTCAGACAGCTGATCCCGAAGATATTTATTATAAAATATTTCATCTCCCGATCCTTCTACCATTCTCACAGGAATATCCTCCCTGAGAACCCTTGAGGCAGATTTCCTGTCGATATTGTAATTGAAGCCATCCTTTTCATCCGGGCCGGGGGAACTCCAAATTATTTCTTTTACCTTTTTTTTAAAGATGGGAAGACTGCCCGAGGCATCATAAACAGCATACAGGCTGCCAAGACAAATAAAGCTGATCTTTGTCGATTCATGGGTCAGCATATCGTTGATTACACTGTCTGCATCCGGAGCATTTTCTGAATTAAGACCTTCCTCGCGGCCCCATGATGTGTTCATGGCTGTTTTAAACCCGGGGGATATATAATCACTTCCCCTGAAGACACCTACAGGAATGCCTTCGTGATAGTAAGAGTTAAGCAGGCTTTTTACTTTCCTGTATGCTGTTGGAACATCCAGGACCCCGGGTGAGACCGTAATGGCCAATACCCTTACATCGGGTGAGGCAAGGAGCATGGAGATCGCTTTCATATCGTCAATCCCCCCGTCTGTATCAATAATTACATAATGTCCGGGTTTCCACGGATGAGAAAACAGCACAAGGCTGAATGATAATACTATCATAACGAAGGCAAGTCTTTTCATTATTCTTATTTTATTGTAAAATATCTCTATTACTTTTCATAACTGTCGTAAAAATATATAACCCCGGAAACATTTAAATATTATTTCACCTTAAATTGATTTACATCTGTATCAGGTTCTGAATAATTTTCTATCTTATGCCCTGTTAACCTGACTGAATGAAAAAATTTCTCCTTTTGTTCATCCCCGGATTAATTCTGGGGATTCTGCTGGTTGCTGCAGTCAACAAATCTGTACGGATTACATCCACAAATGATTATTGTGTATCATGCCACATACATCCTGAAGCGGATGCTTTATGGAAAAAGTCAACACACTATGATACACGGTCGGGTTACAGGGCAAATTGTGTCGACTGTCATCTCCCTCCAAAAGGTAAAGGATACCTGGTGGCTAAAGCAAGAACTGGTCTCAGGGATCTGTGGAGTTACTGGACAAAGGACTCAGCATCATTTGACTGGAGAGACAGGAGAAGGCTTGAATCGGCAAGAGGTTATGTCTATGAAAGCACCTGTATTGATTGCCATAAGAACCTTTTCCCGGTAAGTCTGTCCAGGGAAGGATCTGAAGCACATCTATATTATACCCAGACAAAGGAAAGAGAGAATCTGGATTGTATTAACTGTCACCTTAATGCAGGTCATTACATTGAGGGATACACCCATGGAAGCAATAAGAGTTTCGGCACAACTGCCTCAGCACCAAAGCTAATATTCACTGAACCCGCACACGTGAATTCCTTCAGTAATTTTACAGAGTATATTCCCGGTTCATCCGTATCATTTAAAATGATAGCTGTTCCAGGAGGAAGATTCAGTATGGGCAGTCCCGACGATGAGCCTTTCAGGAATCCCGACGAAGGGCCGGTACATGAAGTTGAGGTGACCGGCTTTTATATGGCTGAAACAGAGACTTCATGGGAGGAATATCTTGCCTTCTATTCGCAGACGGCAGCTGAAGGAAGATCTACCGATACCGAAGGTCTGAGGATGAAAGAGGGAAACACCACAGATGCCATTTCCGGAGCAACTCCTCCTTACGGTCAGCCTGACCAGGGCTGGGGATTGGGAAAGAGGCCGGCAATATCCTTTTCATTTCATGCAGCAGAAACATATTGCAGGTGGCTATCACAGGTTACCGGAAAAATATACCGTCTGCCAACCGAGGCAGAATGGGAATATGCATGCAGGGGCGGCAACAGGGAACCATATTTTTTCCCTGGCGATCCTAAGAAATTTGAGCGTACCGGCTTGCTCTCCCATTTTCTTAAAAATGACACTGCTGTTATAAACTCTTTTGTTATTTACAGGGGTAACAGTCCGACTAAAACACAGTTGCCGGGGAAGGTCAGGGCTAATCCTTTCGGCCTTAAGAACATGTCGGGCAACGTAGCGGAATTCTGTTCCGACTGGTACAGTGATAATTCTTATTTTCAGTATAAAGACAGAGTCGTTAAAGATCCTGAAGGTCCGTCTTCAGGAACGGAACATGTGATCAGGGGAGGTTCCTTTCAAAGCACTGCAGGTGAGGTCAGAAGCGCTGCCCGTGATCATACCCGGACAACCGCCTGGCTAAGGACAGATCCCCAGATGCCTAAAAGTATCTGGTGGTACTCCGATTGCTTTAATGTCGGTTTCAGGGTCGTCTGTGAATTTGACAACAAGACAGGTAATAACATTATCAAACAGTAGTATAACAGAAATAGATACTCGCATAAAATTTGCAAAATTGACCTGCTGTTTTTACATTTGATTATACCAATACTAACTGGGATTATACTCACTTAAAGTCCTTTAAAAACTAACCTAAAATGAAAAAAACAAGTATTTCACGACGTAACTTTCTGGGTAAAGCGGCGGCGGCGGGGGTAGCTGGTGTTATAGCCCCGACAATAATTACAAGTTGTGCCAGGGAAACAAAGAAAACGGTTGCTGTTCCGGTGATGCTCGACCAGGCTCCCGACGGACCGGTACTGAAAGCAGGTGTTATCGGATGCGGTGGACGGGGAACCGGTGCTGCCATTAACTTTCTTAGTGCCGGTCCAAATCTTCAGATAACAGCTCTTGGCGATACATTCCAGGATCGCCTTGATTCATGTCGTAGCGAGATCTTAAAACAAAAAGGGCAGGATGTACCTGTGGAAAACTGCTTTGTTGGCTTTGATGCATACCAGAAAGTAATAGATTCAGGTGTCGATATCATAATTACAGCAACACCACCATTCTTCCGTCCTCTGATACTCGAAGCTGCAATTCAGGCTAAGAAGCATGTCTTTGCTGAGAAACCTGTTTGTGTAGATCCGGAAGGGGCAAGGTCCATTATGGCCACAGCGCAGAAAGCGAAAGGAATGGACCTTTGCATAGTAACAGGTACACAACGTCGCCATCAACGCGATTATGTAGCTGCCTGGCAGCAGGTAGCAGAGGGTACCATAGGCGAGATAACAGGTGGCAATGTTTATTGGAACGGGGGCAAGCTATGGCACAGGGATCCTAATCCCAAATGGAGTGAGATGGAATACATGATACGAAACTGGGTTAACTGGACATGGTTATCCGGTGACCATATAGTTGAGCAACATGTTCATAATATTGACGTAATGAACTGGTTTACAGGATCGCATCCCACAAAAGCACTTGGATTCGGATCAAGGCTTCGCAGGATTACAGGAAACCAGTACGATAACTTCGGTATTGATTTTGTGTTCGATAACGGGATCCATTTTCACAGCATGTGCCGCCAGATAGACGGATGTACAAACAATGTATCTGAGCATATCCAGGGGACAAAAGGATCTTCAAACTGCAGGAATTCAATTGTTGATCTTACCGGTAACGAGATCTGGAAATATGATTACCCACCTGACAAGGACGGAAAATATACAGAGCGGGTAAGTGTAGATCCTTATGTACAGGAACACGTAGACCTGGTTACAGCTATTCGTACAGGCAAACCTGTCAATGAAGCCGAAAACACGGCAATATCTACGCTTGTGGCTATTATGGGTCGAATATCAGCCTATACAGGCAAGGAAACAACATGGGATGAGATGATGAACTCAGACCTTAAACTGGGACCCAAGGTATTTGAATGGGGACCTGTTGATATAGATAAATCGATACCTCTTCCGGGTGTCGCCTATGTACCTGAAACAACACAGGCTTAATAACATTTGAACATATTATTATGCATTTTTCAAGAAGAAATTTCATAAAAAAGGCCACTGCTTCGGGAGCCGCCATACTGGCTGCTCCTGCAGTATTTGGTGTTCCATCAGCCATGTCAAATCTGAAAGGGACAGATGCAAATGAACCATTCAAACTGAAATACGCTCCGCCATTCGGTATGTTCAGTGAACATGCCGGCAAGGATCCCGTTGACAATATAAAGTTCTGCCATGATGCGGGTTTCAGGGCTATGTTTGACAACGGACTGAAAGACCGTCCTGTTGAAGAACAGGAAAAAATTGCAAATGAGATCAGCCGTCTTGGTATGGAACTTGGTCCATTTGTACTCTATGCTGATTTCGGTGTAACGTCTTTTGTCCTTAATAAGCCTGAAATAAGAGAAATGCTTGTCAGTAAGATGAAGGAAGGTGTTGAGGTGGCAAACCGGACCGGAGTGAAATGGGCACTGGTTGTACCCGGCAGGTACGACGAGCGTCTGCATCGCGATTACCAGACAGCAAACGTTATTGATAACCTGAGGTACTGTTGTGATGTCGTTGCTCCTTCCGGCCTGACTATTGTCCTGGAACCTCTCAATACTCTCCATGATCATCCGGGACTCTTTCTGAATGGAATACCAAAGGCTTACGAGATATGCCGCGCAGTAAACAGTCCGTATTGCAAGATTGTAGACGACATTTACCATCAGCAGATCACGGAAGGAAACATTATCCCGAATATAGAAGCTGCCTGGTCTGAAATAGCAGCTTTTCACCTGGGTGATAATCCCGGCCGTAAGGAACCCACTACCGGAGAAATAAATTTCAGGAACATCTTTAAATATCTTTACAGTAGAGATTATGATGGGGTGCTGTGCATGGAACATGGCTTGAGCGACAGGTCAAGGGAAGGAGAGGAAAAAGTGATCCGGGCTTACAGGGAATGCGATGACTTTGAGGTCTAGTTTTTAAATTTAACCATCGTTACTACCTGTTTTTAAAGGTAACTTCTTAACTTTGAATAATTACTGCTTTCCTGTGAAATGATGAATTTTATACAACCTTCGGGCTGGCTTGTTTTATATAAAATATTTAAAATGAAAAAGGTAAGTCTATTGATTGGTGTAGTATTTTTATTCCTGATGCTGATGACATCATGTAGTTCTCCTGCAATCCGGCTCTTTGCCGGAAGATATAATGATACAGGTGGAAAAGGATTATACCTGTATGATGTTAATCTTGATAGAGGCACATTTAAGCCTGTTTCAGAAAATGATGCCGGACCAGATCCTTCGTATTTCTGCATCTCCGGGAAGAATGGTAATATATATGCTGCCAATGAGGTAATGGATTTCCAGGGGGAAAAAGCAGGAGGCGTAACTGCCCTTAGCTATGACAAAAAGACAGGAAAGATTGAGAAACTGAAGGACCTGGCGGTTCCATACGGTGGCCCCTGCTTCATCTCTTTATCCCCTGATGAGAGTTATCTGTTGATGGCTAACTACTCAAGCAGTTCAGTTTCAGTGGTAAAACTTGACAACAAGGGTTTGCCGGAAACGGTAACCGATACCATCCTGTTCAATGACAAAGAAGGAAGGGTCTCTCATCCTCATATGATCTCCTTCGGTCCTGACGGGGAACATGTATACCTTACCGACCTGGGATACGACAGGGTGGTTGTATATGATTTTGATAATATCAACGGTAAACTGTTACCGTTAGAGAACGGTATTGTGACCTTCCCTGACAGTACGGGGCCGCGACATTTTACCTTTAGCAGGGATGGAAGAAAAATGTATGTGATTTGTGAACTCAACTCAACAATTTCCACTCTTAATGTGGATGAGGGTGGCAGACTTTCTATCATTCAGACTCTTTCGACCGTCACAGATGAATTTAAAGGCAAGAGTTTCTGTGCCGATGTTCATTTTGGGATCAATTACAAATATCTTTATGGTTCAAACAGAGGTGAGAATGATATTGTCACTTTCAGGGTAGGGACAGATGGTAACCTGGAAATAATTGGCAGAACACCTTGCGGAGGTAACTGGCCAAGGAATTTTGTCGTAGATCCGTCAGGCAAGTATATTCTTGTTGGTAATAAGAGATCAGGAAATATATCACTTCTCAAAATAGATGCAAAAACCGGCATCCCTGCCGAGACAGGCAAGGGTTGTGAAATAGGGACTCCTGCATGCCTTAAGTTTTAGGATTTATTTTCCTCTTTCCAGGTAGTCCCTGGTATTTTCAACCTCGGCATAGCTCTTAAGCGTGCTGAGTGTTGAATAGTGTACATCTGATGCTTTGATGATCCTGTCGCCATACCTGAGATCCTTTGTGGCGCATGCATCACCTATAAGTATACATTTGTACCCGAAATCACTGGCAGCCCTGGTTGCAGCCTCAACACACATGTGAGTCTGCATCCCGCAGATAACGAGAGTGTCGATCCCTGCCTTGGTAAGATAATCCCGCAGACCTGTATGGAGAAAGGAGTTTACCTCATCCTTTGAAAAGATCTTCTCTCCGCTGAGTGGTTTAACCATATCGTTTATTTTACCCCCGGGTTCAAAATTATGACGGACATAAATCACAGGATGATGATTTTCTCTGAAATTCTCAAGCAAAAGAGCTGCATTGGCTGCTGCTTTTTCCGGTTCAACAAGTGCCGATCTCCCTCCGGGGAAATAGAAATCCTGAATATCTATGATAAGTAATGCCTTCTTCCCTGTTTGGGCATTTAATTGACCAATACTGAATAAAAGAATGGCAGCGGCAAGAAATATCTTTTTCATAATTGTCATGATTAAAAGAAGGAACTAAAGTAAACAAAGCATAAAAGTAGTGTATAATTTTGAATAACAGGCCAGCATCAAAAGGTATGGATTTTATTCCACCAGCTTGTTGACTTCAACATTGTTTTTGTTTTCTTAAAATTTCTGCGTATAATTATTATCAAATAATTGTATGGCATGAATCGCCAGTCTGTATTGGATCATTTAAAAGCACAGAAGGACCTCCTTTTTGATATTGTGATCATAGGAGGAGGAGCAACAGGCCTTGGAACAGCCCTTGATGCTGCTTCCCGCGGATACAGGACGCTTCTTCTTGAGCAGTCTGATTTTGCAAAGTCAACATCTTCCCGCAGCACCAAGCTTGTTCACGGAGGTGTTAGATATATGGCACAGGGAGATCTTCTCCTGGTGATGGAAGCTTTACATGAAAGGGGCATAATGCTGAAAAATGCACCGCATCTTACTTTTAACCAGGAATTCATAATCCCTGTTTACACGGCGTGGGACGTGTTTATATACACAGCTGGGCTGAAGTTCTATGATATGATGGCTGGCAGTCTGAGTATGGGGAAATCATATTTCATTAACCGTGATAAAACACTTGCACGCCTGCCCCTGTTAAAGCAGGAAGGCCTGAAGGGAGGAGTGGTTTACCATGATGGCCAGTTTGATGATTCGAGGATGGCAGTAGCACTGGCAGCATCCTGTATGGACCATGGAGGCCTGGCGGCTAACTATTGCAGAGTAACCGGGTTTATAAAAGATCAGGAAGGTAAGATATCCGGAGTAAAGGTAAAGGATGTTGTATCAGGTAATGATTTTAATGTAAATGCGAAAATGGTCGTTAATGCTACAGGTGTTTTTGCGGATGAAATAGCCAGGATGGACAATCCTGACGCACGGCCGACCATACGCCCCAGCCAGGGTGTTCATATAGTACTTGACAAATCATTTCTGCAGGGAGACTCGGCAATAATGATACCTAAGACTGAGGATGGACGTGTTTTATTTGCAATCCCCTGGTATGACGAAGTTGTTGTCGGGACAACCGATACTCCCCTTGATAAAGTCAGTCTTGAACCTGTTGCACTTGATGAGGAGATTGAATTTATTCTGAGGACGGCCGGTAAATATCTTGTCAGACCGCCAGTAAGAGGAGATGTCCTTTGCATCTTTGCCGGTCTTCGCCCGCTTGCCGCGAACCCTGCTAATCCAGAATCGACAAAGGAAGTATCGAGAAGGCATAAAATAACTCTTTCTTCGTCAGGTCTGCTGTCAATAGTGGGTGGTAAGTGGACGACCTACCGCAGGATGGCTGAAGAGACTATAGACAAAGGAATAAGCGCGGGAATGATCGACAAGCGGAAATGTATTACCTCAGGTCTTCAACTGACAACGGGCGACCCGGATCCTTCTTCGGGCAGACTCCGTATATATGGAGGAGGGAGAACAGAAATAGAAAGAATGACTGATGAAATGCCGGATCTGGGTCAGTCTCTTGATGACAGGCTGCCATACACAAAGGCTGAGATAATATGGATTTGCCGTAATGAGATGCCTGTTAATATTGAAGATATCCTGGCACGCAGAACAAGGGCTTTATTCCTTAATGCAAGGGCTAGTGCCGATATGGCTCCACAGGTGGCAGAAATTATGAGCAGGGAATTCGGACATGAACCCGAATGGGTTGAAAACCAGGTAGAATCTTACAGGCAGCTTGTCAAAAATTATTTATAGGAACTAACCAAACATAAAAATATATGGAAAAGTTTATTTTGGCACTTGACCAGGGGACAACAAGTTCCAGGGCCATCATATTCGACAGGGATGGTCTGCCGGTCGTAACAGTGCAGAAAGAATTTACCCAGCACTATCCCACCCCGGGATGGGTGGAACATGATCCTGAAGAGATATGGGCAACACAGGAATCCGTAGCTAAAGAAGCAACAAAGAAAACGGGACTTAAGGGAGAGAATATTGCTGCAATAGGGATCACAAACCAGCGGGAAACAACACTTGTTTGGAACAGGAAGACGGGGAAACCTGTGCATAATGCAATAGTCTGGCAGGACAGGCGGACGGCAGGCTTTTGCGATACGTTGAAGAATGAAGGAAAGAGCAATACAATCCGTGAAAAGACCGGGCTCATAATTGATGCCTACTTTTCTGCTACAAAGATCAGATGGATACTGGACAATGTTGAAGGGGCAAGAAGCCTTGCTGAAAAAGGAGAGCTTGCCTTTGGTACAGTTGATTCATGGCTGATATGGAAGCTGACAGGAGGTAAGCTACATGTGACTGACGTTACGAATGCGTCGCGCACGATGTTATTCAATATTCATGATCTTAAGTGGGATGAAGAACTTTTAAGGATCTTTGACATACCATCGTCAATGCTTCCCGATGTGAAATCCTCGAGCGAGATATATGGCAATACTGAAGTTTTGTTTGATACTCCTGTACCGGTGGCAGGTATAGCCGGTGATCAGCAGGCTGCACTATTCGGCCAGATGTGCACGGAACCGGGAATGGTCAAGAATACTTACGGAACAGGTTGCTTCATGGTTATGAATATAGGAGAGAAGCCCATTGAGTCGAAGAACCAGCTTTTAACCACAGTAGCATGGCAGGTAAACGGAATAACACATTATGCCCTGGAAGGGAGTATTTTTATTGCGGGAGCTGTGGTTCAGTGGCTTCGTGACAGCCTGGGTGTTATCAAACAGTCGGGTGATGTTGAAAAGCTGGCCACACATGTGGCTGACAGTGAGGGTGTTTATTTTGTTCCTGCATTTGCCGGATTGGGTGCACCTCACTGGAACCAGCATGCCAGGGGAACACTGGTAGGTATTACCAGGGGATCGACAGCCGCACATATTGCCAGGGCTGCTCTCGACAGTATTGCATACCAGACACTTGATGTGCTTGAAGCAATGCAACAGGATTCGGGTCTTGATATAAAAGAGCTGCGGGTTGATGGAGGTGCAACTGTCAACAACCAGTTGATGCAATTCCAGTCTGATATTCTTCAGACTGATGTTGTCAGACCAAAGATAACAGAGACTACTGCACTGGGAGCAGCATACCTGGCAGGCCTGGCAGTCGGCTACTGGAAAGGTACGGATGAGGTAAGCAGACAATGGCAGATCGACAGAACATTTTCACCCGGAATGAAAGCAGATGATACCCATACATTAATTGGCGGATGGCGACGGGCAGTCAGGACAGCAAAAGCCTGGGCCGATGATCCGGAACTTAAATAAAATATAAAATTACTTACCCATATTTAAACTGATCTGACATTATGAATGAATTTTTTGCTGAATTCTTTGGAACCGCTATGATCCTGGTTTTCGGAAGTGGGGTGGTAGCCAATGTGCTACTAAACAAAACCAAGGGTTATAACAGCGGATGGATTGTTATATCTTTTGGTTGGGCAATAGGTGTTTTTACCGGGGTGCTGATATCAGCGTCCATAAGCGGGGCACATCTCAATCCTGCCGTTACCCTTGCTCTTGTACTGGCTGGTAAGTTCTCTGTTGCCAAAATGCCGCTTTATATCTCTGCCCAGTTGCTGGGGGCAATGTTTGGGTCCGGCCTGGCGTGGCTTGCATATAAAAAACATTTTGATGCCACGGATGATGCTGATCTGAAACTGGCGGTGTTCTGTACTTCACCGAATATAAGGAGCTATTGGTACAATGTTATCACCGAGGTCGTCGGCACCTTTGTTCTTGCCCTGGCTGTACTGTATATGGCCCAGCCCGAAGTAGGACTCGGAGCGCTTAATGCATTGCCTGTAGCTCTTGTAGTTCTTGGTATTGGCCTTAGCCTGGGGGGGCCAACAGGTTATGCTATCAATCCGGCACGTGATCTTGGTCCGAGGATCCTGCACTTTCTGCTGCCGATACCGGCAAAACGCGACAGCGACTGGGCTTATTCGTGGGTACCGGTAGTGGGACCAATGGTAGGTGCTGCCCTGGCAGCAGGCATATACATGTTCTTTGCCGGAATGTGACTTTAGTTCTAACTGACTGCAGGTCAATCTGAGAAAACTAAGCCTGAATTTTAATCAATTACGGCCAGCTTGATGTCCCAGTATTAGTTTTATAACTTTTGAGAATACCTTATATATAACAAGTAAAATGCCTGCCAGTATTACCAGTATGGCAATGGTAAGCCAGAAAGGATAATTAAGGATCACCAGAAGGAAGCGCACCTTCTTAATAAGTTTCTTTTCCTCTCTTATCTGTTTGCTAAGATCAGGCGGGGCCTCACTGTAGTCGAGGTTCCGGATCTTTGGCAGGTAGCCTTTGTCTACGGATCCTTCAAGACTGAAGATATGAATCTCATCTGTTAGACCTGCAGCAATAAGCATATCCTTTTTCAGATCATCCCAGCTAAGAGAGGCAAGTTCAACCCCGTTAATTTTAACACCCCCTCCCGTACTGCCAAGAGCTATGGGCATATGATCGCGGTGATACAGAGGTATGATCGCACTGTTACCCATCGCACTTGTATACAGCATTGGTATCTCCACCCCGGTCTTAATGTCCACAATTCCCATAAGTTTCTGAAGGGATGTCGTTCCAAGCTCTCTTTCATCATATAGGAAAGGGATTATATAGCTTTCTACACTATACCCGTCATTTCTCATTCTTTCTATCAGATCCTTGTAAAGAACAGTGGCTTTTTTTAATGATTTGTTATCATAAAGACGCTTGTACACCTTCCATGCAAGTTTCAAGGGATGTGTAAAGATCAACCTGCCATCATTCATGTCCGGTTCCATATCGATGCCGATACCATCCCATTTAAGGTCATTTTCTTGTGTCCACAGGATGAAATCATCATAACGTTTCGAAGCCTTTTCTCCATTATACATATTAAACCAGTAGCCATCTCTTTCAGGAAGCAGTAACCAGGCTACCACAGGAATACCTGCTTCATTCAGTTTCCGAATGGTCATAGCTCTTTCCGGGCTGAAATCATGGAGGCCAATCCTCAGTGCAGCATTCATTTCGGTCAGTTCACGTATGAGAGAAGTATCAGCAAAAAAATCATTGAACTCATTGTCCTGAAGCTCACAGAAAAAAGAGATCCCCGGAATTCCAAGAATCCCAAGATTGATTAAAGAGGTCAGCGTAAGTAAAATAATAAGTTTCTTCATGGGTCACAGATTATTTTATGAAAATACAAATAATATTCTTAGCAGATACACTAACAGAATTATGTATGTTAATCCCGTCTTACCCCGGGTTGTTAAATAGAAAGATTAACATAATGTTAACTCAACATGGCATACTAATTGCAATTCAGAATTAATGATAGTATTTATGACAATGAAATATTAAACGAGAATGATAAGGAGGGCCGGAAAATGAAAAGAAAAGCAAAGATCAAATTATCAGGTTTAATTACACTATCCCTGGTAGGAGCAGGGCTTCTGACTTTACAAAGCTGTGTTGTTTACAATCCATCTTATCTTCCGTCTGTTCCAGTTACTGATGTTGTTCAGATGAGTAAGGAGGGAATGTCTTCAAAAGATATAATTAAGCAAATGAGGAAGACACATTCCGTTTACCTGCTTAAAGCAGATCAGCTGGCAAAACTCAGGGAAGAAGGAGTTCAGGATTCTGTAATTAACTATATGGAGGCAACGCATTTCAATGCCATCAGACAAACACAAAGACTTAATGACTCATATTACATGTATCCCGGTACATTAGGATATGGATTCTGGGGCCCTGGTTACTGGGGACCCTATGGTTACTGGGGATATGACTTAGGACCTGCTGTCATAATTCATGGCGGTGGCGGCAGATTCCATGGAGGTGGTCACGATCATGACAGAGACGGGAGGTAAACTTAAACTGATACTGCAGTATTGTTGTCTTGAATAAATATTGCAGATGTCGGCCCGCAAAAAAAGCCCTGCTACAAATAAAGCAGGGCTTTTTAGTTTTAAACACAGAACTTTTAAAAACTGAGTTAATCATTATGTTAAACAACCGGGAAGGTAAAATGTTTAGTTTTAATTGCTTAACAATTTTTCTTAATTTTATAAGAGGCTTTATGGCAAGGTTCTTCTGATGTTGCGGCACAAATAATTATGTACAATGAACGAGGCTTATTTCAGGTTTTATGAAGAGCTGAATGATTTTCTGCCTTCAGGGAAGAGAAAAATATCATTTCCTTATTCCTTTAAGGAGAACCCATCTGTTAAAGATGCTATTGAATCGCTGGGGGTCCCACATGTTGAAATTGACCTTATACTTGTGAATGGCCGGTCGGTTGACTTCCGCTATAAGCTGAAAGATGGTGATGTTGTTTCCGTATACCCTGTCTTTGAAACTCTTGATATTGGTCCTGTGACACACCTGGGAGGCAGACCATTGCGTCAGACAAAATTCATCTGTGATGTTCACCTGGGTAAGCTGGCAAAATATATTCGCCTGTGCGGTTTTGATACTTTATATGATACAGATATGACAGATAAGGACATTATCCGGTTGTCGGCTGATGACAGGAGAATAATACTTACCCGCGACAGGCTACTACTTAAAAATAAAATGGTTACTCATGGTTTCTGGATAAGGTCGGCATCAACGGATGAACAGTTGAAAAGCGTACTGATTCATTTTTCCTTAAAGGGGCAACTGAGTCTTTTTTCCAGGTGTATGGAATGTAATGGCCCTCTGCATGAAGTGCCGAAAAAGGAAATTCTGGATCGGTTATTACCCGGTACCAGGAGGTTTTACCGGAAATTTAAATTATGCAGGGATTGTAACCGTATCTACTGGAATGGATCACATTACAAGAGGATGAAAGAACATATCAGGACCCTGATTGTCGAAACCAGCCTGAGTTTTCATCAGTGACACCTGCCCGACTGATGCGGTCAGGCGGGAGTGTTCAGTATTCGACATATACACCACGGTTCTTAAGAAGCATCAGCTGGTCCCGGTCAATTTTGTTCCCCGACAGGTCAGCATATTCAAGTTTATCCAGTTCCAGCAGTGGAGAAATATCGTCGATAAAATTATTCATGAGTTTCAGACACCTGAGGTTGAGCAGGTTGCTCAGGGTGTCTATATCCTTTATCCTGTTGTCAGACAGATCCAGTTCTTCAATGTTTAATAATCCTGCCAGGAGTGAGAGATCAACGATCCCGTTATTTGAGAGGTCCATTACAGTGGCATGAAGGCAGAACTGAACTCCTTCCAGGTCAGTAATAGAGGAAGATGATAATTCAAAATCTTCCATTTCCATGAGGTAATATGAAGGAAGTTCGATATCAGTATCGCCATATTCCCTGATCTTAAGTGCATCATAAAAATTATAGCTTCGTTTTCTGGTACTCGTTTTTATAAGGAAAGGCTTATAAGGACGGCTGTCGTAAATAATATTGAATCCCTCTGTTTCAAAGTCCCATTCATATACAGGAGAATAGTCAATATCTTCCATAGAATCAATTGATACTGCTATTTCCTCTATACTTTCCATCCTGAGTATATGAGAGTACATAAGCAGGCCGTCAAAATTATCAAGTGCAGTAAGCCTGTTTATTTCATTTATATGATATACAGCACGATCAGGATGGTAAAGCATCATAAGTCTTGAAAAGCCTTTCCCGGTATCGGATATTTTAATATTTACAAAATCACTAATAATTTCCGTGATTTTTTGCAGTACGGAAAATTGCCTGTCCCTGAATAGCGTGATCAGGGTTAGAGATATCCTGTTAAGATTATTGATTGAATAAGCTTCCGTAAGTTCCCTGTTCAGTTCCTGTATTGTCATACCTTGGCAGTCCTTGTTTATTATAGGGTATAATCAAGGGTGAGCATTGTCACACTGATATTGCACGGGTATTGTTACCGGCTGTATCACACCTTTTCTGCATGCTACTGTAAAAGATTATTCAGGCTGGATTTAACAGCACAATTCATCCCGCTGCCTGTATCTGGCAAAGTTAGCAATAATAAAACCAACGAATTAATTATGGCTTTATGTTATGAAATAATAAAAATAAGTGTTTATACTGACCAGCAACTCCACTTCAGGGTAATCAGTTAAACACTACAGTTCTATTGTTATATATTAGGATACGGCGCTGGATATGCATAAGGATAGCACGTGAAAGTACAAGCTTCTCAACATCCTTACCTTTAATAATTAGTTTATTTATAGAATCACGGTGAGAAACTCTGACTATATCCTGATCAATAATAGGTCCTGAGTCAAGATCGGCAGTCACGTAGTGGCTTGTTGCTCCAATGATCTTGACACCTCTCTCATATGCTGAATGATAAGGCCTGGCACCGGGGAAGGCAGGCAGGAAAGAGTGGTGAATATTAATAATATCCTTTGGATAGTGACTGATAAAATCACTGCTAAGTATCTGCATATAACGTGCCAGCACCACAAAGGATACATTATTATTCTTTAATAACTCAAGTTCCTTCTTTTCCTGCTCAGTTCTGTTTTTTTCGTTTTTATCAAAATAATAATAAGGAATGCCAAACTGCTCTGATATAGGTTCAAGATCACGGTGATTGCTTATTATAAGGGGTATATCAACATCCCATTCCCCGGCATGAACCCTTGAAAGAATATCGTATAGACAGTGCGATAGCTTTGAAACATATATGGCCATCTTCGGCTTTATGTTACTAAAATAGATATCCCATGTCATATTGTAACGTTCTGCTATGAGAGTATTGAAGAAATCGGCTATTTTTTTCTGTGGGATTAGAAATCCGTCCAGTTCCCATTCTATCCTCATATAAAACGTGTGATCCAACCTGTCTACATGCTCGTCGAGTGCGATAATATTACCATTGTTATCATTTATGAATGCAGTGACCAGAGCTACAATTCCCTTACTGTCGGGACAATGCATAAGCAATATGACTGAATTTTTATTTACTGTGGCCATTAATCTGAATTTTTTTATGTATCGGTATTCCAACTGGTTGCAAAGGTAATGAGTATTTCGTTTGAGTTATAACTGGTTTGCTTTTTTATTTTTAAATGTTAGCTTTATAGTTCCTCAAAGATACATTAAGTTATGAAAATCGCCGTTACCGGTGCCAGCGGGCATATTGGAAGTTGCCTGGTAAGGGCTCTGATGGAAATGGGAGTGAAAATAAGGGTTCTTGTCCATGAGCACAGGAATGATTTCGATAAGCTCGGGCTTGAGATCACGGAGGGTGATTTACTGGATCATGGTTCACTCGATAAATTATGTGATGGTGTGGAGACGGTTTTTCATCTTGCCGCTCAGATAACTCTTGATAGCAGATCTGATAAGAAAACGCACGATGTCAATGTAACAGGTACCAGGAACATGTTAAAGGCTGCCCAACGCAGGGGAGTAAGGAAATTCATTCACTTCAGCAGCATTCATGCTTTCAGCACCGTACCTGATGGTATATTACTTGATGAAACCATGCCAGCGATAGATACCGGTGGGAGTATTTATGAGGTTACAAAAGCTGAAGGTGAGCGAGAAGTTATAAATGCAGCCAGGGAAGGACTCGATGCTGTCATTCTGAATCCGACCGCAGTAATCGGGCCCTTCGATTACAGGATTTCAGCCCTGGGTGAAGCTCTTATAAAGATATACAATAACAGGCTGCCTTTTCTTATATCAGGAGGCTATAACTGGGTAGATGTAAGAGATGTTGTGATTGCGGCAATAAATGCAGTTGAATACGGCCGCAAAGGGGAAAAATATATCCTTTCAGGTGAATACCGGACACTTCATGAGCTGTCTGAAATGATAAGTAAAATCTCGGGATGCAGGATACCTGTTATTACTCCGGTAATTCTGGCCCGAATGACATGCCCCTTTTTCAGGATAATTTCATCAGTAACCGGAAGGGAACCTCTATATACAAGCCAGACACTTGATATACTGGTTAATTCGCCTGTTAAAATATCAAATGCAAAGGCAAGGAGGGAACTAAAGTATAAACCAAGGCTTCTTGCTGATACATTAAAGGATACTTTTAGCTGGTATGATGAAAACAAAATGCTGAGATGATATGATCACACACAATACCTTCAACCTGATTTGTATTATATGGATAGCTGTGGCTGTTTTTCTTTTCCCGGTACTTTTAAAGGTGGTTCAGCCTTATGGCCGCCACACTGCGGCCAACTGGGGGCCGCTTATTAATAACAGGCTGGGCTGGTTCTTAATGGAATTGCCTGCTCTGGTAGTATTTGGTTATTTCATTCTTCTCAGATCAGACCTTCATAACATAGTTGTGCTGTTGCCTGCAGTATTATGGGGGATACACTATTTCCACCGCGTAATTATCTTCCCTCTGCGGATAAGAACCAAAGGCAAGAGAATACCCCTGGTTATCACAGTTATGGCTTTCTTTTTCAATATAATTAACGGAAGTCTTAATGGGTACTGGCTTGCCACCTTTGTACCTGGCAGCCCTCTTGATATGATCACTATTCTGCGCATTACGGCCGGAGCGACTATTTTTATTACAGGATTCATCATAAATAAATATCACGATTATATTCTTATTAACCTCCGGTCTGTAAGGAGTGAAGGATACCGGGTGCCATATGGTGGATTGTTTAAATATGTATCCTGTCCAAATTTTATGGGTGAAATCATATCCTGGGCAGGATTTGCTCTTGTTGCTTTCAACCTGCCTGCTCTTTCATTTCTGGTCTGGACCTGTGTAAATCTTATTTCAAGGGCAAAAGATCATCACATGTGGTACATTAAGGAATTTCCTGGTTATCCCAAAGAAAGGAAAGCAATATTCCCTTTTCTTTTATAATTATCAGTATAGGAAGATTCTTCAGTACAGGAAGATTCTATAGATAAATTTTATATAATTATTGAAAAGAGATTTTGTGTTTTTTTCTTTAAAAGATGTGGTAATTCCTGTGACAAACGTCTTAAATAGAAATACGGTTCTGGTTAAATTTTTCATAGACAGCAAATTATTTATAATTAATTATATACATAAATAGGTTAAATTATTACAATAGATAATTGTGGTGTTTTCAGGTTAGTTTGTTGCATAGTAATGCAAGCAGGTTAGTTAAAATTGTGGAATGCCGGTCTATGATTGGCATTTCACTGATTTATTAACAGGACATCTTCACCTAATATGATAGTAGATTCGCCAACTGCCAAAAAGAAAAAAACTTCAGCTTCAAAGGGTTTATTGCATTTATTATCTTTGGTCGATGACCAGGAGCAAATGACGAAGAATCAGGGGACACTGGTTGAGAAGGTACTGATTTCAAAACTTAAGGCCGGAGATCAGTCTGCTTTTTCACATATCTTCTCTGCATATTACAAGGACCTTGTACTATTTGCAATGAGGTATACTAAAGACCTGAGTAATGCAGAAGAGATTGTTCAGGATACCTTTGTTCGATTATGGGAGGATCATGAAACAGTTAATATTAGTCATTCACTAAAATCTTACCTCCTGAAAGCAATTCAGAATAAATTTCTCGACTGGTGCAGGCATAAAAAAATCAGGCAGACATATTATAGTTTTGTTATGGAAAGGGCTCTCAGATTTGAAACCGATACAGATAAATATGTGCTCCAATCAGAATTACAGGATCAGATAGATGCTGTATTGTCAAGTCTCCCTGAAGAAATTTCATCACCTTTCCGAATGAACAGATATAAAGGGCTCAAATATAGTGAGATTGCTGATCTTCTGGGCGTTTCAGTTAGGACTATTGAAGTAAGGATAGGAAAGGCATTGCATATGCTGAGGAGCTGCCTGAGAGATTACATTTCTTAATAATTTTGTATATGAGTCTGTTGCTGAATAGCTGAAATTGAGGATTCTGTACTATTTGAATGTGGGCAATATGGCTTTGATCGTCTTTATATAAATGCAGTTTTTTTGAAATGGAATCAAAAGAGAAGAATGATATTTTAGCTTTGATCGCAAGGGATCTTGCGGGCCTGGCCACTAAAGCGGAATTTGAAGAACTGAATAAATGGTTAGGCCTATCGGGAGCAAACAGAAAATATTATGATCAGCTAAAAAATATCTGGGATGCATCTGACAAACAAACAGATATTAGCAATATAGATATTTCAGGGGCTCTAAAGAAAGTGAAGAACAGGATCCCCGGCATGAAGCCCCGAAGAAAAATATGGTCATCGTGGCAGAGGATTGCAGCAATAATAATTCTGCCACTGGCTGTCGGTACATTTTTCCTTGGTCTGATCAGTTCCGGAATAGGGATTTTAAGACAGAACCAGGAGGTTTTTAATAAGGTGTACGCTCCCTATGGAACCAGATCGTCCTTTCGCCTGGATGATTCCACATTGGTCTGGCTGAATTCGGGCAGTACTTTAAGGTATCCTGTAACCTTTAGTAAGAGAGTGCGAGAAGTTTACCTTGACGGTGAAGCCTATTTTGAAGTGAAAAGCAATACATTACGGCCTTTTATTGTGCAGACTTCAACATTACAGGTAATAGCCACGGGAACAAGATTTAATGTCCAGTGTTATGCCTCACGGCCAATAACAGAGGTAACACTTGTATCGGGGAAAGTAACAGTTAAAGAGGCAGGGCATAACAGAAACTCACCTGGGGTATATAAGCTTCATCCTGACCAGCATCTGAGCTATGACTTACAAGCCCGGGAGAGTGATATTATTGATACAGATTCATATAAATATATTGCCTGGAAGGATGGAAAACTAATATTCAGGAATGAACCACTCAGTAAAGTACTTAAGGATATAGGATTGATTTTTAATGTAGATATAGAATTGCAGGGGAAAGAACTGCAAAATTACAGATATCACGCAACATTTGAAGATGAATCGCTCGAAGAGATACTTAAGCTGTTAAAGATTAGTGCGCCGATAAGCTATACCGAACTTCCGAGAAACCTGTTACCCGACGGATCCTTCTCAAAGAAAAGAATAATTATTTACCCGGCAAATTCCGGACATTCAAAATAAACCTGACTAACAATTAAAATTTCCTGCCATATGAAAGAAACATAAAACCTCCAATGCTTGACCATAAAACAAGGAGGAAAAGTGCTGGAACACCTTTCCCCCGGTCAATGGTCAATAGAATGTCAAACCTAGAGAACTAACATTCCTTTATTATTAACCCTAACGATTCAAAATTATGAAAAAGAATCATAATTACTATGGATTTTCTAAACCTTATAGTAGTTGCCAAAAATTACTTATGAAAATGAAGATTTCTGCTTTACTGCTTTTATTTGGATTAGCCGGTATGGCAGCCACGCCGACCTATTCACAAAGCACAAAGATCTCTCTGGATATGAAGGGAACCTCTGTCGATCAGGTTCTTAGTAAGATAGAAGATGAGAGCGAATTTTATTTTCTATACAATCAGAAACTGATAGATGTGGAACGCAAGGTGGATGTTGAAGCTAAAAACAAGCCCATCAAGGAGATATTGCATGATATCTTTGACGATCAGGTCAGGTTTGTGGTCAGCGACAGGCAGATTGTACTTACTCCTGCGGGGACATCTTCCAGGCTTGATTCCCTCTTTCAGCAACAAACTGTAACAGGAACTGTAACTGATGCTGCTACCGGTGATCCTATGCCGGGCGTTAATGTTGTTGTAAAGGGAACTACCAACGGTACTACCACCCATATTGACGGAAGCTTTGCCATATCAGTTCCGGATAAGAATGCTACGCTTCTTGTTTCCTTTATCGGTTATGTCAGCCAGGAAATACCACTGGAAGGCAAGACCAGAATTGATGTGAAACTCAATGTTGAAACCAAAGACCTGGATGAGGTTATTGTTGTGGGATATGGTGTTCAGAAGAAGAGTGTTGTGACAGGAGCCATCTCCAGTATCAAAACAGACGATCTTACCAATTCTTCAGTGGTAAGAGCTGAGCAGGCCCTCCAGGGAAAAACATCAGGCGTCCAGGTAATCCAGAACTCTGGAGCTCCGGGAGCTAACCTGAATGTAAGGATCAGGGGTTACGGATCGAACAGATCATCTGAACCTATTTATATTGTAGACGGAACCAGGGTATTTGATATAAGCACAATTGATCCTAATGACATAAAAAATATAGAGATACTTAAGGATGCTGCTTCCGCTGCCATTTATGGTGCTGAAGGGGCAAATGGTGTTGTGCTGATCACTACCAAGAGCGGTCAAGGAGCGAGAACCGGTCATCTGACATATGAATTTCAGCATTCAATACAGACCATGGCACATAAAACCGCGGTATTGAATCCGGATGAGTATTATAATTATTTTACCGAAGCCGGCGGCCTTTCTCCCGATATAGACAGGACCTATACAACAGACTGGCAGGATGCAATATTTACAACATCTCCGTCAGATAAGCATTACCTTTCCTTCACAGATGGAAATGACAGAGGGTCATTCCTGATGTCTTTATCTTATCTAAACCAGGATGGGATTGTTAAGGGGGACCAGGATAAATATCAGCGATACACTGTTATGTTTAATTCCAACTATCAGATCAAAAAATGGTTAAAGATAGGTCATAATCTGCAGATCAACCGTACCGACCTGAAATCAGTATCAGAGAACAGCGAATACGGATCGGTGATCGGTGGTGCACTGATGATGGATCCATTTACGCCTGTTGCATATACCGGTACATTGCCTGGTGATGTCCAGGCACTGCTCGATCTTGGTAAGAAGCTCCTGAAAGATGAGAACGGAAATATATATGGTATTTCTTCAAATATAAACGGGGAAGTTGGTAATCCTTTTGTGAACCGGGACAGAACACATCCTTCAACACAGAATAATAACATATTCGGGAATGTCTTTGCTGATTTCACACCGCTACCGGGACTAACCTTCACTACAAGAATGGGTCTTACAATGGGATTTTCCGATTATCATCTCTATAGCCCTGTTTATTATTATAATGCTTCACAGAACAATAATTCTTCAAGCGTTACGGAGAGAATAACGAATATGTCATTCTGGCAATGGGATAATTTCCTTACATATACCAAATCGGTTGGTAAACATAATGGTACACTGCTTCTCGGCTTTACTCCAAACGAACTGAGAGTAAAGAATATGGCGGGAACATCAGGCCCGCTGCTTGTTGACAATAATATGTTTGATGATTTATCGTATACTGTGGCCAATCCAACTGATAATGTTTCCGGATCAAGAACCCTTACACGAAAACTATCATATTTTGGAAGATTTAACTATGATTTTGCAGGTAAATATCTCCTCCAGTTCAGTTTAAGGAGAGACGGAGCCGGAATGGATATCCTTTCAAAAACCAAGCGCTGGGGAACGTTCCCTGCCGTATCGGCCGGATGGGTCATATCAGATGAGTCATTTTTCCCGAAATCATTCATTTCATTCCTGAAGATCAGGGGTAGCTGGGGACAGAACGGCAGCCTCTCCAACCTTGGTAATTATCCGTATGCCTCACTGCTCGCATCATCATCAAACGGAACACCTACTGCATACCCGATATCTGAGACAACTCTTTCAACAGCAACATTCCCAACCACACTTAGCAACCTTGACCTTGGCTGGGAGACAAGTGAACAGACTGATGTGGGTATTGATCTGAGGGCATTCAAAGGGAAGCTTACCTTCTCTATGGATTATTATAATAAGATGACCAAGGGTCTTATCACAACAGGTACCCCTCCGCTTATAGCAGGAAATGCAGCCACATCGATCAACGCTGGTGATGTGCAGAACAGGGGATACGAGTTTGAGCTGGGATATCATAGTAATGTAGGGGAACTTAATTATTCCATAAATGCAAACCTGGCAACCCTCCATAATGAAGTCACATATATGAACCCGAATAATCCAAGGCTGTCAGGAGCTGATGTTAACCTCTTCACTGCTACAATGTTTGAAAAGGGTTATCCGATATGGTATTTCTTTGGGTATAAAACCTACGGGGTTAATCCGGCCAATGGTAATATGATCTACTATAACGCAGCAGGTGATACTACATCGTATGTAACCTCATCTGATGGACAGTATCTTGGAAGCGGAATACCCAAGCTTACATTCGGTACAACAATTACCCTGAATTATAAAGGATTTGATTTCAGATCGTTCATTCAGGGCCAGTCCGGAAATAAGGTAATGATCGGTATGATCAGGACGGACAGGTTGAATTATAACATCCTGGAGGTATTTGCCAAGGACAGGTGGACCCCCACAAATACAAGTGGTACAATGCCTAAAGCTGATAATTCGGAAGCCAATAAATGGCACAGTGACATGATGCTCTTTAACGGATCTTTTGTTAAGATTAAGCAGATCCAGCTGGGATATAACATACCTGATAATTTGCTGGGTAAGATCAAGGCCTCAAGCGCAAGAGTATATGTTTCTCTTGAGAATGCCTTTACTTTCACCAAATATCCCGGAATGGATCCTGAGGTAGGAAGCAGCAATGTGAACAGTATAGGAATAGACCGTGGTATGTATCCGATATGCAGAACCACATTACTTGGTGTTAACATTACATTTTAGGTAACCATTGTAAAAAATACTCTACTATGAACCTCAAATGTTTACAACGGATATTCAGTAATTACGATCTAATATCAGCATTGAGGTTCTATGTGACCATTAAAATCTAAATTATTTACACATGAAAACTATATTGAGTAAATTAAATAAAGTCATAATAATTGTCGTTTTTTCACTGGTTCTGTTCGGATGTTCTGAAAGCTGGCTTGATTACGACAAAAGAGGTGCACAGGTGCCTGACACTTATTATAAGACAGATGAACAGGCGTTTGAAGGTCTTATGGCTGCTTTTGACGCCTGGCAGTCAAGCATAGGATGGAATTATTATTATCTTCTTGACGGACTGTCAGATGAGAACTATGCAGGAGGAGGTTCACGTGGTGATAACGGGGGAATCCTCGAAGAGGTAAATGAATACAGATTCACGCCGCTAAACAGTGGCATCAGGGGATTCTACTCCTGGATGTACAGCTGTGTATACAGGGCTAATCTTATTATAGACAGGGTTGATCCCGATTCGGAGAATAAAAAACTGGATATTGCTATGGCCAAGGTACTGAGATCCTATGCCTACTTTTTCCTGGTGAACCTCTGGGGAGATGTTCCTCTTGTTCTTCATGAACTTAACTCCGATGAATACGTCCAGCCCAGGACAGCCATGGCGGATGTATATGCACAGATGGAACAGGATCTGCAGGATGCTATAGCCGTTCTGCCAACCAGGTATAATCTTACAACTGATTATGCGAACCTTTTGTCGAAAGGTGCAGCACAATCTATTCTGGGGAAAGTATACCTGTTTGAAAAGAAATATACTGAAGCGGCAGATATGTTTGACCAGGTAATTAATTCCAACGATTATGATCTATATCCCGATTATTCCAAGGTGTTACAAAAAGAATCGGAATACAGTGTAGAGTCTGTCTGGGAAATTCCATTCGTTACAAACCAGGATTACAGCAGTCCGTTCGGACCTGAATCCACAATGGGCGGATTCCTTGTGTTTGTTGATCCACGTGAGACACAATTCTCATGTCCCGCCCTGGGGATAACATCGTCAATGGGATGGTGTTTCCTTAATCCTCATAAAGAGATCTATGATGCTTATGTTGCTGCCGGCGATACCGTACGAAGGAAAGCAAATATCATTTCAAAAGCTGAAATAGAAGCTCTTGGCGGTTACCTTCAGTTCCCTGTTCCTCCTGCAGAAGGCTATACACCTTATGGCAACGATGGGTACGTACAACTGAGATATGTCTCATACCTTAGTGAGGGAGAAGGCGCCATAGATTATTTTAAAGAATGCAATAATGGAACTAATGCCAGGATGATACGTTATGCTGATGTGCTTCTGATGGCTGCCGAGGCCAATAACCGCAAGAGTCCGGCTGACGACGCCAAAGCCCAGCAATATATCAATAAGGTGAGGGCAAGGGTTAATCTTCCTGCTGTTTCATCCACCGGAGACGATCTCTTTGCAGCAATTAAAAATGAAAGAAAACTTGAATTGTTCTACGAGGGAGAAAGATACCTCGATCTCCAGAGATGGCAGGGCAATCTTGGAGAGAATGGTGATGCATATCTTGCATTAAAGGACCAGGGTAAAGTTATCCCTTCAGGTATTCCGGGTCAGCCGATACTTCAACCCGATGCCGGTTATAAATTGAATAAAAACGAGCTTCTTCCTATCCCGGACTATGAAATGAAGGTCAATTCTGCGATGACGCAGAATCCGGGTTATTAGGATCATTTTTGAAAAGTGGTTAATGAGAGCCCTTAACCTTTGGATAGGGTTAAAGGGCTCTTTTTTATTTGTTCCTTTATCCGGCCAGATGATTGTATGGATATGAAAATAGGCGAATTAACAACGATCAGGCAGTTTTTGTTTAATTTTATTCTCTATGGCTCAAGACTTGTCTTTCAGATCTGTAGTTTAAAATCACCAGGTAATTGCTTTAAAGATATCCAATTTGGTTTATTAATGAATCTGACACATACTATCTCACCATGATTTCCAACCCTGAAAAATGCACGAAAATTATCTTTTGAACATATTCTGTATTACCATAAACGATAAAAAACTTTAATATGAAAAACAAATCCTTCCTCCCATTTATCCTGCTTCTTGTTGTCTCTCTTGCAGCAGGTGCTTTAAATAATGCATCGGCCCAAAAACTAAAAGCGGGTCCCCAGGATCTTTCCTTTTTCTCGACAGTTGATGAAACAGACCAGCCTTATGCTATTTATATTCCAAAGAATTTTGATGAAAATAAGAAATATCCCCTGGTGATCTTCTTGCATGGGGCGATGTCTAATCACAGGCTGGGGCTGCGTCGTGCCTTTGGCCAGGGGAATATCCAGGGTCCTGATTTTATTAAGCCGGGACATGTACCTGCCGAAACTGACCTTGAGGTAACAAGGTACTGGCCAAAGCTGAAAGATGAAGATTATATTGTTGCGGCTCCATATGCTCGCGGAACAGCGGGATACCAGGGTATACCCGAGCAGGATGTATATGATGTACTTGCTGATGTAAAAAGCCGGTTTAGTATAGATGAGAACAGGATCTATCTTACCGGTCTCTCAATGGGTGGTGGCGGCACCTTATGGCTTGGGATGACCAGGCCCGATATCTGGGCTGCTATAGCTCCCTGTTGCCCTGCACCTCCTGAAGGTACCATCGACCTTTCAGGTAATGCCAAAAACCTGCCTGTGCATCTTTTTATTGGCGACAAGGACTTTCTTTATAAGACTGCACAGGAGTGGAGAGCTAAATTTAAAACTGATGCAAAGCTTTTTGACTATGTGGAATACCCTGGTATAGGTCATAACAGCTGGGAATATGCCTATAAAGACGGGTTTATCTTTGACTGGTTTGCCCAGTTTGTCCGTGATCCGTTCCCGGCAGATGTGAAATTCTCAAGCAGCCATTTTAAGTATGACAAAGCTTACTGGGTCACATTTGATAATCTGACTCCCGGAACCCTGGCTACCATAGACGCTAAATTCAATGGGCAGAACAGTATTGAGGTAAAAAGTGATGGTCTTGAAGCTTTTACGCTTAACCTCTCAGGACATCCTATGTTTGATCCTGCAAAGAAAGTGACAGTAAGTGTTGATGGTAAAACATATTCCGTGAAGACACCGGATGCCATATCATTTTCAAAATCGAAGGGAAGCTGGGTAAACAGGAAATTTACCCCCGGCCTGATGTCCAAACAAAAGGGTGCTGAAGGACCTCTGAGTGCTGTTATCAGCAGTAATCATGTATATGTATATGGTACAGGAGGTGAACCTTCTAAGGAGGAACTGGCTGAGAGAAGAGCTGAAGCTTCGAAGGCAGCAGACTGGGCTTTCGACCGGGGAATGATGGGACGCATTATGGTATTCCCAAGAGTTCTGTCTGATAAGCAGGTAAGGCAGAGTGATTATGATAATTCCAACCTGGTGCTTTTTGGCACACGTGAAACAAATGCAATAATAGAGAAGTATGCCGACAGGCTCCCTCTTGAGCTTAAAAATGATGCCAGGGATTACGGGCTTGTTTATGTATTTCCCCTTAATAATCACTATGTACTGGTTAATTCCGGCCTTGTATGGTGGACTCCTCCCAAGAATCCGCAGCAACAGCAGGGATTTGCTTTCATGGGCGCTGTAACAGATGCATTGCGTAACCTGAAGGATTTTATTCTTTTCAGGGAAGGGCCAGATAATGTGGTGACCCAGGGATATTTTGACAATAACTGGAAATTACCGGAAGATGCAGCTGCAGCCATGAAAGCGACAGGAGTAATAACTATTAAATAAACATAATTATATGAAGACTAACAGAAGAAATTTCGTTAAGACAATGGGGGCGGGAGCAACAGGTCTTGCCTTCGGAACAACAGCCCTGGCAACTGCATCATGCAGTACAGCTGCAGGTAAGGAAGGAATACCTGTCAGTTATGAAGACCAGGTCCTATTTATAGGTGATGAGATAGCACTTGCAGATACCCAGTATGGCAAGGTAAAGGGATATGTCCTGAGAGGCATAAACTATTTCCTGGGGATGCCTTATGGTGCCGATACTTCAGGGGCCAACAGGTTCATGCCACCACAGAAGCCGGAACAATGGACAGATGTTTTTCCAGCAGTATTCTGGCCTAATACTGCTCCACAGATAATGGAGAACAGGTATGCCAACGCCTATGCATCGTTTGCTGATCACTGGAATTATTATGATGTAAACGAAGACTGTCTTAAGCTGAATGTTTTTACTCCTGCAATAAATGACGGGAAGAAGAGACCGGTTATGTTCTGGATCCATGGTGGTGGCTTTACCAATGGTAACGGCATTGAACAGGACGGATATAACGGCGAGAACTTCAGCCGGAAAGGGGATGTTGTTTTTGTATCGGTTAACCACAGACTCGGACCTCTGGGATTCACGAACCTGGCATCAGTTGGTGGTGATAAGTATGCTGCATCAGGAAATGTAGGGATGCTGGATCTGGTAGCCGCCCTTGAATGGGTAAGGGATAATATAGCCAATTTCGGAGGTGATCCGGGAAATGTTACAATAATGGGACAATCAGGCGGTGGTGCTAAAGTCTGTTTACTGACAGCTATGCCTTCGGCGAAGGGATTGTTTCATAAGGCTGTTGTTCTTAGCGGGGCTTCTACTCGAACAGGAAACAAGGAATACGCTGAGAAACTGGGTGAATATATTATGAAGGAAGCCGGTCTGAAACCAGGAGATATCAGTAAACTGCAGGAAATGCCCTGGATGGACTATTACCTGATGGCTAACCGGGCAGCGAGGAAACTGGCTTCTGAATCAGGTCCCGGGTCAGGCATGATGCGCTTTGGTTTCAGTCCCTGCGCAGATGGTGTTTATATACCCCGCGATCCGTATTATCCCGATGCTTCTCCGGAAGCCGCAGATGTTCCTATGATTATCTGTTCAACCATGAATGAACTTGCTCCCAGCAGGACAAATGCAAAGCTGGAAGATGTGAGTTTTGACGAGGTGAAAGAATATCTTAAATCACGGGCAGGATTTGGTCCTGGTCTGGGCGATAAGGCAGGCGAAGTTGTTGATGCGTATGCAAAAGCATTCCCTGACAAGAAACCGGTTGAGATATGGTCTATGATAAGCGGAAACCGCCAGAGTGTTGTCAACCTGGCTGATGCAAAATCGAAACAGTCTCCTCCTGTTTATGTTGCCTGGTTCTGCTGGCAGCCACCTCTTTTCGATAACCGGATGCGTGCATTCCACTGCAGCGATATCTGCCACTGGTTCTATAATACCGATCTTATGCTTACCCATACGGGAGGAGGAGAACGGCCAAGAAAACTCTCCGACAAGATGTCCGGAGCCCTTCTTCAATTCATGAGCACAGGTAATCCTGATAATGGAGGACTTCCTGCCTGGGCAAGGTATACTTCCGAGAAGGGAGAAGTAATGGTACTCAATGATGTTTCCGAATTGCAGGATGATCCTGACAGGGAAGCACGTAAGGCTTTGCCATCTGCCTGATTATCATCCATATGTATATACATTGCTATATAAACGGATTTAATATACTCAAATAATGAAAATAAGTTATCTTTTGACAACTGTACTGGCAGTTGTAATGCTATCTTTTTCTTCATGCCAGGTTAAAAATAAGATTGTTACAGACACCATAAAGGCTGACAGCACCACAGCTATTGTACAGACTGTCAGTGGGAAAGTGGCAGGTTATATAGATCATGGTATCTTTAATTTCAAAGGGATACCATATGCCAGATCCGAAAGATTTATGCCACCTGAGAAACCTGATCCCTGGAAAGGGGTTAGAAGTTCAAGATCCTATGGCCCTGTCTGCCCGATAAATGTTTCATCTATGATACTGAGTGATGAGATGGAGTTTGCCCAACAGCATAACTTCGGGTATATGAATGAAAAATGTCAGAATCTGAATGTCTGGACACCAGGTATCAATGATGGTCAGAAACGGCCGGTTATGGTATGGCTTCACGGAGGCGGATATACTGCCGGTTCTTCACACGAACTACCCACTTATGACGGACTCAACCTCAGCAAGACTTCTGACGTGGTGGTTGTTTCAATCAACCACAGGCTCAATGTACTTGGGTTCCTCGATCTGTCAGGTGTAAGCGACAAGTATAAGTATTCCGCAAATGTTGGTATGCTGGATATTGTAGCTGCACTGGAATGGGTCAGGGACAATATTACCAACTTTGGAGGTGACCCTGGCAATGTAACCATTTTCGGTCAGTCGGGCGGAGGAGGGAAAGTGGCGGTATTAATGAATATGCCGTCTGCCAAAGGACTCTTCCATAAAGGAATAATGGAAAGTGGTGCAGCAGGGAAACTGCAGGAAAAGAGTACAACACAGAAAATAGGATTCGCGATCCTTGATGAACTGGGACTTAAACCATCTGAAGTGGACAAACTGAATGATGTTCCCTTTGATAAACTTCTAGAAGCAGGGAACAATGCTATCCGGAAGGTCGCTCAGACACTCCCCCGTTCAGGAGGGTTGATGAGTAGGTTAGGATGGGCTCCAAGCGTGGATAATGATGTAATTCCCTATCAGATTGGAACTCCTGAAGCAGAAGCCATAGGTAAGGATGTTCCCCTGATTATTGGGACCAACAAAAATGAATTCCTCGCTTCACTGTTCGATCCTGCAATAGCAAAGGCAGATAAAAACAAGATCATGCAAATACTTAGGGAAAGATACGGAGACAAGACTGATGACTACGTTGCAACAGTCAGGAAGTATTTCCCGGATGATACCAAACCTTCAGATCTTGTTGATGTTGATATGATGTTCAGACCCGGTTCGGTCAGATTCGCAAATGATAAGGCCGGTGTTGAGGGTGCAGCACCGGTCTATATGTATCTTTTCACATGGCAGTCACCTATTCTTAACGGACGCCTGAAAGCTGTCCATTGTATGGAAATAGCTTTTGTTTTCAATAATATAGCACGTAACAGGGAACAATCCGGTGACAGTCAGGCGGCATATGCTCTTGCTGATAAAATAAGCAGAGCGTGGGCTGCTTTTGCAAGAACAGGTAATCCTAATGTTGATGGTCTTCCTGAGTGGCCGGTTTATAATGAAAAGGAAGATCCGGTAATGTTCTTTAATAACACCTGTGAGGTGAAGAATAATTACGACACCGATATGATGAAATTTGTAAGTCAGTAAAAACCTCTTGGCCATGAAGGAACCGCGAATTAAATTGATCTGTCTGAGCATGACAATTCTGATGTTATTCCCTGTAATGGGAGGCTCTGCTTTGTTTTCTCAGGGACGTATACAGGATATAGAGAAGAAACTCGATCTCTGGTTGCAGAAATATCCGGAAGAGGCTGTATATGTACAAACTGACCGATCATTTTATTCCCCTGGCGACAGGATTCTTATCAGGGCCTGGGTTACTGACATTACAGGGAAACCGCCTGAAGCATCCGGCAGGAAGTTGTACATGAAACTTTATGATACTTATGGCCTTGAAGTTGCAGGATCTGAATTTTCAATTCATAATAACACGGTCGAGGGATCTCTGGATATACCAAAACAAATTCAGAACGGTAATTACATGCTTTCGGCATATACCGGATGGATGGAAAACATACCGGTGGATAAGGCCTTCTTTAAGCAACTTTCCGTTTCAGATGGGAAAAAAGACAACCTTGATGTTGAAATTTCGACAGGGAAGGGATTGTGTATGCCATCCTCAAATGTTAAGCTTATGCTGTATTTTAAGGGGAAAGATGATCAGCCTGTACCGGCAGCCTTCGATTATGAAGTGACAGGATTGCCGGTATCAGATCTCAAAGGCAAGGGTAAGGCAGCCAGGGATGGTAAAGCAGAGATCAGCATCAGTCTGCCGGACTTTACAGAGAGCAACAATACTGAAATAATTATTCATGCCGGTTACCGGGGATCGAAAATAAATAAGGGCCTTGTGCCGGCCACTCCTTATAATTATCTCGATGTGGCGTTTTACCCGGAAGGAGGAAGACTACTTGCCGGGATCAGTTCAAAGGTTGCTTTCAGATCATTTGACAATGTAAACAGACCGGTTGATTTTGATGGTGGTATATTTGATAATGACAACAACCTGATATGCAGGATATCTCCGGAGTTCAAAGGAATAGGCTCATTCAGCCTTATCCCTGCAGAAGGCAAGAAATATTTCCTTAAGGTCACCGGTCCGGACGGTTATTCAAAGAAATTCCCACTTCCCGGGCCGGAGAGCTCAGGACTTGTTATGACAGTCTACAATAAAACAGATGATACCCTTACCCTTTCGGCAAAGGCAACAGGTGATCATTCCACTTCCGGTTCCCTTTTATTGCAAATGGGAGGGAAGATTCTCATGGCCAGGACGTTTATGATCTCCGACCAGAAATTAATTAAGATCCCCATTGCAGATTTTCCCGCAGGTGTTGCAGAGATAGCAGTCTTTGACCCTTTATTGAACCTTTTGTCCAAAAGGCTCGTTTATCTGCATGAAAATAAAAAACTCGGTATCAGTATTGAGACCGGTATTATGGCACCGAATGAAGACGGCAATACTCTGATTACAATAAGAAGCTTCGATGATAATGGGCAGCCTGTTAAAGCGGATCTTGCATTATCGGTTGTGGAAAAAGATCTTGCGGGACAATTACCCGATAATTATTCGATCGATTCCTGGCTGAACCTGAGGAATTATCTTGTCGGTTATATTCCGGCACCGGATCATTTTCTCGAACCTTCATCCCAAAAGGTCCTTGACAACCTGCTTCTGGCCAATGTTTTCAGCCGCTTTACCTGGCACAGCATCAAAGACGTAAGAGATAAGGATATTCCTTTTAAACAAATTGATACCGGAAGTGAAACCGATTCCAGGTATCGTAATGATTTATGTCTTCTTGCGTCCTGGATGCTGGCATACAGCTGGAAATCTCCGGGGAATGCTTTCGTGATCCAGGATAAAAATAAAGGATCAGTCAGATCAGGCCAAGAAAAACAGGATAAAAATGCATATGACAGTAATACAGATATTATGAGCATTATTGCCCGTATTGAACCTTACCGGCTTATTGATGGCAAAATAGTTTTTTCCAAATCGGGACCAAACACTAACAGTAAGCAGGACGGTGCTATTATTGTTATCAACGGGACTCCGTCAGGAGATGATCCTTCTGTGCTTAAGGGAATACCACCAAACGATATAGACCATATCAATGTCTCGACAAATTTTATGGATATTCAGAAATACACAGGGTTCAATACCATGGGTGTAATAGAAGTATATACCAAATCAGGTCAGATAAATAAGGATAAAGTATCGTCAACAGGTACTGCTGCAGGAGGAAACACTGGCAGGGATAATACTTCGGGAAGCCGTTATGTTAATAAGGAAGGGACTCTTATGTGGATTGGTGATATCCATACTGACAGTACAGGAAAAGCAATAATAACATATAACAATACTGGCTTTTCCGGCAAATCAGTTATTAAGACGGAAGGTTGTACAACAACCGGATTAGCTGGTGCAGCCAGTTCTGAATATAATATAAAGTAAGGCCAGAGTTTTCTATTTCGTCATAATATCAATTTCTGCAGGAGAAATTCCTTCTGCTTCTGCAACAAGTTTTATTTTACCCGCCCGGGCAAAAGGTCTTATAATCGCAAGACACCTGCCATTATAGGTTTTACATACGGGTTTATTAAAGCTCTGCATGTCATCAGGTGAACCGTTTCCACTTGCTATTAATTCCCCGTCTCCTGTTACTGTTAAACTCACTTCTATTCCTGCACCTGGAACACGGTTCCCGTCTTTATCCCTGATTTCCACAGTAATATATGCCAGGTCATTCCGGTTGGCATTTATCTGGTCCCTGTCAGGTAATAATGCCAGGGAAGCCGGGTTGCCTGCTGTTATGAATGTTTCATTTGCTACCTCTTTCCCCTCTGAAATCCCAATAGCTTTAAGTTCCCCGGGAGAATACGGCACTTCAAATTTAGCTGTCAGTTTTGTTGCTTCCGACACCGGTTTTTGCCCTATCACTTTACCATTCAGTTCAAGCCTTACTTCCGGGCATCGTGAGTAAACAGATACCTCAAGTGTCTTACCTTCCTGTCCGGGCCAGGTCCAGCTCTGAAATTCATCGGGCCATCCCCAGTATGATATGCCTTCTTTTTTACCTGCGGGAACAGGGGCATGAACAGCCATCTCAAGGTTACTCCTTCGCCATACCACATCCCGGTACCACGACTGAGCCTTTTTCTGGCCTGTGATATCTATATCGCCACACCATGCATCATACCATGGCCATGGCATGTTAAATCCGGCGTTACTTTTATCTTAGTAAACTTGTCCTATGCCCGATTCTCCAAGATTATCCATTCCTGTCCATACAAAATCACCTATGACCCAGGGATCTTTTTCCACCTGCTCCCAGTTCTCAAAGGCTTCCATAGGAACCGATTCAGTACCCATCATTATTCTCTCAGGAAATTTTTCATGGTCACTTTCATATTCTCTCCACTGGTAATTATAGCCGCCAATATCCAGGTATGAAAAAGCCGGTTCTGAGGCTGACCAGTCAGTGCCCGGGTGATCCCAGAACATACATATAGCTGCAGTAATGGGACGGGTGTTGTCAAGCGATCTGACAACTTTTACCAGTTGATTGGCAATACGTACTCCGGAAGTATCAGCCCGTTCATAAATTTCATTGCCGATACTCCATGCAAATACACACGGATGATTGCGATCTCGTAATATCATTGATTCCAGGTCAGATCTCCGGTTTTCCTTGAAATAGTTGCTGTAATCATCAGGATTCTTGGGATGCTCCCACATATCAAAAGCTTCATCTATTACCAGCATTCCCAGCCTGTCGCAAGCATCAAGGAACTGTTCCGAAGGAGGATTGTGACTCGTCCTGATAGCGTTAAAACCATTGGCTTTCATTAATTCAACCCTTCTTTCTTCAGCCCTGTCGAATGCCGCAGATCCGAGCAACCCGTTATCGTGATGCATGCATCCGCCTTTCAACTCAACAGGATTGCCATTCAGCAAAAAGCCTTTATCAGCACTGAAGCTCAGTGTCCTGATGCCAAATGGAACAGAATAGCTGTCGATAACTTTGCCATTCCTTATTATCTGGGCTGTAGCCATGTATAAATGAGGATTATCAGGCGACCATAAAACCGGATCAGCCAGTTTAAAGGAGATATCTGCAGGAAATGATCCGCCAGGTTCAATTTTAAAGGTGGACTCTTTCTTTACCAGGGAATTATATCCGGTATCGCTGATAAATGTAACGAGTTTGGCGTTGGCAGAGCCTGTACCACTATTGTTCAGAATGACTGATAGATTGACCTGTGCAGTGTCTTTTGATTTCACATCTGTTGTAACAAATAAACTTCTGTCCATCACCCGGAGCGAATCCGTAACTGTAAGCCACACATGGCGGTAAATGCCTGATCCGCTGTACCAGCGACTGTTTTTCCCGGGATTTCTTACCTCTACGGCAATTACATTATCAGCATCAGGTATAAGCATACCTGTGATATCGTATGAAAACGGAGTATATCCGTAATAGTGATCTCCTGCTTTCTTCCCGTTTATCCAGACAGACGATATCATATAAACACCGTCAAAACATAACGATACATCCTTGTTTTTAAAGGTGTTGTCTACTGTGAAATGTTTCCGGTACCAGCCGGTACCTCCTTTTACATGACCTGTTGCCGGACCACCTTCACTCGTTTTTGTAAAGGGTCCAATGTGGTCAGCATTATCTGTGTCGGCTATGTTCTCTATACTCCAGTCATGTGGGAGATCAATGGTTCGCCAGTTGCTGTCGTTAAAGGCAGTAGTCTCAGCTCCTGTAATACTGTCGCGCAGGAACTTCCAGCCTGTATCCATTGGACGATGACGGTCAGGGAGAGTAACAGGCTCATTATTTTCCGACACACAAGCAACTAATGTGATAAGCATGATGATTGGCAGAAGGAGGGAAGTCTTTTTCATGATAAAAGAGTTAAAGGCTATAACAAAAATACAATAATCGACAGTTGATAATTAAGTGATATTAACCGGACTCATGCTAAAGTTACTATTTTCGGGCTAATAACAGACTGGATATTCAGGCAGGGAGGATAAATATTTTGCATTTGGATTCCTAAAGCTTTAAATTTGATAGTGAAGCAATTAATATATCGAATACCACTGTATGATACACGATGTATTTTTAAGTTATTCTCATAAAGACAAATCTGTGGCGGATGCAATCTGCTCAATCATGGAGAAGAAAGGAATAAGTTGCTGGATTGCTCCGCGAGACATAAATCCCGGCGTTCCCTTCGCGGAAGCTATTATAGATGGAATTACGGGCGCAAAAGTATTTATCCTTGTCTATTCTTCGAATTCAAATCATTCACAGCAGGTTATTAAGGAGGGGGAAAGGCAGTTCATCACGATCTGGCAATCATTCCCTTCAGGGTCGAAGATGTTCCGATGTCGAAACAACTGGAATATTATATCAGCGATGTACACTGGCTCGATGCTCTTGCACCTCCTCTTGAAACACATTTTGACAGGTTGTACAGGGTGGTCAGACTGTTGCTTCAAATGGGGCCAGAACAAAATGGGGTCATTGAGGATGCGTTCAGTGCCGCGGAAGCGGAATATAATGAACATGATAAAGTTGGAAGATTTAAGAAGGTAAAGATTGTCATACCGGCAATACTCATAGCAGCTGTTTTGATTTCGCATCGGTTTACCTTATCATTCGTCAGAACAGGATTAAATGGGCAAAGAATACAGTACTTCCTGAAATAAGTGAACAGATAAAGGGGAATGACGTTTGGAGAAACCTTGTTAAGCCATACAGGCTTGCAATTTACATTGATACCACATCATTGCCACGTGCTGCCTTTAATTCATTGGAAACACCGGTTTTACGTGATTTTCGGTCGGAAGCAAAGGTCCCGGAGGATATCTTCAAAATATATAAGAAGCAGTTCTCTTATGATCCGGGAGGATGGATACATGAAACCAAAAGCTTTAATGCCGCCTATGGTAAGGAAAGGATCCTGGCACACCTCTTTCTTCCGGCAGTAGGTACTCCTCCCTATCAAACAGTTATTTATTTTCCCGGAAGCGCTTCAGTCCTTATGCCTTCCAGCATGGAACTGGAAAATTATTATGAATTCACGATGTTCCTGTCCTTTCTTATCACTAATGGAAGGGCAGTAATGTATCCGGTTTATAAAGGCACATTTGAAAGAGGAGATCCAAAATATATTCCAATACTTAATTCTGATAAGGGTTCAGAAAGCTATTCTTACACAGAGCTTGTTATACAGGAGGTTAAAGATATCAGGCGGTGTTTGGATTATCTCCAGATAAGGCCTGACATTGACAGTAATAAAATTGCCTATATGGGAATGAGCTGGTGCGGGAGTATGGCGGCAATCATAAATGCTGTGGAAAAACGGTTTAAATCGAGTGTCCTGATTGCGGGAGGATTATTGGGCTTCGGTTTATCAGGTTCGGAGGATATTAATTACGTAAGCCATGTAACAACGCCTACTCTTATATTAAATGGACAATATGATGCTATTTATCCCCCCGAAACATCTTCACGTGTTTTATTAGATCTGTTGGGAACACCACCCGAAGATAAAAAATTGATTCTTTATGAGACCGATCCTATACCTCCCCGTGTTGAGTATATTAAAGAAACCCTTGCCTGGCTTGATAAATACCTGGGACCAGTGTATAAGGAGTGATATTCAGTGTAAATGAATACAGTTGTTTTCAGCTAATTTGATTAAATAAATTTAGCACCAGGGCTGACAACCTGGTATGAAATAAATTGAATCTGCAATATTATAGGATAAACCCTGTAAACCTATTTTATCCCTGATTGTTATACTGAATATTTACACAATAAATTACAGGTCAAAAATTTAAAAGAAAAAGAAATGAAGAAGTTGTTTATCCTTATGACATTACTATCAACGGTTTTCCTTGGATATTGCCAGCAGAATAGGGGAAAGCTTATGCCGGTTACAGGAACCTCCAATTCAGCATTGACCCTGTATAACCAGGGCATGAAATATTTTAATGATGTTAATTTGCCGAAAGCTATCGATAAATTTAATGCCGCTCTGAAAGAAGATCCTGATTTTTTCATGGCAAATTACCAGCTGGCTTTCTTTTCACTTCTTAACCGTTCAAATGATAACTTTGAGAAATATGCCAATGCAGCCATTAACTCAAAAGAGAAACTTAATCAGGGGGAAGAAGTTTTAAAAGATGCCCTTGTCAAACTGAGGCAGGGTAATACTGATGTTGTTAATGACGGCAAAAAGCTGGTTGAGATGTATCCTTCAGATCCCGATGCCTATAATAACCTTATCTCTTTCCAGTCACTGGCAGGCGACTCTGTAGGCATGGTTGAAACAATAAAGAAAGCGATAACAATAGCGAGTAAACCTGCACCCTTTTATAACCAGCTGGGTTATGCATACCTCACTCTTAAACAACCCGATAAAGCTAAGGAAGCTTTTGATAAATACATTGAGCTGGACCCCAATAATCCAAATGCTTACGACTCAAAAGGCGATTATTATATGTATGTAAAGGAATATGACAGGGCTTACCAGTCATATATGAAAGCCAACTCGATGGATTCGTCTTTCAGTGGCGACAAAGCCGAAGCGGCGAAACGGTTATATGAAGAGTCCACAGGAAAGGAGCTAAATATTATTTCAATATAAAATATTCCTGGTTTTATAAGATCATACTTTCTACTTTAGCTGCCACTTGCTCAGTAATAAGCAAGCATTTTCCCATGCAGTTTTCTGACAGGTATTTAACTGTGTCCTTTATTTGGGAAAAGTTATATCCACAGATGCCAAGACAGGTTGTGGATCCAAATTCTCTGTGAAACCACTGTCCCAGTTCCCTTCCTTTGTTTATTGCATTATTAAACTCATTTATATTGCTACTCAGTGCATTTTCATCATTTGATTTCAGCATTTTATTCATTCTGGCAACTTTGAAGAAACTGGTTTCTATCCCGGCCAGGGAGAATGAAAGTGCCATAACACCTCCGGCTAATGCACCGCATGTATGGTTGAGCATTGCTATGCCTCCGATAAAAGGCCAGGATGCACCATGCAGGTCCCGGTTTATATCAATGTGGCTCCGCATTTTTTTTAGTACATTGTGCGAGCAGTGGAAATCATTACCTTTAAATGAATTTAGCAGCAGAAAATATGAGTCTTCTGCCTCAGAAGAAAGTTTTCCTGGATGCTGTGAGCAATCCATGAATATATCATAAAATCCTGATATAGCTTTCCAGCATCCGTTATCATGCCTGTCCCTTATATTTGTGCAAACAGCTGAACCGTTATAGTGATAGAATTGATTGTAATATGACTGGACCTGCTTAATCATCATTAATTTATCATTGATATCTTCCGGTATTCCCTTTTGATATCCAAGAAACATGACAGGTGCTGTCAGTGCCCCGCATTCCATACTTGGACCGGCAATCCCTCCTGCCAAAGCTCCGGCCGTTTTTACCATTACGTGGTCCCTGATGTGGTTCATTTCAAGAAGGGTTTCCATCACAGAGGGGGCACAATGACCCATCCTGTGATAGTTTAAGAACAATCTGGTTTTTTCATCATTAAGGATACTGTAGCCGGAGATACCTGCAGCTCCCAGGGCAGCTACCGCAATAGCGCTTTTAAAGACAAACGCCCGTCTTGTGATGACGCTCTTTTTACCATGTCTTTCATCTTCAAGCATAGACAAAGAAAAATTATTAACGGAAGTTAATTATCTGCCTGGTGACACAATTCAATCAAAGTTAAAATATTTTACCATATCTCTGGTATTTTTTGCTTTGACCCTGAAGATCAATGCAAAAATTTATATGGACAGAATACTTTCATTCATAATTAATATTCTAATAGGGTAACCAGTCATTATGAAGGTCATATGTACAAATGCTAACCATTTAAAAGATGAAACCTGTAAGTGTAAAATTTGAGGTATATCTGGTTATCATTATCTTTTGGATAACCGGCTGCAGGAAAAGCGAACATGAAGAGTTGCCTGTAATTGCAACGGATGATGTTGAAGTATATTCAGAAGGAATATATACTTTAAAAGGTACAATAGTAAATACCGGTGGAAGAGAAATTGATGAGCATGGTTTTTACTTTTCTGAATCGACAACTCCTGGAAAAACTAAAGTAATCCAGCTTGGACCTGCAAGTAGTGCAGGAACCTTCAGTAGCAGGGTTTATGATGTAGAACCGGGGAAAACCTATCATGTGAAAGCGTTTGCCAAAACCCAATCCGTTACATATTATGGTGAGGGAAAGTCATTTATTACTCCGGATTCCATGGTTCTTCCGGTAATTGATATAGACAACAATATTTATTATCCGGTCAAAATAGGTGAGCAGGTATGGCTGGGAGAGAATCTTAGGGTCTCTCATTATCCCGATGGCACTTTAATTCCGAGAATAGAGGATCGAATGGAATGGTTTAATATGCCCTGGTATAATGAAGCATATTGCTGGTATGAAAATTACGGAGCCCTGGCTGACAGATATGGGAACCTTTATACATGGCCGGCTGCAATGCACTTGTCTGCTACCGGAGATACCGGTAATGAAGTTGTTCAGGGTGTATGTCCGGATGGCTGGCATATTCCAGGTGATGAAGAATGGAAACAGCTTGAGATCTATCTGGGGATGAGCCCTGAGCAGGCTGACCAGGAAAAGTGGCGGGGAGAGGATGAAGGAGGCAAACTGAAACTTAAAGGGACTTACATGTGGCAAACTCCTAATACCGGCGCTACCAATGAAAGCCGTTTCAGAGCATTCCCTTCCGGATGGCGCGATGGAGCCGGCTATTATACAAATATTAACAAGTCTACCAGGTTCTGGTCATCTTCCATCAGGGGTGATTATGCATGGATGAGACAGCTTGACTATAATTCAGCTCAGATATTTCGCGGGACAACAGGTGTCTATGAAGGATTACCCGTTCGTTGTATCAAAGATCAGGGCAAAAAAAGGTAAAAGCCCCTGCAAATAATAAAGTACAATCCGACGAATCAGGGAGCTCTTACTTTCTTGTGATTCCTACTGTGTAGCTTAATTTGTTGCAATTAGCCCGATAATATCTTATTTTTGATAATGAACCAATTATATCTTCGATGTCAAGTATTATTGAAGGATACAATTATGACATCTTCATCAGTTATCGTCAGAAAGACAACAAACAGGACGGCTGGGTTACCACTTTTGTAAAGGACCTCAGGAGTGAACTTGAGTCAACATTCAAGGAAGAATTATCTCTTTATTTTGACATTAACCATAAAGACGGACTCCTGGGTAATTATGATGTTGAGGAGTCACTAAAAGAGAAACTTAAATGCCTTATCTTTATCCCGATAGTATCCCGCACCTATTGTGATACCAATTCATATGCATGGAAGAATGAGTTAAGAACTTTTATAGACCAGGCTTCTTCTGATGACCTGGGACTTAAGATCAAACTGGCAAACGGAAACGTAGCCAACAGGGTCCTTCCCGTGCAGATCCATGAACTGGATGAGACTGACAGAAGACTATGCGAAGGTGAACTACGCGGATTCATCAGGGGAATAGAGTTCATTTACAAGGAGCCCGGGGTGAACAAGCCTCTTACACCCGAAGACGATGAAAAGAAGAACCTGAACGGGACAAGATACAGGATACAGGTAAACAGGACAGCAAACGCTATATCGGAAATAATCCAGGGCATAAAAAATTTCGATAAATGGACAGTCAACGGCATCAATATGCTCAGTGAAGGTTTGGAAAATAATTTACGGGACTCACAGGCTGTACCTGCTTTTCACGGGACCCCTGAGAAAATTCAGTCAACTGGTGCCTATGGTGCTATAAGCAAACAGGGAATTCAGGTTTTTAACGGACAAAGGACATCAAGACTAAAAAAATACCTTTACAGTATACTACTTCTTTTTTTCCTGGCAGCTCTTATTTTCAGGTGGAGTGACATAGTAAGGATTATAAGACCAGGAGATGCGAAAGGGGATGAGGCAAGAATACATGCTATACAGGCAAGGGAATATTGTGATAATGGTAATCTGGAGGCTGCCAGGAGGGAAGTGGCTCTTGCCCTTAATATAGATCCGAAAAACTCGGCTGCATGGACAACCCTGGCAGCCGTGAGTGTGAAGGAAGGCGATCTTAACGGTGCCATAAAGCAGACACTTGAAGCTTTAAGTGCTGATCCCGGGAATCAGAATGCTGCCTATAATCTTGGCTATGCCTTTGACGATAAGCACGATTATCACCAGGCAATCGAATGGTATTCAAAAGCAATCATGATAGATTCAACCTTCATCGAGGCATACAGTGCCCTGGGTCATTTGTATAATATGATGAATCAGCCGGCTGATGCTATTCTGGTCCTTAATATTGCAAAAAGCAAGTTTCCAGATTCTGAATATTTATACCTGATCAATAAAAACCTGGGAATAGCCTATTTCCTGGAAGATATTTATGAAGATGCAATCAGTTATCTTGAGTTTTCAGTCGCATCAAATCCGGACCAGCCTGAGGCACACTTGTTTCTTGCCAGGGCCTATGAAGCCAATGGGAATATAAACAACAGCATAAATACCTGGCAAAATTATATTAACCTCGTAACAGATTCAGTAAAGAGAAAAGAAGCAGAAATCCATCTGAAGGATATCACGGTAAAGCACCTTCAGGAGATCCTTAAATAGACATTCTGCTTTAACTCTTCTTTTTTTGAATTGTTGATTTTATTCCTGTTAAGTATTCTTATCGTACCAATATCACCTTATTCACCATCTCATGACTACCTGTATGGAAATGTATGAAGTAAGTTCCCCTTTCGGCAGGTAACCCATCGTCATATTTTGCATTCCATTCTATTGTATAGTGACCCGGCTGCATGCGGTCGTTAATGAGGGTGCTAACAATATGTCCCGAGACATTATATACCCTGATTATTACCAATTCAGATTCTTCATCGACTGTTGCAACATCAAAGTTTATTGTAAAAGTGGTGTTGGAAGGATTTGGATAAATGACTCCAAGGCTGGAACATGGTATGGTTTCAAATTCCTCCTTCTCCCGGATTGCATTGGTCGATAGCGATTTGGTTGATTTGATACTTTCCAGCTGATCCATCAGTGTGGATGCAGCTTCAATAAGCGGTAATCCGAGGTCATAATCCATCTTACCATCATCCATCAGTGTATTTACCTTGTTGATGAATGGTTTCAGATCGTTGATCACTGACTTGGTTTTCTTGTTCTGCAGATCAAATAATGCATCATTAAGTTTTTTAATAAGAAGATCCCCGTGAGATTCCATAATTGCCCCTGAATGAATCATATTTTGTATCGCCATAATCATGTCACCTATGGCTTTTTCAGGGGTTACCGGACCACAACATATCTGTATGGTAGAGACTTCACGTGATCCGGAATAGCCATCGATAACATACAGGTAATCAGCTTTAGGATCGAGGAATAATCCTTCAGGCGCAATGACAGGTATTGTGGTGGTTTGCTTGATCAGCGCCAGCCCACCAAAACTCGATCCGCCTGATGTGCCTGTTCCTGTCTGGCTTAGCATGTATTCCCAAATCTCATCCAGGTCTGTAGCCGTAACATATACAAACATTGCATCAGGACTTATCTTGACATTAGATAATTTTGTGCCCGTTGAAACATTGGCTATCACAGCATCGGAATAATCCCCATTCTCAGGATGCAGGTTTATTACCAGCAGGTTCCCATCCTCGGTTGATACGATCGCCAGCCCGGCATCAGGTGTTATTGCAACATCCCTGGTCTTTGTTCCTGAGCTTATATTGGCAATTACACTGTTATATGTGGCATTCCCAGGATTTGCATCGATGATCTTCAGTCCGAAATCACCAGTTACAAGTACCATACCTGCATCGGGTGATACAGCTACATTCTTGGTATTTGTTCCGGTCTTCACATTGGCTATAACATGATCATATCCTCCGCTGGTGGGGTCCATATCTATAAGCGAAATATCCTCCGAGAATGAATTGGCGACATAGACACCTTTGCCATCAGGTGTCACTGCAATTCCATAAGGCTGGATCCCGACTTTAATTGTCTTAATGACCTCATTCTTTAGCAGATCAATTACTGAAACATCATGTGAATTGAAATTTGTTACAAAGGCCATTGTGCCCTGTGGATTGATATCAATCTTCATCGGTGTTTTTCCGACAGGGATAGATGTAGGCGAGACTGAATTATCATTCAGATCAACAACAGTTACCTCGTCACTAAGTGGATTGGTCACATAAGCATATGCCGCATTGGGTTCCACAGCGACATCCTTTGTCGACTTTGTCCCGACTGAGGAATTGGCTATGACGCTCTCACACGGATTGTCAGACTGAGGAATTACATAGAAGTACATTGAATTATCTGCTGTAATTCCATTTGCAAGACTAACAGTAACCATGCCCGGAAGGGCACCGAGCGGGACTTTTGCTGTAAGGCTCGTAAGGGTCGCACTGGTTACAGCAGCCGTAGTACCGTTGAATTGTACAATATTGTTTGAGGGAGTGGGATCAAAACCTGTTCCTGCTATCGTCACAACTGATCCGACTGTTCCTGCCGGTGGATCAAGATAATAGATGTGCGGTGCTACAGGCTTGTCAGCCGTGGTAAATGTTGAATTCAAACCTGTCTCCATCTTCAGTGCGGGATCAGATACATCCGATATTCCAGTCGTTAATTCTATTTCATACTCGTTAGTTATATCCACGGTGCTGAATTCCAATGGCACATCCGGACGGAAGACAACCCGTGAATTATCATTCAGGAATTCAAATTTACCGCTGACGGGAGAACCATTGAATGTCAGGCTGAATGTGGTTGAGGTAATTGTTCCGGGATCGATCGGCTCTGAGAAATCGACAACTACCGGCGTGTTTATGGTTACATC
>CAYYIW010000025.1:0-52755 GCA_964472085.1 uncultured Rikenellaceae bacterium | reverse complement strand
AAATCATAATCTGCAGCCTCATTGCTAATATAGTTTGACAAGTCACCAACGAGAGCTGTTATTTTTTCGTCCGTTTGTTTAAGTAAATCCAACCTACCTTTCCATTCGATAGGATCGGTATTAGTTATTGGATAATATTTATTTATAGGTAATTCTATTTCAGAAGTGGGGTAGTAATAACTTATAGGTGAAATATTAAGTGAGTAAGCCGTTGTAAAATATTTGTATGAAATATTCATGATTTCAACCTTCAGCTTATTATCCTTTATAAAAAAATTGTATGTATGAAAACATTTAATACTTCTAACGGTTTCCTTTTTATTTCCCAATAACATATATGTATCCCCTTTATAAAAAACCTCAAAATAACCTTTTAATATTATCCTTCCGTCGTCTTCATTTGAGTAATTAAATACTGCAGGAAGACTTCCAAATCTTAAAGCCGCCCATTCCATTGTTCTGTCATAGATTACAGATTTAGGTACATTGTCAAATGTCAATACCTTTTTAAATTCAACTTGTCCAGTTTGTTTATTATAAGGCAATACCGGGAATCCTTTAAAGAATGTGATCAAATCCTTCCAATCATTTGCCATGCTTTGGTATTCTTTAAGGTTAATTTCCCCCGATTTATATTTATTGCTCAAATTATCAATTTCGATTTGTTCGGTCTGACCAAAAGACACCAAGGTCCATACAATAAAGGCAGTAAAAAAGAATAATTTTTTCATCGTATTGCAGAATTGATAAACATGACTTTATCAAAATTAAGTCATATTTTCATAATTGTCAATTGATGATGAGGCAATAAAGCCCCCATTTATCTTTTTTATGGTTTCCGAGAATTAACGGTTGTTCTCTTCTTTAACGCGTAACCATCGCTAACCGGAATTCGATTTATTAAAAAATAAAGCCCCCCATATCTCTCCAGGGGGCCAGTCTCGCTGCAGAAATGATTGGCACCATCCCCGCTAGAACCCAAACATAAAAAAGTTTAGGGCCAAAATCATTATTATTTCTATTTTAATTATATAAATTTATACTCTCAGTGTATGAATTATCCTTTAGTCATTTTGGAAAATCTTTCAACGTTCTAACTGACTTAAAATACTTTTAATGTTAATTGATCTATTTTTTTTAGACATTTTTCAAAAAGAAGCATTTTATTTTCATTAATGTAAAATGCCAATACCAATTTTTTGAAATCTCCTTCTGGACTGTTTATCAGCAAATTAATTATCGAGTTTAATACTAGCCCTATCGACCAAAAGGCAAAGGCATTCGTTGAAATCCGAAGATCCCATTGCACATTATTTGTTACATCTTTAGCAATTATTGGCCATCCATTAATATTAATTGATTTCATGTGATTAAATACTTCCGGCGGTTCCTGGTAGAGCCTAAAACTCCCTCCATCATTAATAATTGATACATCACAAGATTTAAAATGGACTAGTGATATACCTGGTAGTGATGGTCCGGAAAAAGAAGATCAGCTTATTTCATGATCAGACAGAACCAACATTAGCCGAAAATCGCTTGAGCAGGTTGAAAGTATTCCTGAAAATATCCGGAATAACGTTTCTTGTTGCTTTTGCCGGTATTATTTTACATAACGTACTGTCAGGTCTGTCCGACACGGAAGAGCCGGTCTCTTTCTTCATTGGTGTTGGGGCTCTCTGGATATTCATCATTTTATCTGCAGTCTGTCTGGGTATATTTCTCAAAGGACAACAAAAACTAATATGAAGGAAGTTCAGAGATACATAGAATTCAGTGATGTATTCAGCAACAAAGAAAATCATCCAACCGCAGGTTAATGTCTCATTTACATCTTCTTCCTGATCAGATATATTATCCCTATGCCAGTTATGCTCAACACCTCAACCGGAATATCAAACAGTGCATATGAAAATTTATATTCACCCAGCATTACGGATACTAAATCAAGAACAATAGCAGTAAAATTTGCCAGCAATAATACCGTCAAGGCCCACTGCCGTTTGAAAGGATCCATGCAGACCAGTACGTAGAGCAATGAATATGGTATGATTGATCCTCCGGCACCCCGGAGAATGCCGGTAATTGCCGGACTTGTTTCAGCATCATAAATACCCTTTATAAGTACCTGTGGACTAAAGATCAATCCAAGTCCCATTATAAGAAAATAGATCGCACAAAATATGAATACTATCCTGGACAAAATATAAAGCATTCCATAACTGGTATCTTCAGATTTACTCAAAATATCAAATTAATTAATTTATACTTGTAGCAACATATCCCGGGTATAAAATTCTGTCATTTAAAGTGCCATCTAACCTGGTAATAACTATGCATGGAATTGTAATAACTAACTGAATCCGGTGTGTTTCTTATTTCAGGGAACAGTCACTGCAACACTTCCCCGTCTGACCCCGGATTCCGTATACCGGTGAGCCTCAACCAGTTCACTAAAGGGAAAGCTTTTTTCCGTTACAGGTTTGATATCGCCCTTTTCCATACGTTCATTAAGAAACACGAGGTTTTCCTTTTTCTCACAGGAGGTTCCTCCTCCGAACTTCACCTTTCTTCCACCTGTAATTGAAGTACGGATCATTTGAAGCATCTCCTTCAGTCCACCGGCAACAGCCAGGTAATATCCATCCGGGGCAAGAGATTTTTTGAAACGCTTAAATGAAGTTTTCCCTACGACCACGTCCATGATGATATCCCAGGATTCTCCCGTCTGCGCTGGATCTTCGCCTGTATAGTCTATTACCTTATGTGCACCCAGCGAGCGGACAAATTCCTGGTTGCGGGAACTGCAGACACCTGTCACCTCAGCCCCGAAATAGCGCGCCAGCTGCACTGCATACACCCCTAAACCTCCTGAGGCCCCATTTACCAGGACCTTCTGACCGGCAGATAAGCCGGCAACATCCTTCAGGAAATACAGGGACGTGAGGGCACCGTAGGGGACAGTGGCCGCTTCCTCAAAACTTATATTACCGGGTTTCAGGGCCAGGGCGCCATCCTCCGGCCTGCAGGCATATTCAGCATAAGCCCCCAGTTCGGGTCCTGTTCCGTATACCTGATCACCTACTTTAAAGGAAGTGACTTTGCTGCCCGCGGCTTCCACTTCTCCGGCCAGGACAGAGCCTATTATCGGGATCTTCGGTTTATTAAATCCTAACATGAGCTTTGCCAGTAATCCGAGTCCTGTGGGGATATAACTGAGACCGCGTACATTGCAGTCTGCAGCATTAACTGTGGTGGCATGTATCTTAATGAGTACTTCATTGTCTCGGGGTACGGGCTTTTCAGTTTCTTTTAGCCTGAGGACTTCCGGGGGTCCGTATTTTTCACAGATATATGCTTTCATAATTCCTGTTTTCTGTGGTTTTATGCATACCAATAATTAGCATAACATACTCATCTGATCAAATTTACAATATCTTTTCCCAATAAGCAAAGTAATCCGGCTTCCCGATTAAACCCATTCTTCCTTTTCATTTAGGGTATTTTTCGGTACCTTTGCGATATCAATCAAAAAAATTTATCGTAATGACCATGATGAAGAAGTATCATCTGGGGAATAAGCCATCGGATGATGAAATAGATCGTATTGTTAATTTTTTATTTGATCACCTTGATGAATTCGGAGATTCCAGGGAAGATATCAGAAAATCTATAGACTATGCTTTCTCGAAAGAATCGGGTAAGGGCGGTTTTCTGATGGTAAGGTATGAACAGGATAAAATTATCTGTGCAGTTGTGATGAACAGGACAGGCATGAACGGATATATACCTGAGAACATACTGGTTTACATTGCCACACATCGCGATTACAGGGGAAAGGGAATCGGGAAACAGTTGCTTCGGGAGGCAGTCAATGAAGCCGAAGGTAATGTAGCCCTGCATGTGGAACCGGAAAATCCTGCCGTACATCTTTACAGGAAATCGGGATTCACAAGTAAATACCTTGAAATGCGTTTGCAAAAATAGGTTCATGGCATATATAGAGTTAGACAGGCAAAAACTAAAATATAATTATAATTATCTGGACCAGCTATTCAGGAGTCATGATATCCAATGGAGTCCTGTAACAAAAGTCCTGTGTGGGAATGAACTGTTCATTAAGGAGGTCCTTGACCTGGGTGTGACGCAGGTATGTGATTCCAGGACCTCAAATCTTCAGGTAATTAAAACCATTAATCCGGAGGTTGAAACTGTTTACATAAAACCACCTGCATTGGGGAATATAGAAGATGTCATAGAGTATGCGGATATAAGTTTAAACACAGAATATTCCACAATTAAAAGTCTCTCGCGGGAAGCAAAGAAACATAACAGGATCCATAAAATTATAATCATGATTGAGATGGGGGATTTACGCGAGGGTGTCCTGCGTAAGGAATTAATCCATTTCTATTCCAGGGTATTTCAGTTACCCCATATCGAAGTTATAGGCATCGGAACTAACCTGAATTGCCTTAGTGGTGTGCTGCCAAATAAAGACAAGCTGATCCAGCTAAGCCTGTACAAGGAGCTTATACAGGTCAGGTTCCATAAAAACATTCCCCTGGTGTCTGGAGGAACTTCAGTTACAATACCTCTTATTTTCAATAATTTACTTCCGGAAGGCGTAAATCATTTCAGGGTAGGAGAGACTCTTTTCTTTGGCAATGACATATATAATAATGTCAGGATCGAAGATATGAAATCCGATATCTTCCGTTTGTTTGCAGAGATTATTGAATTATCTGAAAAGCCCTTTGTCCCGGAAGGTGAACTGGGTACAAACCTTACAGGGCATGTTGTTGAGATAAATGAGGAAGATTATGGTAAAATTGCATACCGGGCAATTCTTGACCTGGGATTACTTGATGTAGAGGACAGTAATATCCGGCCTGTTGACAGGGATATGGAATTTATCGGTTCAAGTTCCGACATGATTGTTATGGATCTCGGGGAAAATAAAAAGAATTACAAGGTTGGTGACCTGGTGGAGTTTGAAGTTAATTACCTTGGTTTGCTAAGTTTATTAAATTCCTTCTATATAGAAAAAAGAGTCGTTTAACTGGTTTGTTTCAGGTACATCCAAGACATATCATCATTGAAATAATTGTCAGGGGAACTGGTAAGTCCCGGATTCAATTTCTTGGTCATACTTATTTTCTTAACTTTTTCATCTCAATAACCTTATGGATTTTTCTCAGGACTATATTCAGTACATTATTATAGGTGTATATTTCGTATTTATTGTTTCAAAAGGAATTGGGCACAGTAAAGAAATAAATAGTCAGGATGATTTCCTTGTAGCCGGGAGGAATATCGGATGGTTCTTCCTGCTGAGTACGATGAGTGCTACTGTCATCGGGGGAGGGGCTGCAATGGGGGCTGTAGGAAAAACATACGATTGGGGATTATTGATGTTATTCGCTTCGACAGGCTGGTATTTGCAGTTTGTCTTTTCGGGCCTGTTCATAGCTCCAAGGTTCCGGAAGCTTAATTTATATACCGTGGCAGGATTTTTCGGTCACAGGTACGATAACAGGAGCAGATTTCTGTCCCTGATGTTATCGTTGCTTTTTTCCGTTGGTGTTCTCGGGGCACAGATGGTTGCTTTTGGTAAGATAATAACATCCATGATACCGCAGATACCCTATTTATGGGCGGTTATTCTCGGAGGGAGCATTGTGATCCTCTACAGTACGGCAGGTGGACTTATGGCAGTTATACATACCGATGTTTACCAGTTTATTATTCTATTTATAGGCTTTTTAATAACTCTTGCGTTATGTATTCCTGATCTGTGGGCCGTCAGGGGAGATATACACAATGTCGTGCCACCGGAATTTTTTAAATTCGACGGGGGTAAAGGAATATATTTCACCATTTCAACATTTTTTGCTTTTCTGGTAGGAGAGACTTTCGCACCGGGTTATGTAACAAGATTTTGTGTGGGGAAGAGTATAAAAGAAACGAAATGGGGTGTGACGGGAGCAGGGCTGTTCCTTACTTTTACTTTCCCGGTAATATTGTTTTTTATAGCATTATACGCACGTTATTATTTCCCCAACATTGACCCTGAGCATGCTTTGACAATGACCATAACCAAAATTCATCATCCTTTTGTTGGAGGTATTGTCATTGCAGCTCTTATGAGCGCGGTGATGTCATCTGCAGATTCAATACTTAACTCATCAACTGCGATCATTGTCAAGGATATTTTCGAGTTTCATTTCAAGAAAAAGGACACCGATAAGCATAACCTGAGAAATGCCAGGATATTTTCAGTTGTAGTTGGTGCTTTGGGAATTATTCTTGCCCTTGTACTGCCAAATATAATTGATCTTTTATTACTTACCTATACTTTATGGGCTCCCGGAATTCTCCTTCCTGTAGTGATAGGGGTACTGTCTGAAAAAAAGACAGGTTACCAGAATAACCTGATCTTTATTACCATGCTTGCTTCAGTAAGCGGCACAATTGTACTTATGTTGCTCAATAATGAACTGTTCCGGTATCCTGCCATATTCGGAGTCCTGATATCTCTGATAGTCTATTTTTCAGGCAGGCTTTATTTCAGATCGAGGCAGTATATTACGCAGAGGTCCGTCTGACAGGAATGGAGTTTAATAATGACCTAATTGCAGAATTCTCATTCAGTAATCCCATACACATCTGACAGACATGCCGTATTGTTTGGGATTATAGTGTTTTTTAATATTTATGGCATCATCATATAACGTCATGCTTACACCCTGCCCGTCATTGGAGGAGGTAGTCCACCAGCTGCACCTCACACCAAGGTCCTTAAAATCAACTGTTGTACCAGCATGCCTTGCTCCGCCGGGCAGTGCCCTGAATGCAACCTCGTCGGTCGCACCTGTATTCGGCAATAACCAGTGCAGGTAGCCTGATTCCTTAAGCTTGCCGCCGGCAATATTCTCACCTCCCAGGTAGCTTACGAGTGTGGTCCAGTCCGCATCGGTTGCAACATGCCATCCTGCAGGACAAAGTTTTCCTGTGTTTATTGTATACCAGTTGTATAACACTCCGTATGTGACCTTCCTTGCAGGGTTGTTATTTTGCCAGCAGCAAGCAGGGGAAGTTAAACCCGACCACTCGGAGGCATCTGTGATTATAGGTATTGGTGTTCCGTCATTTAATGTTGTTGTTTTAAGATTTTCGGCCATCCATGTCTGGGTACCTATAAGGATTGTCTTATAGGTATTTCTTCCCTGGTCCGTCATACTGCCATAATGTATCCATGGGCTTACTATAGGGATAGTACCAGGATTTTTTTCACAACCTGTGGACAGGGTAAAAAAAACTATAAAAAGGTATATCGGAAATCTTAGGTGTTTTTTCATCGCCTTAAACAGTGAAGTTTAACGTGCAGTATCATATAGAAAGTTTACTTACTCAAAGATATGCCGCATTTACTTCAAAGTCAAGTAAACCAAACAAGCTGAACATGTGTTAATTTATCAATAGGGAAATAAGAGTTATCTTTATATTTAAATAAGACAGGTACAATTAAAGAGGGTAAAGATGAAAATCAGATCAAAAGACTTCAGCGTAGATCCCGGCGAGAAAGCTGAGATATCAAAAAGGCCAACATCTGTTGGACCGTTCTTTAAATCAAAAAAAGAGTATAAGGAAATCCTTAAAAAACACATCAAGGAGATGGCTTCTTTGCAGGGGCTTCTTTATGCCGCCGACCGTTATTCCCTGCTTATTATCCTCCAGGGAATGGATGCGGCAGGTAAAGATGGAATTATAAGGCATGTTATGTCGGGAGTTAATCCCCAGGGATGCCAGGTATCCAGTTTCAAACAACCAAGTGCCGAGGAGATTGATCATGATTTTTTATGGAGGACAACAAGACATCTGCCTGAACGCGGAAGGATAGGTATTTTTAACAGGTCATACTACGAGGAGGTTCTTGTTGTACGTGTTCATCCTGAAATACTGGACCATCAGAAGTTGCCAGAGGAACTGATCGGGATGAAATCGTTGTGGAAAAACCGGTACCGCTCAATAACTGACTTTGAGGAACATCTTCATAATAACGGGACCAGGATCATCAAGATCTTCCTGAACCTTTCGAAGAATGAACAGAAAGACCGGTTCCTGGAAAGGATAGAAGATCCGGAAAAGAACTGGAAGTTCAGTGAGGCTGATATAAAGGAACGGCAATACTGGGACCAGTATATGACCGCATTCGAGGAATGTCTTAATCATACCAGTTCAAAGCACTCACCATGGTATGTCGTTCCTGCAGATGACAAGAAGAATGCCAGGCTGATAGTATCCCAGGTCATCCTCGACACACTTAAAAGCCTCAAAATGTCATATCCGGAACCTACCCCTGAACAGCTTGCTGAACTGAATTCAGCAAAAAAGCAGCTTATAGGATAGAATGACCCCTTATTTGATCTTCTGGAGCAGATCCTTTACGGCATCCTTATGCACCATGAAATCCATTATCTTCAGTCTGACGTAATCCTCGGTGAAAAAGTAATAACCGAATTCCTTTGCATGCGGATCGTTATTCCTTGATCCGGATCCTGAGTCCTTCACCAGGTACCAGTCTTTTCCGTTTTGTACCAGGTAACCGACAAGATGCATACCATGATCATCTGTTGTTGTATGGTTGGAGAACCTGAACTGGCGCGCATCGTCATTTATATAAGCTGACGGGATATCGAAATCAGGAATAACAGCACACTGTGTAACCCTGTCGAATCCGGGCTCAGATACATCGCCACCGATACAGACCGTATAGCCATTTCTTACTGCACTTTTTAAGGCATTCATGTAATCGGTAAGCGGGACATTAACATATGTTGAATCATGCCACCAGTTATCCGGTACCTGGTATTCTACCTCCTTAAAAAAGGGCTTCTGCATGTAGGAAAGAATATCGACATAATCGTCGGGATTGATCTTCAGAACATTATGCAGGTACTGAAGTGGCGTATAGATATTACCATTCACTTTTACCTCTTTTGGAGGAACTCCCATATAATGGTTCATAATGGATTTTATCGTTTCAATCACGGTGTTTTCATCCCAGGAAGACGTTGATTTAACAGAAGCCAGGTAAGTTTTCATTTCTTTTACCATATCGGCATGATTAGGGTATTTCCTCCCGTTAAGGAGTCCCGTGTAGGCTTCCTCCGGTACCGCACCATATTTTTTCATGTCCCTTGTAACAGCATTGGCTTCAGATCCCTCATCAAAATTTGAGTTGCCTCTTTCTTCCACATACCTTTTTGCTTTTTCAACATATTCCCAGTACACAGTGTACATCTCCGAGAGTTTTACTTTTTCCTTATTGATACGGTATATCTCAGATTCCAGGAATGAGGTTGTACTGAAACACCAGCATGTACCGGTATTGCCCTGTGAAATCGGAGGATTTCGCCATTCCTGGTGTTTGTAGAGATCTACCTTGTTGGGCAGCGAATACGATGAAAGGTCAACAGCCAGGTATTTATGTACCCTGGAGGGTTCAGTTCTTTCCCTGACCAGCCTGTTATCCCTCAGAATAGAGTCCTGGTAAAAGCCGGGTTTGGACACTACAAATATTGCCTTGTCCTTGTTTTGCCCGAAAGTACTCAGCGAGAATGAGTAGAACGCGATCAGTGCAAGTGTTAAAAATCTTCTTTTCATTTTTTTAAAAATTTTATATTGAAATAAGGTTTATTGTCAGTAACTGCGAATGTACTTACAATTATTTTTACAACAAATCATAAATTGCACAGATCATTTAAATCTGTCTATATTGATATTGATTTTTGTGATCCGGATAAATTCCATAACTTTATTCTGATACCGATCAAAACAATTACATTAATGAATTTAAACCTGACATGATGAGACATATTCTGATTTTGTTCTTTTCAGCTGTGAGCTATTTAAGTCTTTCACAGGGACTGCCTGTACAAGACTCCCTTTCTGCAAATATATTGCCTGTACGTGGTTTCTGTATTGCAGCACCACGTCCGGAAAATGTTGATGAGTTTGTGAAATTCATAGATGAAGAGCTGGCGCCTCGCTCGGTCAATACCCTGATCCTGAGGGTGGATTACAACTATCAGTACGAGAGCCATCCTGAGCTGAGAGATTCTGATGCGCTTACAAAGAGAGATGTAAAAAAGATAGTTGAGGCCTGCAGGAAAAACAGCATTCATGTAATTCCTCAGGTTAACATGCTTGGGCACCAGTCGTGGGCAGGCCAGGTTGGTAATCTACTAAAGTCATATCCGCAATTTGATGAGACACCGAACGTTAAGATGCCGGTGAAATATGTCTGGCCAAATGCTGATAAACTCTATTGTAAAAGTTATTGTCCCCTGCATCCGGATGTACACAAAGTTGTATTTGATGTTATTGATGAAATTTGTGATGCATTTGAAACTGACGCTTTTCATGCAGGTATGGATGAAGTGTTTTATATAGGAGAAGATCAGTGTCCGAGGTGTTCCGGAAGGGATAAGGCAGAGCTTTTTGCAGGTGAGGTAAGGACTCTCCATGATCATTTAGCTCTTAAAGGCAGACATCTCTGGATTTGGGGCGATCGTCTTCTTGATGGAAAGACAACAGGGTTGGGAGAATGGGAGGCCAGCTTTAATAATACCTACAGGGCCATCGATATAATACCTAAAGATGTGATTATTTGTGACTGGCATTATGAAAGACCTGATCAGACACCAGTGTATTTTGTAATGAAAGGGTTGAGAGTAATAACCTGCCCGTGGAGGAATTCAGGCAGTGCCCTGATCCAGGCAGAGGACATGGTCAGATTCAGGAAAAGTGCAACTCCTGAGATGAAAGGCAGGTATCTTGGAATTATGCAGACTGTATGGTCAGGAGCAGGTCAGTTCCTTGACAGTTATTATGGAAGAAAGCCGGATAATAATGACAATTCACCTGCCAAATGTTTCAGGGCCCTCTTTTCAGAGATTGGCAGGCTGCAATCGTCAGAATGATGAAATGTAACTGTTCTGCGTAAAGAACCGGAGTTAAATGACCTGATAACTATCTATATGTCCTGGTCATATCTGATGGAATCACTATCACGTAATCAGCCTGGTGCACATTTGCAGAATCGAGCTTTTGGAGGTTATCCTGGAGTACTGTTGTGATGGTTGCAACTTTAGCTGAAGGGCTGTATTTATTAAGATACCAGATAATTCCCTGGTGCCTGTCAGAGTGATAGCTTCCATTATAGTGGATAACCATCTTTCCTTCCTTCCAGTTGTCTGAGATTGATTTTGCCATTGTGGCATCCTTGATAGCCTGAGCCTTCGGAAGGTTGTCACCGGAATGTCCCATAGCTCCCATCGACAGCATATCTTTATAGCATGGCAGGCTGGCATCATAGGCTATTGGCAGGGGTGCTATATATTTCAGGCCTTCAGGTGATACCTTATCAAGGGCATCGAATCCTCCTGATGCAACCATTGCCGCATAACGCCTGGGTATGTTTGAGGCAATAAATTTCAAACCATTGTCTTTTGCAAATTGCACCAATGGTTTATAGTCTGTGGGATAGTTATTCCATTTCCGCACTTCGCTTTCGAATGAAGATTCTTTTATCAGATCTCCGAAATATTCATCGATCAGGAGCTGGTTATCTCTTTCAAACATCTCGGCAGCCAGTATCAGGTCTTTCCCTTTTTCCGAATAAAGATCCTTTGTCACCTCAAGTTCCAGCCAGTGTGCAATAGGATTATCATGCAGCTCTCCAAAGAATACTACATCGGCTTTAAGTGCTCCTTTGATAATGTCACGGTAATGTGCTTTTTTCCCTTCCCCCGTAAATATCCTGTATGCGGGTTTGTTCTGCGCTGATACTGATGATACAACGGAAAGGGCCAGTAAAACTGACAGGATTTTAAGTTTCATGATATGAATTTTATTGGATTATACTTTCAAAGAAAATCAAAATCCTTAATAAAACAAACCGCGGGAGAGATATATCATCTCCCGCGCTTCAGTTATGATGTTAACCCGTTTTTCCCTTGTGCCTTAATTTCTACTTCAGTCCGAACCTGTAGCTGAATTTGATAAGGAATATATTATGTGGTCTGTCATTATTCCTGCTGAACAGGTCGCCAAGGTCATTGACAAAATCCATAACACCTGAGTCATTGTTTCCCTGCCTTGTCTGGCTCCAGACCAGGTAAAGGGTGGATCCGGGGCTGTATTCCCATCTTACGACAAGGTTTGACAGGAATTCCTGAAAGTTAAAATCGTTTCTGTCAAAGCTATAATCGTTTATACCGTCAAGATTCTCATCAATTAAATACTCATTGTCTGACAGGTCGATCTGGTCAGGGGAATAAACAGCAAACCTGTCATTGAATTTTGAGGCCATCGGTTGAGTGATATATTTATAATCGTGATATTTCCCGCTGGCTACAAATGGTTGTCCCCAGTACTGGACAGTAAGGTTTGGGCTCAGGTTCACATTTACCCTGAGAGATGTGCTTAAAACATTCTGGTCGATACTTGCAAAGATATACCTGTCGGTACCGTTATAATCGGTTTGTGTAACATACTGAAGCTGTCTGAATGATTTGGAGTAAGATGGGTTCAATGACAGCGACAGCCAGTTGGTTGGTTTGTATGACAGGCCGATACCTGCTGAGAGATTTTTTGAAAAATGGCCGTAGCCCCACGATCCGTTTGAATGGACATCCAGCTCTAGCTTCTTACGGTAGTCTGTCGAGAAACCTAACCTGACACTTGCCGATCCCGGTGTTTTCATCATAGGACCGCCGCGCAGTATTCCGGTTGACAGGGATGAAGTGGTGAAATTACCGCCGGTCCAGACATTCCAGTAGTTTTTTAATCCCATGGATGCATTCCACTCATAACCGCCACCCATCCAGTCACCTCCGAAATTATATACTGTATAAATATCGGAATTAAGATTGTAATTCCTGTATATGCCTTTAGGTTCCCACTGGTTATAACCGGCCCAGAGTACTGATAACACCTGGTCAGCTTCGCGCATGTATCCGAGGTCATTGATCTCGAAACCAGGTGTCTTCCATAAGGTTGCGCTCATGAAATTCCAGTGTCCGTTCAGTTTCATTATCTGCATCCTGCCTCCTGATCCTGCGAGGTATGTACGTGTGGTATCGAATTTAGCGTAATTATTATCGGGTCGTTGAAAATAATGAGCTGATGATTCCTGGGTATTTTCAATGGCTTTTGCTGTTCCGTTGACATAACTGAATGCTGTATTGATGTTGAACATCCAGTTTTTATCCTTAAAATACTGTGTGAAATCCAGTCCGCCGGTATAGGCAGCCTTATGAAGATAGTCCTCCTGCACAGGAGACAGGTCCCTGTTTGTACCAGTAAAGATACCTCCTATTAATGTGTTTCCGTTATTAATGTCTTTCTGGACACGGCCTATGAAATAGTTGGTCAGGGGTTCAACGGGTTCATGTATTCTGCCTCCTGCAGTATCTATTGTTGCTCTTTCCTCCGCTGTAACAGCATCAATGAAGCCAACTGAAAGTCCCTTCTGTGTCTTCCCTGTAAGCTTGGCAGCTCCGAGGATAGTGGTGCTTGTAGGGACATCTGCGTACCATCCTTCTTTCAGGTCGGGGTATCCCTGTGGTCGCCGGCCGATCCTCCTCGAATAGAACAGGTTGTCGTTTCCGACACCGCCATCGCCAATTCCCAGGTTAAAGTTGGTAATATTATTCCCTTCGATAAAGAAGGGTCTTTTCTCTCGGAAGAAAGTCTCATAGGCGGTGAGATTAACCTCCGACGGGTCCGCTTCAACCTGTCCGAAGTCGGGATTTATGGTGAGGTCCATCGTCAGGTAGTTGGTTATACCAATTTTTGCATCCACTCCGCCATTAATCTTTGAGAGTCTTCCTTTTGCAAGGAAGGGATTCTCTGGATCGGACTGGAATGTCTCAGCCTTTGCTACGGTATAAGGAGTGATATCAAATATTTTTCTGGGCTTGATCTGTCCCAGACCTTTCAACTCCCCGAAAAGATGTACCAGCCCCGGGGCATCTTTGGGGATATGTTGCCAGAAATCAGTTTCATTCTTCCTGTATAGTATCCTTGCCACTTCAAGGCCCCAGCCATTAGACGAATTTTTTTCAAACCTGACCTGGCTGAACGGGATCTTCATCTCTGCTACCCATCCTTCTTTATTGACAGATGTCTGGACCCACCAGTTGGGATCCCAGGATGAATCTTCATTCTGACCGTCATTGGTGAAGACCTGGTCGAATTTTACACCTGCCGAACTTACCGCAAACAGGAAGGCTGTACGCAGATCGTGGTAACTGTCGAGTATGATCCCAACTAGGTCACCATCTGTCTCGTCACGTCTTGTCAGCCTGTTTACTATACTGTCGGGACTTGTATCAAAGGCCTTGATTCCGACATACAGGTTATTATCATCGAATAAGATATTGAATTCTGTCTTTTGTGAGGCAGGTCTGCCGTTGTAAGGCTCGTGTTGAGTAAAGTCATCAATCCATGTCCCCGACTTCCATGCTTCATCATCAAGAATCCCGTTAATAACGGGAGGAACTGTTATTCTTGTAGCCGTATATTGTTTCTTGGGTATATCCTGACTTAAAGCAACAGGCACGATACAAAGGAATATCAACAGGACTGAGAGAATTTTTTTCATACATTAATGTCGTTTAAAATGGTCACACGGAACCACCACGCTGCCCGTATTATTGTTATTCCGGGAGTTATGTCCGAAAATGGTTTCCATATTAGTTTTTGGTTTTATTTTTTACATATAATGACGTATAATTCGTCATTTTGATGCAAAGACTTTAAAAATTATCCATACCTGTTAATGAGGACGCATCTTAATGACCTGAATGATGGGCGCTTACCCTATCCATATAATTTTATATATTCGAAAGAATTGCCTGTGTATTCCAGGAATTTCAGGAAATCTGAATTTGAGATTACAAGAGAGGCTGTATTAATATTTGGATGAAAAGCCAGGCGATGGAATTCTTTAAGTTTTTCGTCGATGAAAAGATGAACATGATTTTCCCTGTCATTGATAAGACCGAAAGGAGAAACCGACCCTGGTGTAACTCCAAGGTATTTCATAAGGCGTTTATCCGATGCAAAAGACAGTTTTCCCTGCCTTAGTCTTTTTTCCAGGTCGTGGATATCGAGTTGCCGGAGATGCTCAAGGATGACAAGATAATGACGGTTTCCCTTATGATTACGGAAAAAGATGTTTTTACACCTTCCAGAATTAAAATCACGCCAGTGTATAATTGCATCATCGATAGTGTTCAGAGCCGGATGTTCGTGATATTCAAAGCTGATGGAAAGTTCATCCAGGAGGGCATAAAGTTCTTCCTGACCTCTCATCACCCATTGTTTTTTTGAGAGACAAAAACGAATTCCATATCCAGGAGTACTGCTATATCGGAGCCTGCATCCCTTATGTCTGGATCATCCTCTTCGTATACCCATTCTATGACAACAGGTATACCGACAGCCAGGAGTCTTTTCAGTTCCATATAAATGTCAAATAGAAATTTGGCTGAAGATGAATTAAAATAATAGAGTTCAGTCCTGAATACCAGAGGGTAAACCAGTGAATAATGTCTTGGTCCAAAATGTATCAGGTCATCAACAAACTGCTTCACCCATTCATTTACAGGATAGTAAAGTGCACGGACATCCTCAGGAGCTGATTTACCCCTGATAATGAAGACATTATCTTCCGGAGATAAATTAATCTCGGGTGATATTGAGGTCGGACTAATATACAATTTATCCATACAGCTAATGTCTTTGTACAAAAATGCAAAATATTTTAAGAAAAGCAAAAGCATCCGGGAGGAAATATTCCATGTCAGAAAAGTGTATTGTTTTCTGATTCAGTTATATAGCCGGTATCTTCCTCCAGGTTTCCACCGAGGCTTGCATTGACGGCCAGTCGGTCGCATAATTCGTTTTCAACATTATTATTGTGTCCCTTTATCCATACAAACCTTACTTTGTGTTTTCTGTATACTTTAAGGAACCTTGTCCAGAGATCAGCGTTTTTTTTCTTTTTAAAGGTTTTGGATTCCCACTGGAAAACCCATCCTTTTTCAACAGAATCAGCCACATATTTTGAGTCTGTGCAGATCACCACATTACTTCCGTCCTTCTTCAATGCCTCCAGTCCTGTGATGACAGCCAGAAGTTCCATACGGTTATTTGTAGTGAGCCTGAATCCCTGTGACTTCTCGAGCCGGTGTTTACCATATATCAGAACAACACCATAACCCCCGGGACCCGGGTTGCCGCTTGCTGCACCGTCAGTGTATATAGTTATTTCATTTGACATGAGGGAGTATTATACCTGTGTTAGAGATGAATAGTTTAATGGATATGGAGAGCAGAATTATCCCGAATACTTTTTTTAATATTTCCAGTCCTGTGTCCCCCAGGAGACGTTCGAACAGGGCCGTCATCCGCAGGACGAGATATACTATGACCATATTTAGGACCAATGCTATAAGGATGTTTATGGGTTCGTATTCAGCTCTCAGTGATAGAATTGTCGTAATTGACCCTGCTCCCGCGATGAGGGGAAAAGCGATAGGTACAATTGAGCTGCCTCCCGTGGCAGCATGTTTGAAGATTTCTATGCCAAGAACCATCTCAATACCTATCAGGAAAATTATAAAGGAGCCGGCTATGGCAAAGGAAGATATGTCTATTCCGAAAACCCCAAGGAGAGGGCTGCCGATGAAAAGAAAGGCTATGAATATTCCAAAAGCCACCAGAGATGTCTTCCCTGGTTGTATGTCGCCTGTTTTGGTCTTTATATCAAGTATGATGGGAATCGATCCCGGGATATCGATTATTGCAAAAAGGACCATGAAAGAGGCGAAGATCTGGATGAGACTAAAATGCATGACACATAATTTGGTGCAAAGATAAATACAAAAAAGAATATATAATTCTATAAAAAATAGAGGCCGTCTCAGATGATGAAAATCCTTAACCACTAAGGGCTCAAAGGATGTCACTAAGGGCACAAAGTGTTTAAATACAAAAATTTACCTTTGTGTCCTTTGTGGTTGCCTTCGTGTCCTTTGTGGTTATAATAACATTTGAGACGACCTTTAATTATTTTTGGAGCCGGGCCTGTATGGTATTTATTGAACGATGGTCATCTCATCCACAAGGTTTTTAGCACCTGCGTAAATGTCCATAATCCACAATACGTATCTTATATCGACACAAATTGTTCTCTGGAGCTTCGGTTCATAAGCAATGTCGCCGCTCATCGATTCCCAGTTGCCGTCGAAGGCAAGACCTATCAGCTCACCGTTACCGTTCATTACCGGACTTCCCGAGTTACCTCCGGTGATATCGTTGTTGGTAAGGAAGCATACGGGCATATATCCTTTGGGATCGGCATATCTTCCGAACTCTTTCTTATTGTTAAGTTCAATAAGTCTTTGCGGCAGGTCAAATTCATAATCGCCCGGTTTATATTTATCCACTACACCCTGCAGGGTTGTATAATATTTGTATATAACTCCATCCCTCGGTTCATAATCCTGTACTGTTCCATAGGTGAGGCGCATGGTAAAGTTAGCATCGGGATACAGGGTCTTATCAGGAACCATTTTCATCAGGGCAGCAATCCAGAGTCTTCTCCCTTCATCAAGGTTTTCATCAAACTTACTGTTCTCAGCAGAGACCACTGCCATGGTTTCATAGAATGATCTTGCAGCCACGTAAACCGGATCGTTCTCAAGCTTTTTGAGGTTTGGTTTATCAAGGAATTCCATGAGCTTTGATTCACTCGGGAATATTGATTTGGCAAACATGTTGTCAACATATTTGTCGATGTTACCTTTAAATTTTTTATCAATAACAGTGGCATAGATATCGGGTTGAAATTGTTTGCCGATATCGCTCCTGTAAAGCTTGAGCATAGCCTTGGTTGTTTTATTGTCCGTAGGAGCATTATAGTTTTTATAGAATGCACCCATTCTTTCCTTCATCCGTACAGTTGCCACTGTTATTTTTTCCTCGTCGCCAGACTTTAGAGCACTTACCAGGTTCATGGCCGGCCGCATCTGGCGGAACAGTTCACAGCCCTGCATACATTCATTTAGATACTGAAGGGTATTATAATATGGTGCCCTTCCTTCGATGGCATTTTTTATAAGATCAAGAGCATCGCCATATTTTGCCTTGCGTTCCGGGTCGGCAGCAACCCATTTCCTGAACTGGTCTTCCAGAGCTTCTTTTTTGGCTTCAACCTTCAGCCTTTCAAGACCCGCTTTCTGTCCTATTGAGAATTTCCAGTAGTTAGATGAGCCAAAATATTTGGCGGAATACTGGATATTTACCTTTGGATTGGCTTTCATATCCTTCATCCAGATATCCTGTTTGATGCCACGTATCTTGATCCTGTCGGGATGAACAATCTGCAGCTGTTCCTTTATCTCATAGGATGTCATGTACCTGGTTGTACGTCCCGGGTATCCCATGATCATGGCGAAATCATTTTTCTTTACACCTTTTATCGATACAGGGAGAAAGTATTTGGGTTTAAGTGGGATGTTATCCTTTGAATAAGAAGCAGGTTTCCCGTCGGGACCTGAATAGACCCTGAAAACACTGAAATCGCCTGTATGGCGCGGCCATTCCCAGTTATCAGTATCGGAACCAAATTTTCCTATTGATGATGGAGGAGCTCCGACAAGCCTGACATCATTATATCTTTCATAAACAAGAAGATAAAAATAGTTCCCTCCGTAGAAGCTTGTTACCTGGGCCCTGTAATCAGTTCCTTCAGCGGCGCTTTTCTGTATCTCCAGCCTGGCTTTGTTAACAGCAGCCTCACGGGCTTCTTCGCTCATGTTATCCGTTACACCGGCAAGTACCTTGCCGGTAACATCTTCAATCCGGATAAGGAAAGTAACTGAAAGTCCGGGATTAGGCAACTCTTCCTCTTTTGTCCTGGCCCAGAATCCATCATGAAGATAGTCATGGTCAACAGTGCTATGTGCCTGTATTGAACCATAGCCACAGTGATGATTTGTAAGTATGAGGCCCTGTGGGGAGACTATTTCTCCGGTACATCCGCCTCCGAATATGATAACAGCATCCTTTATACTGGCTTTGTTAAGGCTGTAGATATCATCAGCTGATAGCTTAAGCCCTAATTCTGTCATCTTACCCATATTAAGTTTCTCGATAAGAGGCAGCAGCCACATGCCTTCGTCAGCTTTTACACGAAATCCAATTGTGAAAACAAGGATTCCCAGAAGTGCAAACAATTTTTTCATATGTAAATAATTTTGATTTTAATGATCGCATAGTATCCTCATGAAATTAATTATAATTCCTGATTGTCCCGCATTTGCGGGATGAGGATATCATGCAATAAAGCTTATTTAGGTTTTTCAATTAACAGCCAAATATAACTTTTATATTCCAGAAAAAAATACTGATATGACCCTTAATGAGAATATTGGGCCACATTATTTGTATGAACTAATGCCACAGCTCTAGAAGTCGATCATCAACTGAGTGTTGAACAGGTTGAAAGATCTTCTGTGATAAGGTGTTATGCCAAAATCGGTCAGTGCCTTCCTGTGGAAGGCAGTCGGGTAACCTTTATTCTTTATCCATCCGTATTCAGGATATTCAAGGTGTATCTTTTCCATATATTCGTCACGGAAGGTCTTTGCCAGTACCGATGCAGCCGCAATACTGAAAAATAGACCATCCCCTTTTATTATTGTTTTATGATTTATGTCCCTGTATTGAAAAAAGCTGTTACCGTCTATCAGGAGGAACTCCGGCTTTTTTGTAAGTCCCTCGACAGCTTTGTGCATAGCTTTAATGGAAGCCCTCAGAATATTTAGATCGTCAATTTCATTATTGTCAATAAATGCCACATTCCACGCTATGGCTGTTCCTATAATTTCTTCCCTGAGAGAGGATCTCTGTGCTGAAGTCAGCTTTTTGGAATCATTCAGCACCGGATGTCTGAAATTTTTCGGAAGGATCACTGCAGCAGCAACTACCGGACCGGCAAGGCAACCCCTTCCGGCTTCATCGCACCCGGCTTCAATGAGATTATGGTACATGTACGATTTGAGCATAGTTTCATGGAATGCGTTGATCGTGGATTGCAAATTGTAAGGATACAAAAAGAGGACATACAATATACCCATTATTGATATAACAACAGGATGAGTCCGGTCATAGTTATTAACATATTTATCAACAAATATTGTTAATTTGTCAAAAATTTGGTTATTTTTGAAGCAGTTGACCTGACCTTAAAATGACAAAAAGAATACCATTACTTATATTTCTGGCACTGGCCTGGGAGCTAAATATTTTATCCCAGGGTATATCGCCCAAGGTACTTGCCCCGGCAGCAGGACAGGCTGTTCATAACAACATTAATTTTTCACAGACAATTGGTCAGACAGCCGTTGACATAACAGGAAGTGCCGGGTATGTGCTTACACAGGGATTTCAACAACCATTAATAGCAAACCGGGAGGATACCTCCTCAAAAGGCAACGGGGTAGATGTTTATCCCAATCCTGCAACAGATTATGTTTATGTGAAGATGTTTGGTGATGTGGCCAGGAATTTTCGTATTGAGATCATCAATATTACCGGAACTGTAATAAAGAGTATGAAAATAAATTTTGTTACGAATTACTATCACATTGAGCAGATCACGGTTAGCGATATAAAAATCGGTCTCTATTTTGTGAGGGTGAGCAGTGATGATAAGTTAATATTAAGGACATTTAAGATTGAAAAGCTATAAAATCGGATCATATGACTGTTAAGAATCTTTACAGATGTTTATTGATTTTGGGTCTGGTAATCTTATCCCGGGTGTCTTCAGGACAAAGTGTACCTTTGGGAATAAACTACCAGGCTGTAGCAAGGGATAACTTCGGTAAGGAGATAGTTAACCGTGATATCGATGTGCGTTTTTCCATTATTGCGGATAATCCTCTGGGCAATGTTGTATACCAGGAACTTCATTCCGATGTCACCACATCCAGGTATGGTGTATTCTCATTAATCATAGGAAAAGGGGACCGGACAGGAGGTATTTATGAGAATTTCGGTGAGATAGACTGGAGCCTTGCTCCTCATTATCTGAAGGTTGAAATTAAATTCGACAATGATTTCCTTGACATGGGGACCATGCAATTCCTGGCTGTCCCATATGCTCTTTATGCACAGAAGTCACTGGAACCTGGTCCCCAGGGACCAAAGGGTGATCCGGGTGATCCGGCATCGGATGACCAGACACTGTCTTTTGATGGAGGTAACCTTTCTATCTCAGGAGGGAATACTGTAAACCTTTCATCTCTTAATGTTCCTCACCAACTGACCCTGGTAGGGGATACTCTTTCCATCCTGGGGGGGAACAAGGTTGCCCTGACAAACCAGATTCAGGACCTGCAGATGGACGTTAACAATAAACTTAAGATCACAAAAAATCCTGCAGCTACCGAGATTGACCTGGCACCGTTTAAACAGAGTCTTTCTTATAACAGCTCCTCGGCCGCACTGAGTATTTCAGGAACATCATCAACAGTTGACCTTTCTTCTTTAAAGAATGATGCAGATTCTGATCCTCTTAATGAATTACAGACATTGAGTTACAATATAAACACAGGAGACTTAAGCATTTCGTCCAAAAACACCGTAAATATTTCTAACTCCATAGGATTCAAGGCAAAGAAGACTCTTTCTGAGACAGGACTTACAGCAGGGACAACTTATCCCCTGGTTATCCCTGATATTGAATTTAACGATGGTTCGTGTTATAACTCTTCAAATGGTAGCATGACTGCAATAGCCGCAGGGATTTACCAGTTTATTGTAACTTACAAGGCTGATGGGTCAGGAAGTGCAAGAGTGTTGAATATTCTTAAGAATGGTGTAATTTATGAGGTATTAGGGCCGGATATAAGTTCCGGTACCGAGCTTATTAAGTGGGTTACGATGAAACTGGATCAAGGTGATGTTATAAGTCTGACTATCAATACCGGGACTTCAACTTATTCAGGGACCGGGACTTTCGTTGGATATAAGATAAACTGACATTCGGGTCAGCGGTTACAACATATGCCTCCTCCTTCGGTTGATCTTGTTGAAAATGTAAATACAAAGAAGCAAAGCGGCGATAATACCCGTTACATTGCTTATGAAATCCCTGATATTATATGTTCTGCCGGGAATGAATTTCTGGTGTAATTCATCCATAAGGGCAAAGGCAATAAGCGCGGCAGTAAGCAAAATCCATTTGCTGTTATTTATCCTGAATAGCCTGTCAGCAAACGCAAGATACGTCATTATCGCCATGAATCCGTATTCGCAGAAATGGATCAGGTAGTCAAGCCTGATATCCCTGGAAGGTGTATGTATCTTAAGTGTTGGAAGGGATGGTATGGAAGAGACTGTGATGACCGTGATAAGCCATGCAATAAGTATGTATTTTGCATATGGTTTACACCAGGCAATAAGCTTTATCATGATTTTTTAATTTCAGGGGATAAAGATATGATAATATAGTTTAACTTTTATTCCATTGTTATTTGCTCCTTTCACTACTGCATGTAGCATCCTGCGGCTCCTGGTTACAAATGAGACTTAAATACTCTGGCCGGATTTCATCATTGGAACAATGCCGGTATGCGATAAAATTTTAATTTTGCAGAAAAAACAACAAGATGACAACTAACGAACAGGTCAAAGCATTATCAGAACGCCGTGATGCGTTGAGGAGGTATCTTTGACATAGATGGTAAAATTGAAAAAATTGCTGAAAAAGAGAGTCTCTCACAGCAGCCCGATCTGTGGAATGATCCTAAGAAAGCAGAGGAACTGATGAAAAGCATTGCTTCCTTAAAGAGCTGGACCATCGACTATGACAGGATATGTTCGGAACTTGATGACCTTGAAGTATTATTTGAATTTTACAGGGAGGGGGAGGCAAAGGAAACGGATGTTGACAGTCAGTATGACAACTGTCTCACCCTGATAGAGGACCTGGAAGTCAGGAATATGCTACAGAAGGAGGAGGATCAGCTAAGTGCAATTTTAAAGATCAACTCCGGCGCAGGGGGTACTGAAAGCAACGACTGGGCTGAAATGCTGATGAGGATGTATCTGCGGTGGGCTGAGAGGAATAACTACAAAGTCAGGGAGCTCGATTATCTGCCGGGTGATGAAGCGGGAATAAAGACAGTTACACTTGAGATTGATGGTGAGCATGCTTACGGTTATCTGAAGAGTGAGAACGGGGTGCACAGGCTGGTGAGGATCTCACCATTCAATGCACAGGGTAAGCGACAAACCACATTTGCTTCGGTCTTTATTGCTCCTCTTGTGGATGATAATATTGAGATAGAGATTAATCCGGCCGATATAACATGGGAAACATATCGTTCAAGCGGGGCAGGTGGACAAAATGTCAACAAGGTTGAAACTGCCGTACGGCTCCGGCATCATCCTACGGGTATTGTCATTGAGAACCAGGAGACGAGATCACAGCTCAACAATAAGGAAAACGCAATGCGTATACTTAAGTCGCATCTGTACGAGATGGAACTGAGGAAAAAGCAGGAAGAAAAGGCAAAGGTTGAAGGTGAGAAGAAAAAGATTGAGTGGGGTTCCCAGATACGGTCATATGTTCTGCATCCGTATAAGATGGTGAAAGACCTGCGTACAGGTTATGAGACAGGTAATGTACAGGCTGTCCTTGATGGCGACCTTAATTCGTTTATAAAGGCTTATCTCATGGAGTTTGGAGGCGGTCAGTCGGAATGAATTCAAATAACCCGTATATGATAAATTTCATATAATTTTTGATTATAGCATCATTATTTTGCACCAGTTTGTGTAAACAGGCAGGATAATGAATCACAGGGAGAGATTATTTGATCAGTTTCCTCCGGCAACTGCTGAGCAGTGGATGAACAAGATACAGGAAGACCTTAAAGGTGCTGATTTTGAAAGGAGGATGGTATGGAGGACTGACGAAGGTTTTGATGTAAGGCCATTTTACAGGACCGAAGATCTGGAGAATATTCATCATTCCGATTCACTGCCCGGGGAGTTCCCATATGTCCGGGGCAGCAGGACGGAAGACAACATCTGGCTTGTTCGCCAGGATATCAGGATAGCTGATTACAGGAAAGCCAACGGGAAGGCACGTGACATCCTTATGAAAGGTGTTGACTCGGTCGGCTTTGTCATTGAAAATCCGGAATCAGTTAATCCTTCTAACCTTGAAACACTTCTACGGGACATTTGCATTGATGCCGCAGAGTTAAACTTTGTTTCTGACGGCAAGACCGTTGAGATACTGGAAGGACTGGCAGAAATATCTCAAAAGCGAGGGCTGACTTCAGCATCTTTGAGGGGAGCAATTGAAGCAGATCCTCTTATACATCTCATGCTAAGAGGCAGGCTTTGTGTCACGCCTGAGGAAGGCTTTGATTGCCTGGCTAACCTGACAAGGGCTGCTATCCCTTATCCCCGTCTGAAGACAATTCATCTTAATGCGTCCCGTTTTGGTGACGCAGGGGCAGGTGTCACTCTTGAACTAGCCCTGGCTCTCTCAGCAGGCAGTGAATATATGGCTCAGCTTACAGAGAGAGGTATCAGCGCTGAAAAAGCCGCATCAAAGATAAGATTCAGCTTCGGAACCGGTCCGGATTATTTTGCCTGTATTGCAGGGCTGAGAGCAGCTCGACTATTATGGTCTGTTGTTCAGAAGGGATACATTCCTGACGGGAATAATATTTCCAGGATGGAAATCCACTGCACTACAGGAAGATGGAACAAGACTATTTATGACCCATACGTGAATATGCTGAGAACACAGACTGAAGCGATGTCGGCAGTACTGGGCGGAACAGACTCGCTTACTGTCGAACCTTTCGATTCGGTCTTCAGAAAACCCGATGATTTCCCGGAAAGGATTGCACGCAACCAGCAGTTGATCCTTAAGGAGGAAGCAAATTTTGACAAGGTTGCTGACCCGGCAGCAGGCTCATATTATATTGAGAACCTGACATCCATGATTGCAGATAAAGCCTGGAAGATCTTTCTGGAGTTAGAGGAGCAGGGAGGTTTCCTTGAAAGCCTGAAATCGGGATCCGTTCAGAAGAGGCTTAAGGAATCTGCAGCCCAAAGGAAGAAAGCCATATCAGCAAAGAAAACAATATTACTGGGTACAAACCAGTTTCCTGACATCATGGAGACAATCACTCCTGAACCTGAGACGGGAATATTATATAGAAGCAGTAATGATGATGACTGTATGGTTGAACCTGTAAGGCTGATGAGAGGTGCAACGGAATTTGAAGAGATAAGAATAGCTGTTGACAGATCATCATACAGACCATCTGTTTTTCTTATGACATTGGGTAATCCAGTTATGCGGAAAGCAAGGGCACAGTTTTCCGCGAATTTCTTTGGATGTGCCGGTTACAGTATCATTAACAATACTGGCTTTGAAACCATTGATGAAGGTATTGACAGGGCGATGAAATCCGGAGCCGACATTGTTGTGATATGCAGTTCTGATGAGGAATATCCCCTCTTTGCCCCTGTAATATTCAAAGAGTTAAGAGGCAGGGCCGTTATAGTAATTGCCGGTAATCCTTCCTGCACCGATGAGCTCAGGAAGCTGGGTATTGAGAATTTCATTTATACAGGATTAAGTATGACAGATACGCTCAGAAGGTTCAATGAGATACTGGGAATTGAAATGAGTTTTGAACAGGAAAATTATGAGGCCGAGATTCAGATATAGCGATATCAATAATATTTATTCCGGGACATCTTCACGGGTAGATCACAGTGTAAATCAATGGATCACACCCGAAATGATACCTGTAAAAAGCGTATATACCAAACCGGACATAAACGATATTGATCATCTCGATTTTGCCGCAGGAATACCACCGTTCCTCAGGGGGCCTTACTCAGGCATGTATGCAATGAAGCCATGGACAATAAGACAGTATGCAGGATATTCAACTGCCGAGGAGTCGAATGCCTTCTACCGCAGGAACCTGGCAGCCGGACAGAAAGGTCTGTCCGTGGCCTTCGATCTGGCTACTCACAGGGGTTATGATTCCGATCACGAAAGGGTGGCAGGTGACGTTGGCAAGGCCGGTGTGGCAATAGATTCTGTACTCGACATGAAATTATTATTTGATAATATCCCTCTGAACAGGATGTCGGTGTCGATGACAATGAACGGGGCCGTACTGCCCGTACTGGCTTTCTATATTGTGGCAGCCCTGGAACAGGGTGCCCGGCCCGATGAACTGAGCGGTACCATTCAGAATGATATTCTTAAGGAGTTCATGGTCAGGAACACCTATATATATCCTCCGGATTTCTCGATGCGTATTATAGCCGATATTTTCAGATACACATCAGCTAACATGCCGAAATTCAATTCGATAAGCATATCAGGTTATCATATGCAGGAAGCAGGAGCCACATGTGATATTGAGCTTGCTTATACACTGGCTGATGGTCTTGAATATCTCAGGGCAGGAATAAAGGCAGGGCTGGATATTGATGCATTCGCCCCAAGGCTTTCTTTTTTCTGGGCAGTAGGCATGAACCATTTTATGGAGATAGCCAAGATGCGGGCTGCCCGCATGCTCTGGGCAAAGCTTGTCAGCGAATTTAACCCGAGGAATCCAAAATCAATGGCTTTACGCACCCACAGCCAGACCTCGGGCTGGAGTCTCACGGAGCAGGATCCCTATAATAATATAGGAAGGACATGTATAGAGGCCATGGCTGCCGTCCTGGGTCATACCCAGAGCCTTCATACCAATGCGCTTGATGAAGCCCTGGCTCTGCCAACCGATTTTTCTGCGCGTATTGCACGAAACACACAGATATATATACAGGAAGAGACACAGGCGGGGAGGGTGATTGATCCGTGGGGAGGATCCTATTATGTTGAAAACCTTACTAAAGAAATAGCCCATCGTGCATGGGACCACATAAGAGAGATAGAGGACCTGGGAGGAATGGCCAGGGCCTGTGAATCGGGTGTGCCAAAAATGAGGATTGAAGAAGCTGCCGCAAGGGCACAGGCAAAAATAGATTCGGGTCTGCAGACTATAGTCGGGACAAATAAATACAGGCTTGAGAAAGAAGAGCCTATTGAAACACTGGAAGTGGATAACTCAATGGTGCGAGAATCGCAAATAAGAAGGCTTGCGAAACTGCGTGCTGAACGTAATGAAAAAGAATGCCGTAAGGCACTGGACAATCTGACAAAATGTGTGCAGACAGGAGAAGGTAACCTGCTGGGACTGGCTGTTGAAGCTGCCAGGAAAAGAGCCAGCCTGGGCGAAATATCCTATGCATGTGAAAAAATAACAGGGAGGTATAAAGCTGTGATAAGAACAATATCCGGAGTTTATTCGTCTGAATATAAGATAGATGATGATTTCAAAAAGGCAAGGGAACTTGTCGGGGAATTTGCCCTGAAAGATGGAAGGCAACCTCGTATTATGATCGCGAAGATGGGACAGGATGGTCATGATCGGGGGGCAAAGGTAATATCAACAGGATATGCCGATATTGGCTTTGATGTTGATATAGGGCCATTATTCCAGACACCGGAAGAAGCTGCAAAACAGGCTGTTGAGAATGATGTACATGTGCTGGGCGTTTCAAGCCTCGCAGCAGGTCATAAAACGCTGGTTCCCCAGGTCATAAAAGAACTCAGGAACCTTGGGAGGGAAGATATCCTGGTTATAGCAGGAGGAGTTATTCCACCACAGGATTACCAGTTCCTGTATAATGCCGGTGTGGCTGCGATCTTCGGACCCGGGACATCAGTGTCAAAGGCAGCAAGGCAGATCCTTGAGATATTGCTGGAAATTAGTTAAAAAGATCATTTTGCGGTCATTTATCTTTAATGAAGATGACTTTAAATTAACCAATCTGCATTCCCACTTTCATCGGGAAGACTATTCGGGATATAATATACCCGCATCAATTCAGAGTTTGCCGCTATTATTGCATAAAAAAATTCCCGACTTCTTATTTGGAATCATTCTATATGCAGTAATTGAGATAGTTATATTTATCATATTTTTAAAGAAGTAGCTTTCCCATACGATATCTTGACAGAATATTAGGACTAAACCTGACCGTAGATGAAATTCTATATTCCTCCACAGATAACAAGGCTTGCCCTTGCTTTTGCCGTGTTTATCGCACTTTTTCTTGTTGTCCGGCACCAGATAAAACCAAAATCATTTGGTAAATACGGGCATTACAGGGCTGAATCGCTGGTTGAAAATGCCAGTATTGATATAAATTATGCCGGACAGACAGCATGTTTTGATTGCCATGAGGATATCAGGGACCTGAAGGAAACCGATGCCCATAGCGGATTACACTGTGAAATTTGCCACGGTCCCGGCGAAAAACATGTCAACAGTGCAGATGCGGCTGATATAATAATACCTGCAGGAAGGGAATTCTGCGGACGTTGCCATTCAAAGAATGCAGGAAAATCTGAGGATGTAATAATGCAAGTTGATCTGAAGGAACATAATGTTGGTAAAAATTGTACGGAATGTCATAATCCACATGCGCCATGGGAAATGAAAAACTAAAATCCACTCGTCGTAAGTTTATTAAATCAGCAGCTGCTTTAGCAGGTACCTCCTTAGGGCTATCATTGTTAAATGCATCCGGGCTATTGATTCATGCTGCTGAGCCAGAGGATAAAGATCTTCCCTGGTATGGTATTGGCATTGATATTGAGAAATGTATAGGCTGTGGAAATTGTGCCCGGGCCTGTAAAATGGAAAATGATGTTCCTAAAGAACCATTTTTTTTCCGGACCTGGGTGGAACAATATACTGTAAAGAATAACGGAGAGGTTGATATTTCTTCTCCGGATGGTGGTATAGAAGGTTTTGAGCAGAAAATACCGGATTCCGATATTTTCAAATCCTACTTTGTACCTAAAATGTGCAATCACTGCTACAAGTCTCCCTGTACACAGGTATGCCCTGTGGGTGCAACTTATGTAAGTCCGGAAGGAGTTGTGCTTATTGATGAAAAATACTGTATCGGGTGCAGATACTGTGTACAGGCGTGTCCATATGGTTGCAGGTTTATTCACCCGGTAAAGAATGTGGCCAATAAATGTACTTTTTGTTATCACAGGCTGAAAAAAGGCCTTGCTCCGGCATGCATGGAGAATTGCCCCACAGGTGCCAGGATCTATGGAAACCTGCGCGACAAAGATAGCGAGCTTGTAAAGTTCCTGAAGGAGCATATCACACAGGTATTAAGGCCCAATCTGAATACCGGGTCAAAACTATACTATAATGAATTAAGCTCGGAGGTAAGATAATATGGATCCAACTTTTCAGCACTTGTATGACATCCTGGCTAATCAGCAGGGGTATATTTTTCCCAACGAGATTGAACTCCAGTGGGGAATACTGATTGTGATTTATCCCTTTATAACCGGACTGGTAGCCGGGGCATTCATCCTGGCCTCCCTTGAGAGAGTTTTCAATGTAAAGATACTTAAAGCCACATATCAGCTGGCTTTGCTTACAGCCCTGGCTTTCCTGATTGTGGCACCTATGCCTCTTATCAGCCACCTGTCCCAGCCACAAAGGGCGTATGAGATAATGATAACGCCTCATTCATCATCCGCAATGGCCATTTTCGGTTTTGTTTACCTGTGGTATCTGATGGTCGTTCTTTTGCTTGAGATTTGGTTTGACTACAGGCATAGCTTTGTGGTCTGGTCAAATGAAAAGAAAGGTGTGATGAAGTGGGTATACCGTATACTGACACTGGGGATCAGCGATATTTCTCCACGGGTCCTTAAATGGGATAAAAAACTGGGATATATAATAACTATTATAGGTATACCCTCTGCTTTTATTCTTCATGGATATGTAGGCTTTATTTTTGGATCAATAAAGGCAAATCCCTGGTGGTCGACACCACTGATGCCCATAATATTCCTGTTTTCAGCAATGGTTTCGGGTATTGCCCTTGTTATGCTTGTTTATATGGTAATTTCTTATATCAGGAAGCAAAATATTGACATAAACGTACTTAATACCATTGGCAGATATTTATTTTTCGTATTGCTGCTTGATTTCACCCTTGAAGGGCTTGACCAGATACAGAGGATCTATGAAGCGGAAGAATCTTTTCAAATACTCAAATTACTGGTATCAGGCAAGCTTTATTTGACTCTGTTTGTATCACAGGGGCTTGTGGGTACACTGATTCCAATGATTACACTTGTATTTCTTCAGTTCACCAAACATAAATTCAAGTTTCAGAAAGCGATCTATTTCATTATTTGTATCCTGGTTTTGATCGGGGTTTATTCCATGAGGTGGAATGTAGTGATCGGGGGACAACTGTTCTCCAAAAGCTTCGCCGGCTTTACCGGCTTCAAATTGAACCTTATAGGTCTTGACGGAACATTAATGGCAATTTTCTGGATGGTGATACCTTTTGCTATTCTGGCGTTTTTATTATGGCTACTTCCTCCCTGGAAAATGGTCAAGGAAGGGGAATGAACAGGCAGCTGATACTGAGACCATAGATCCGGAGTATTCGGGAGACTTAAGATATTGTTTTTTCCTTACATAATAATATTTGTTATGAACGATATGGATAATGAACTGGAAAAAATCAAGAATCAGTTTAAGTTGATCGAACATCGGTTACGTAAGCTGGAAGCCTTACTGGGTACTGATATGTTATCTTCAGGTAATAATATTAAGTCAGCCACTACAATTTCTTTAGAAGAGACGGAAAATAAGGTCACGCAAACAGAAGAGCAGGGAATAGAAACACAGTTTGGAAGATTCGGGCTTGCTTGGCTGGGAAATATTGTCCTTTTAATGGGTATAATTTTCCTTGTTCAATATCTTTCTGGCAAAGATCTGAAATATCTGCCATTTGTGATTGGCTACAGCATATCCATATTGATCTTCTTACTGGCAGGATATATCAAAAACAGCAATGAACATCTTTCATTTATTTTCAGGATCCATTCGCATGTTCTTATCTTTTACCTGACGCTCAGGTTATATTTCTTTAATGCATCTCCTTTGCTTCCCGGGAAAGGAGTGGCCCTGGCCGTTCTGTTGTTGCTGGTTGCTTTTCAGGTTTACATCTCTTTGAGGGACAAGTCACAGATGATGGCTCTCCTGACCGTCGTTTTTATGCTGATTACTGCTCTGTCAACAGGTTCGACCAGGTTATGTCTGCCTGTTATTACAGCGACAGCGGCGGGAAGTGTCTATTACTATTACAGGTTCCGGTGGACCCCATTAACCATAATATCCATACTCCTCGTTTATGCAGCATTTATATTATGGATGGCCGGTAACCCTGTTGCGGGTAACAAGGTGGTGCTGATAACCAGGCATGAAAACGGATTGTTTTATATGCTGGGACTGGGTGTTTCTTTTTCCATAATACCTTTATTCCGTACTGAAGACGGGAATTCCGACGACTTTATTGTCAGCACGATATTTGTTAATGGATTTTTATTTACGGCTCTTTTGGCATTATTCGTTTTAAGATTTTACCTTGATAACTACATCTTTATATTTGGGTTGATAGCTCTTTTCTGCCTTGCTTACTCAACATATCTGCATACACGGTCTGGCTGGAATTTTGCCTCCGCATTCTATGCATTGTATGGATTCATGGCTATGAGTATATCTATTTATGGTTATTTTGGCCTTCCCAAAGGCTATTTCCTTTTATCTGTTCAAAGCCTGGTTGTGGTTTCCATGGCCCTGTGGTTTGGTAACAGGCTCATTATTGTTATGAATAACCTCCTGTTTTTTGCAATACTTGTTATATATCTTTTTTCATCAAAACCAATTGACAGTGTAAATTTTTCATTTGCCCTGGTTGCACTTCTATCGGCACGAATAATAAACTGGCAAAAATCGAGGTTGAAGATCAGGACCGAGTTTATCCGTAATTTCTATCTTCTGGAAGCCTTTTTTATGGTATTGTATTCCTTGTTCTATGCAGTACCAAGAAATTTCGTAACATTTTCCTGGATGGTTGCAGCTCTTATGTATTTTGTTATCAGCCTTCTGCTCAGAAATATAAAATACAGGTTTATGGCTCTTGGTACACTTGTATCGGCTGCTGTTTTTCTTTTTATAGTTGACCTGGCAAAAATTGAGCTTATTTACAGGGTGTTTGCCTTGCTTTTCCTGGCGGCATTGTCTATAGGGATTTCAATATTCTATACAAAAAAATTGAAGAAAACAGAAGACTAATAGTCTTCTTTATCCACTGACATATTCCTTATAAATTATATATTTAATAAAAAATCCTTTTAATTTGTAACATTATAAAATCAGGAAAGATGAAAAGGGTTTGGTTATTATTCATTTCTCTGTTTTTTTGTCTCATCATATCAGGCACAGTGGCGGCTGACGCCCAGGCTGAGAGGCAAGGTTCAAAGGATGTGACCGGTTCTGCCGAATCTGCATCACACGATATAAACTTTTATGAACAGTCGACATGGATCCTGGGTTATTTTAAACTTAGCAGGCTTACAAATCCGCCCTATTCGACGTGGTACCTCAAAGGGTATGATGAATACAACCCTGACAGTGAAGTAATTAAAAAATTGCTTGCCAGGGGAACAGATGGCATTACAATTACGATTGTAATGGGGACATGGTGCCCGGACAGCAGAAGGGAAACCCCGCGGTTCATGAAGGTTCTTGACGCATGGCATTTCCCTGTAGACAAGGTGACATTTATCGGGGTTGATGATCTGAAACAATCACCCATTGGCGATTACGACAAACTGGGTATTGTAAGGGTGCCGACTTTCATAATTTATAAAAATAATATTGAAGCCGGACGCATCATTGAGAATCCTGAGTCGTCTTTAGAACAGGATATACTAAATATCCTCAGCAGGAATGAATAAAAACTAAAAACTTTTTATTATCATGGAAGAGGTAAAAAACAATAAAGGACAGAATCTTGGGATAGCAGCTCTAATTGTGGCTATTATCACATTTGTCCTGGCAGTTATTCCGTGTATTGGTCTTATTGCCGTTATCCCTGGAATCATTGCAATAATACTGGCATCAGTAGGTATCTCACAGGCGGCAAGGAACAACTCTCCCAGGGGAGTGCTGATAGCCGGCCTGATAATAGGCATAATTGCTGTCCTGATATCTTTTTCGCAGATATTTGTTGGAATTAGGATAGCAAATAATGCAGGTAAATGGCCAACTGATATTCAGAATGTTATCGATGATGTTCACGACAACGTCATGAAAAACCTTGAGGATGCAAATATTTCAATCAAAGTGGAAAATGGTGAGGACAAAGTGGAAATAAATGCAAATTCTTCCCAAAAGAAGAAGATGGAAAAGACGCTTGAAAACCTGGAAGAAGGAAATAAAACAAGTGCCGACACTGTTTCAACTAACGATACAATAAACAAGAAATAACAAGATGAAATTTTTAAAAGAAGGTATCAGGAATGAACCCTACCTTCTTATAAATTTGATCCTTGCCGGGGTAATTCTGCTTGTAATAGCCTACTCCGGCATTTTTTCACCCGACAAAAATAATTATCCGGTTGTATGTATTCATGAGAAGCTTACCGGACAGCCATGTGTCTCATGCGGGTTATCACATAGTTTTTCGCTAATAGTAAGAGGACGCTTTGATGAAGCATACAGTTGGAATATTTATGGTTTCAGGGTTTTTCTCTTCTTTATTTCCGAACTTGTACTAAGGATCGTTTTCTCCTTCTTCTATATTAAATATCCACGAACTCGAAAAGAGTTGATCATATTTGATGCAGTGGGATCGGGACTGATCTTCCTTATCGCTTTCTGGCCTTTTATCACAAATATATTTGGGGCGCTTTAATACCTTTCAATCAAGGTCATTGAGAATATCGTAAAGCAGGCTGCTTTCGTATCCTTTGGAAAGACCATACCTGAGCAGCTTTGCTTTCAATTCATAATTGTTCCTGGCTTTTATATTCTTCCTATGGCTTAAGACCAGATCTTTAATGGTTTTTATATAGAGGTCATCATCAATACCTTTAAGTGCAGCATTTATCATCTGTGAAGGTATATTTTTCTTTTTAAGGTAAACGGCAATCTTAATTTTTCCCCATTTGTTATAATTGAATTTATCGCGTACAAATGCATTTGCATACCTGGTCTCATTTATGAAATTTTCATCTTTGAGTATCCTGATTATTTTCACGGAATCCTTGTCCTCCAGTCCCCAGGCCTGTATTTTACGACTAATGTCTTCAGTGCAATATTCCCTGCGCGAGCAGAGGTCCATGGCCCTGTTAAGGGCTGTCTTGAAAAGGGTATCGTCAGACATGTCTTTTACCTTTAATAATTCTGTCCTTGTTATTTATATCTTTCACCAGGGAGATATCCGTATAACCGGCCGATCCAAGCAGATCTTTCATCTGTGGTCCCATGGCTTCATTAATTTCGAAATAGATCCTTCCACCCGGTAAAAGAATATTTCCGGCTGTTTTCACAATTGCCCTGTAAAATAACAGGGGATCGGAATCTGGGACAAATAGAGCTTTGTGAGGTTCATAATCCAGCACATTCCTTTTCATAGAGATCTTTTCCGATTCTCTGACATATGGAGGATTACTGACAACAATGCCTGCATGACCCGGTAAGTTTGTGTTCGTATTTAGGATGTCTCCGGTGATGAAATTTACTTTAACCCCGTTAAGCTTTGCATTCTCCCGTGCCTGTTCTGTGGCTTTAAGCGAGATATCGACACCTGTCACAACAGCCCCTGGGATATTTGCAGCCAGAGCTATTGCTATACAGCCCGATCCTGTTCCGAAATCAGTAATATTACCGGTAAAATTTGTGTTTTCGGATATAATGAGATTAACAAGTTCTTCTGTTTCAGGACGTGGAATAAGGGTATCAACATTTAATTTTATTCGCAATCCGTAAAATTCAGTTTCCCCCAGTATGTACTGCACAGGTTTTCCACTCTTAAGCTCCCGGCAGATATCCGTGACACGCCCGGCCTGTGATTCACTTACTTTCCGGGTGGGATCATACAGTTGATGAAGTAGTGATATCCCGGTTACACTTTTTATGACAATATTTATCAGTGAACTTTTTTCCGGCTCCTGATATGTTTTATCAAGTTCTGAGGTAAGAAATGACCTGATGTCTTTAATTGTGTGTATATTGATACCCATAAACCAAATTTAGCGTTTTCATCTTAATGTCGGTGACAGATGATAATAAATTCATGAGAAGGTGCCTTGAGCTTGCTTCCAGGGCGGAAGGGATGACATTTCCCAATCCGCTTGTCGGTTCGGTTATCGTACATAAGGGCCTGATCATAGGGGAGGGATATCATCTGAGGGCAGGGTTGCCACATGCTGAGGTAATAGCTGTAAACAGCGTAAAGGACAGGTCACTGCTGAAAGACTCAACTCTTTATGTTAACCTTGAGCCATGTTCTCATCATGGCCGCACACCTCCCTGTTCGGATCTCATTATAGACATGTCGGTTCCACGTGTTGTTATCGGGACTATAGATACCAGTGACAAGGTGGCAGGCAAAGGGGCTGAACGAATGAGGACGGCAGGCTGTGATGTGACTGCAGGGATCCTGGAGGAAGAATGCAGATGGCTCAACAGGAGGTTCTTCACTTTCAGTGAGAAAAGGCGACCTTATATTATCCTGAAATGGGCACAGAGCAAGGATGGTTTCCTTGATAAGACAAGGGACAATCAGGGTGGGCCCGGACCCAACTGGATATCCGGAAAGCCGGAACGTGTACTGGTGCATAAATGGCGTTCAGAAGAGCAGGCTATCCTGGTTGGCGCTGGTACCATGAGGGCTGATCATCCCGGGCTTAATGTAAGGGAATGGGGTGGAAATGATCCGTTAAGGCTGGTCCTCAGCAACTCCGGTAATTTTCCTGTATTTCCGCAGCAAAAAGACAATGAATCACCATTTGTCGTTTTTACAAGGAATATGGGCCTCGAGATGGAAAGAGCCAGGATTGTACAGCTGGAAGATGATCTCCCGGAATCATACCAGGTTGCCGGTTTTCTTTACAGGGAAGGAATACAGTCATTATTTATTGAGGGAGGCGCCTCTGTTCTTAATCACTTCATTGCCAGCGATATGTGGGATGAGGCAAGAGTATTCACAGGAGATATTGATTTTCATAATGGTGTTAAGGCACCACCGATACCTTTTAAACCTGATAATGTTGATGTATTTACGGGAAGCACTTTAAAGACCTTTGTCAACCCTGGAGCATCACATATGCATCATATATAATAAATATTTGTATTTTTGATAGTTGAACCGATCAAAAAATAAAGATTTACCACTATGAAGAGAAGAATATTTTTCCTGGCGATCTTATTTTCACTGGTATCAGTTTATTCATACGGGCAAAATGCCCGGAAGTATTATAAAGCTGGTAAGGAATTCATGGAAAACATGAAGTATGATGCTGCTGTTGACCAGTTTACAAGTGCCATTAACATCGCTCCAAGCGATGCGGACTATTATTTTGCACGTGCCCGGGCATATGAGAAGGTAAATAAATATCCTGAAGCCAGGGCTGATTTTGAAAAGGCACTGGTTTTTGATCCCAGGAATGTTGACCTGTATTTAAACCTCGGAGCCTTATGTAATATAACCGGTGATTATAAACAGGCTCTGAAATACCTGAATCACGCATCTGGGATGGATAAGCGCAATTCCAAGATTTACCCCGAGAAAGTGATCACCCTTTATCGGCTGGAAATGTATGATCAGGCTCTCAAGGTGTCGGATACAGCGATGATATTTAAAGATACCCCGATGGATTATTACTGGAGAGGGATGGTTTACCGGGCGCTTAATAATGAAGCAATGGCTAAAAAAGAGCTGGAAAAATCTATTTCGAAGGACAAGAGGTTGCCTGAACCAAGGCTTGAACTGGCCCGGTTGATGATGAATATTGATCCCGCGGAAGCAATGGACCAGTGCAACGAAGTATTGAAGTACAATGACCGGAATACTGAAGCATATCTTGTCAGAAGTGATGTATTTAAAAAGAACCTCGATTACCCCAGCGCTATAAATGATCTTTCCAAGGACATTATTATTGAACCCTCAAACCCCGACTTCTATTTTGCCAGGGGTAAATGTTACCAGGAATTCAGCCAGCCGGCCAATGCCATTAATGACTTCACAAAGGTCATTTCCCTGCGACCTGACGATCCCGCAGGTTATGCAGCAAGGGCACAGGCTTATGAAAACATTATGAACTTTGACAAGGCTATAGCTGATTACAAAAAGATAACCACTTTGTCGGAATTCGACATGAAGACCCGGAAATTGCTGAAGGAAGCAAAGGAAAGACTTTATGAACTTAACCGGGAAAAGGATCCACCCGAAATTGCAATAATCAGTCCCGTACCCGTAAAAGATACAATAGAAATAAAAGGTGACAACTCAGCACTGCTTATCTCGGGGAAACTTAAGGATCAAAGCACGATAAAGTCGATGACAATAAACGATGAACCGGTTACTATAGCTGAAAAGAATGGTCAGTACGATTTTCTTACCAATATAAATGTTGACGGAGTAAACACCATCACCTTAAAGGCAACCGATGATTACGATAATAACCGTTCCCTTACATATTACCTTAAAAGAACTGAGATCAATCCCCCGAAGATAATGATCATTGCCCCATATACCTCTGATGATGGACGTGTTTTCCTGGATTCTTCAACACCCAACATTGCCATACAGGGTAAGATAACTGATGAAAGTCATATCAAATCCATAACCATTGGTGATGTCACGGCAAGTTATAACCGGAATGACCTGAACCCTAATTTCACAGCAGTACTCGACGTATCCAATATCAATGGTTTTAAGGTGGTGGCTGAGGATATTTACGGTAACAGGAAGGTGACCGACTTCATACTCAACCGTGAGGGTGCTGATATTGCTTCCAGCAACCCAATGGGCAAGACCTGGGTCGTATTTATTGAAAATTCAAGTTATGAGACCTTTGCCAGCCTCGATGGTCCGATCAAGGATGTAAGTACCATACAGAGGGCCCTGGCCAACTACCAGATACATAACTTTATACATAAGAAAGATATGACCAAGGAAGAGATGGAGAAGTTCTTCAACATTGAACTCAGGGATCTGGTAAAGAAGAATCAGGTCAAATCATTATTGATATGGTATGCAGGTCATGGTAAGTTCATTAATGATATAGGCTACTGGATACCTGTCGATGCAAAAAGGGATGATGAATTCACATATTTCAACATCAACCTGCTTAAAGCCGGACTGCAGGGTTATGGTGATGGTATTGTACATACACTGGTAGTATCAGATGCCTGTGAATCAGGTCCGGGCTTCTACACAGCCATGAGATCTTCACTTGGTGAACCTACCTGCGACAATACTCAGGTTGCCGGTGCCAAGTCGGCCCAGGTGTTTACCTCGGCCAACACAGAGCTGGCTACGGATAATTCAAAGTTTACAGCCACCTTTGCCAATACACTTATGAATAACAGGAATGCCTGTATACCTATCGAGACCATTGTTAAGTCTGTCACGGCTGCTGTTGAGAGTGAAAAAGGGCAGAAGCCTAAGTTTGGCAAAATACAGGGTCTTACCGATATGAACGGGACATTCTTCTTCATTGCTAAATAACCTGTATGCCAGCTTCAGACCTTAAAAGACGGCCGGCAGTCATCTGTGCCGGGATATTTTTCCTGTCGGTACTTTATGGAAGCTTTGTTTGTGCTCAGACATATTTCTTTGATAACTATGGTGTTAAGCAAGGCCTGAGTGAGCAAAAGGTATATACCCTGATACAGGATTCGAAGGATAATATATGGCTGGGGACGTCAAGTGGTGCCTCAAGGTTTGACGGCAGGAGTTTTGAAAATTATACACATCGTAACGGCCTTTCCTCAGGAGGTGTTAAATGTATTGTTGAGGATTCCCTTGGATACCTGTGGCTGGGTCATATGAGTGGCGGAGGTGTTTCAAGATACGATGGAACAAATTTTGAACACTTGGTTTTTGATTCGGTAACTATTACAGGTGATATAAACAGTATAGTCATCTCGGGAGGTAAGATATGGTTTACCTCCAGTGCCGACGGAGCCTTTCAGGCTGATTATCCCATGAATGACATAAAACATATCAGGGCAAAACTCTACAGGGGTAAGGAAGGTCTCAGTGACCAGGTCTTCGGATCTCACCTGACCAGGGAAGGTTCGCTTATTTGTATTACGGATGCCGGACTTCGGAGATATAACCCGGAAGAGGACAAATTTGAAATTTACCGGATGCCTCATATGACAACCTATTTCAGTTCCACCTGTATGCTTGATGACAGTAAAGGGAATCTCTGGTTTGGTACATATAACGGAGGATTATACAAGTATGTAATGTCCGAAAGCAGGATGGAATTCATAGATCTTCCCAAGATGGGTGTTCCCAGCAACTTTGTAACATGTCTTATGGAAGACAGCCGGGGACGTATATGGACGGGTACATGGGACGGCGGTATAGTGGTCTTCGATAATGACAGGATAATTAAATACAATAGCTCGAACGGTCTTAAAGCATCAAAGATATATGATATTATTGAAGATGTTGAGGGAAATATACTTATTGCAGATCAGAATAACGGTCTTACAATTTTCAAGGGAGAAGCATTCGTAACAATCAACGATAAGGATACACTGCCTGATCCTAATGTAAATGCCATATACAAGGACAGGACAGGCACGATGTGGTTCGGTACCAATGCCGGTATATCATGTTACCTGCCGGGGTCGGGCAGGAAACCTGTTATTTATAATGAGGCTGGTAATTCCATTTCCCAGGATATAAGATTCTTTCGCGAGGATCAGGCTGGGAACCTGTGGATCGGATCCAATGAGGGAGGGGTGATAATGTACAATATGAAGAGCCATCGTTTTGAATCCCAGCCGTATATAAATTCAACATTACCCAGCGGAGGCCAGGTCACAGCCCTGGCAATCGATAGTGATAATCATTTATGGATAGGCACACAGCAAGGTGTGGATGTAGGTACCATAGGAGAACAAAATTTCCAAAGATATACCCTGCTTGACAGTCTTACAGTTTTTTTAATCACATCACTTTATTGCGATCCTCAGGGAGACATGTGGATCGGTACTGAGCCACGTGGAGGTAAGCCCGGGTTAATATGGTACAGTAAAAAGGCAAAGAAATTCAAATTGGTTACAGCCCTTACAGGTATTATCCCTAAGGCTATGGTAATGGATGATGAAGGGGTACTGTGGATTGGCACAGATCAGGGATTACTTAAACTCAGGAATGACTCCATCGAGGCAACACTCACAAAGAACGACGGTCTACTGTCAGATAACATCAACCTACTTGCTATAGGGAAAGACAGAAGTATATATATAGGGACCAACATAGGTCTCAACAGGTACTTTCCCGGGAATAAAAGGATCTTTTCATACACAAAAAAAAACGGGTTCACCGGTATTGAGACAAGGCCAAATTCGGTCTTTGAAACATCTTCGGGAAAGTTATGGTTCGGAACAGCTGACGGTGCTATACGAATGGATCCTGCAGAGGCATCGACAGCAGTTACGGAGCCCAATACTCATATCCTCGATATGAGGGTAAATTATGAACAAAGGAAAATGATCCCGGGGATGAAGCTGAATTATAATGAACGTTCTGTTCTTTTTGACTATTACAGTATTTGTCTTAATGACCCGGATGTTGTCAGGTACAAGGTTAAGCTTGAAGGAGCTGATGAGGACTGGCGACCTGTCACTGACCAGACGCGGGCCATTTATTCCGCGCTTCCTCCCGGAAAGTACACATTCATGGTAATAGCATCCAATAACCAGGGAGTATGGAACAGTATTCCGGTTACCTTTCACTTCATCATAAAGCCTCCTTTTTATTTCACATGGTGGTTCATAATGATAATGGCCATACTTGCAATGATTTTCGTGGTAAGTTATATTAATATAAGGGAACGGAATTTGAAGAGGGAGAAGATAGTCCTTGAACAGAAGGTAGAAGAGCGTACGGCTGAGGTTGTCCAGAAAAGCAGAGAGATAGAGGAAAAGAACAGGGACATAACAGCCAGCATCAGGTATGCTGAGCGTATTCAGGGAGCAATGTTACCAAGGGAAGATACTTTCACAGATACCTTTGTTCTCTTTTTGCCCAAGGATATAGTAAGCGGTGACTTTTACTGGATGTATGGCAACGGCGACTGGCATTTCCTGGCAGCTGCCGATTGTACAGGTCATGGAGTCCCCGGAGCCTTTATGTCAATTATAGGTCATAACTCACTCAATAAAATTGTAAGGGAATATGGTCTGATGCGGCCTTCTGCAATTATCGACCAGCTTAACATAGAGGTTATGAAATCGCTTCTCCAGCGGCATGAAAAGGCTGTAAACGACGGAATGGATATTGCCCTGATCGCTTACAACATTAAAAATTTTACAGTTGAATTCGCGGGAGCCTACAATCCTCTGTATGTTGTGAGGAAGGGAGAAGTGATAGTATATAAGGGCGACAGGTTCCCAATAGGTATGAGTACAATGGAGGAGAAGAGAACATTCACGAACCAGAGTGTCGATATTCAGCATGGGGATATGCTGTACATGTGTTCAGATGGTTATGCCGACCAGTTCGGTTCGACCGATGGCAAGAAGTTTAAAACAGTAAACATCAAAAAATTACTTTCCCAGATATGGGATCTACCCGTTCAGGAACAAAAAGAGGTACTGGAGAAGACAATACTTGAATGGAAAGGGGATCTTGGACAGACTGATGATATACTTTTTATGGGTACACGGATACCCTAGGTTCAAATCTTTGCGATGCTGCGCGGATCGGTGAGCCATTCATCCTCCTGCCTGAGATAATGAATAACCTCTTCGGGTGTATCAGCAACCTCCCACATACCTTTATGTTCGTATCTCAGGAAATGCCCAGCGATCATCTGACCAAGGAATTCAATGAATGAATTATAAAATCCACGGATATTCAGTATGACTACAGGGCCCTTAAACAATCCAAGTTGTTTCAGGGTAAGAGCTTCTGTCAGCTCCTCAAGGGTGCCTACACCGCCGGGCAATGCCACTATTCCATCGGCAAGGGAGAACATTGTCTTTTTTCTTTCTCCCATATCGGATGTAATGATCATACTTTTTACCCCGGGGTGATCCCAGCCTTCATCTTTCATGAAAGAGGGTATAACACCGGTTATCTTACCACTGTTTTCAAGGACAGAATCAGCCAGCTTACCCATCAGGCCCAGGTCCCCTCCTCCAAAAACCACCTCAATGTCTTCCCTGGCAAACAGACTTCCCAGGACAGAAGCTGCCTGACTATATTCGCTGTTTACCAGGCTGCTGGACGATGCAAAAACACAGACTCTCATCGGAATTGTTAAAATGAGGCCGTGCAGTCAAACCTGACGGCCGTAAAAAATATCATCGGTATCAGAAAAGAGGAGTAAGCTTATTAATAAAGTTCACCTTGGGGACTGCTCCCACCTGTTTGTCGGCAATCTTACCATCCTTGAAGAAAAGTACTGTAGGAATGTTCCTGATGCCATATTTTGCAGCTACCCCAGGGTTACTGTCCACATCACATTTGGTAACAAGCACCTTATCCGTATATTCATTTGCTATCTCTTCCATTATCGGGGTAATCATCCTGCAGGGACCGCACCATTCAGCCCAGAAATCAACAATAACCGGTTTGCCGGATTTAATTACCATATCTTCAAAATTGCCGTCATTTACCTCTAATGCCATAGTTTAATATTTTGTATTTGTTATCAATTTTTTCAGATGCAAAGATAGCTAATTAACTTTATATTCTAACCAGGGATGGTCTTCAATATAGACGACAAGATCATTATTGAGTCTTATCCTGTAAGTCCTTGAGAACATGGGCAATGAGATCTTATCTTCAGTGTCGATAAAGAGGAATCTAAGTTCAGTCTCTCCCTTGTTTCTATTGACAAGGTCTTTAAGATCGTTGATAAGTTCTGAGCTTATATTCTCAGGGTCAACTTTTATGGTAACAGATTTTATAAGCTCATCCCTTACACTGGATAACAGTGTTATTGTCTTTATCTTAAACTCAATCTCATCTTCCTTGTACTTTCGTTTCTGCACCCTTCCCTTGATGAGGAGATAGTAACCTGTAAAAAGAAATTTGCTGTTTTCAACAAAATCCTTATCGAAGATCGCGAACCTGAATGTATCGGTATAGTCCTGGAGAGTAAAGATGCCATATGGTTTACCATTTTTGCCTATTCCGTTCCTGGTATCGGTAACCATACCGGCCACTGTCACATCACTGTCCAGATATTCACGGAGGTTCTGCAGATCGGCCAGAGTGGCTGTGGCAAAGTTGTTTATCTCAAGTCTGAAATCATCAAGTGGATGCGATGAGAGGTAAATACCTATTACCTCTTTTTCCCTGTTGAGTTTCTCAAGTTTGGGCCAGTCGGGGCAGCGGGTCGGCTCAGGCCTTACCATCTCAAAGCCTCCGGTCTCCCCGAACAATGACTGCTGTGTGCTGTTCCTGACAGCTTTGGCATTGTTTCCATATCTGATCAGACTTTCAATATAACTTATTCCTTTGGTATCAAGTGCAAAGTACTGAGCTCTTGAGATATCGCTAAAACAGTCGAAGGCTCCGGAAACAGCCATTGCCTCAAGGTTTTTCTTGTTCAGGGAATTCAGGTTCACCCTTTCCACCAGGTCATAAATATCTTTATAAGGACCATTTTGTTCTCTTTCTTCAATTAGCTGGAGCACTGCACTTTCACCAACCCCCTTGATTGCACCGAGGCCGAACCTTATATTCCCGTCCTTATTTACAGTGAACTTGACAAAGCTCTCATTAACATCAGGTCCAAGTACCTCCATTCCCATCCTGCGGGTCTCATCCATGAAGGTGGTAATTTTCTTTATATCATTGATATTACGGCTTAATACAGCAGCCATATATTCAGCCGGGTAGTTAGCCTTCAGGTAGCCTGTCTGGAAGGCTACAAGTGCATAACATGTTGAATGGGATTTATTGAAAGCATACTGGGCGAAAGCCTCCCAGTCGGACCATATCTTGTTGACAGTCTGTTCATCATAGCCTTTTTTACTACATCCCTCTATAAACTTGACTTTCATTTCATCCATAATTGAACGCTTCTTTTTCCCCATGGCTTTCCTCAGGGAATCGGCTTCCCCTTTTGTGAAGCCGGCCAGTTCCTGTGAAAGGAGCATCACCTGTTCCTGGTAGACTGTGATCCCGTAGGTGTCATCGAGATATTTCTCCATTACCGGCAGGGGATAGTCTATTTTTTCCTGTCCGTGTTTTCTGCGAATGAACTTGGGAATATATTCCATCGGACCGGGTCTGTAAAGAGCATTCATGGCAATAAGGTCTTCGAGCCTGTTAGGTTCCAGCTCACGCAGGTATCTTTTCATTCCTGACGATTCAAACTGGAAGATCCCGGTCGTCTCTCCGTTGGTGAAGAGCTCAAAGGTCTTTTTATCATCAAGCGGAAGGTTGTCTATATCTATATCAATGCCTCTCGATTTTTTAATATTGTCAACAGCATCTCTTATGATTGAGAGGGTTTTCAGACCCAGGAAATCCATTTTTAGCAGTCCGACCGACTCAACATGACTGCCATCATACTGGGTTGCATAAAGATCTGTATCCTTGGCAGTACACAGGGGTATATAGTTATCGAGAGAATCCTTTCCTATTATAATACCGCAAGCATGTACTCCAGTTTGCCTGACCGATCCTTCCAGGACTTCTGCGTATTTAAGCGTCTGGGCAACCAGCTTGTTTGATGATTCCTTTTCCTTTGCCAGTTCAGGCACTTCAGTATACGCAGCAGAAAGGGTTATACCGGGCCTTTCGGGAACCAGTTTGGCCAGCCTGTCAGCATCGGGCAGTGGGAGTTTCTGAACTCGTGCAACATCACGGATGGCCATCTTGGCTGCCATGGAACCGAAAGTAATAATATGGGCTACCTTGTCGTGACCATATTTATTTACAACATATTTCAATACAGAATCTCTTCCGTCTTCATCAAAGTCTATGTCGATATCGGGCATTGAGATGCGGTCAAGATTCAGGAATCTCTCAAAGAGGAGGCCGTATTTTATAGGATCGATATCGGTTATTTTCAGGCAATAGGCCACTGCTGAGCCGGCTGCAGAACCTCTTCCCGGACCTACCGATACCCCCATCTCGCGTGCAGCTCGGAGAAAATCCTGTACTATGAGAAAATAACCGGGGAACCCCATCCTGGCTATCATGGCCAATTCAAAATCAAGCCTTTCTGTCTGTTCATCTGTCAGTGTTCCCCATCTCTTCCTGGCACCTTCAAAGGTGAGGTGTCTTAGATATTCATCCTTATCGGTATATCCTTCCGGCAGATCGAATTCCGGCATGACAGGATCATGGTTAAGCGAATAGGTTTCAATCTTTGCAACAAGTTCTCCTACATTATCAACAGCTTCGGGAATATCACTGAAGATAGCCCTCATCTCTTCCTCCGACTTCAGGTATTCCTGCTTGGTGTACCTGAGCCTGTTGGGATCGTCGATATCCTTTGCAGTGTTAATACAGATCAGCCTGTCGTGAGCCTCAGCATCTTCGGCATTTATAAAGTGAACGTCATTGGTCGCTATGATCCTGACATCATATTTGGCTGATAGTTTTTTAAAAGCCTCAATTACTTTCTGTTGCAGAGGGAATACTGTTCTGTCGGCTTCGGGATCATACGTTTCGTGACGCTGTATCTCGAGATAGAAGTTATCGCCGAAGATTTCCAGGTATCTCTTAAGTGCTTCCTCAGCACCTTCCATTGTCCCTTTCAGGATTTCATCCTGTATCTCACCTGCAAGACATGCCGAAGAGGCTATTAATCCCTCGCTGTACCTGGCAAGCAGTTCCTTGTCTACCCTCGGTTTATAGTAAAATCCTTTAATCCAGGCTGTTGAAATAAGTTTTATGAGGTTCCGGTAGCCTGTGAGATTTTTTGCCAGTAAAATCAGGTGATCACCGGAACGGTCTTCTTTCTCACTCACATTACTAATGGATCTTCTTGCCACGTAGATCTCACATCCTATAATGGGTTTAACTCCTTTCTTTCTTGCTGTGTTATGGAACTCCTTCACGCCGAACATATTACCGTGATCGGTGATAGCAATAGCTTCCATCCCCAGCGCCTTCACCCTGTCTATGAGCAGACTGATGTTTGATGCACCGTCCAGGATTGAATACTGGGTATGGACATGAAGGTGTGAGAATCCTGACATTTTAAAGAAGATTTTTTCATTGTGAACCGGTAACAAAAATACGGAAAATAGAATTATGATCGGTTGGGTGTTAAAAACTGTGTAAAAATATTCTGTCGGTTGAAAAGTGACATTTGTTAATTGAAATCCCCCTTCTGTTAAACGGAATGAGGATAATACAGAGTAATGGTTTTAATTTGTTAAAGTGACTAGTTAGCAATTGACTAAAGTAACTAATTCACAATTGTTTAAGACAGTAAAAAGGAATTAAAAATTCCTCATTATTTTTTATTAATCTAACCTAAATGTTATGAGAAAACTTTTCTTGTTAATTTTTGTTTTTTGCGGGTTATCGTTTTCCGTGATTGCCCAGCAAAAGATAGTAACAGGTACTGTCACCGGGGCTGAGGATGGTCAGCCTGTAATAGGCTGTACAGTACAGGTAAAAGGAACAACAGCCGGGACGAGTACCGATGTGAACGGAAAATACAGCCTGGCTGTTCCTCAGGATGCCACCACTCTTGTTTTTTCGTATATCGGATTGAAGAAACAGGAGGTAGAGATCGGATCGAGGTCGGTTATTAATGTGGCCATGGAATCTGATATCAGGGGGCTGGATGAGGTTGTTGTAACTGCATTGGGAATATCGAGGGAGAAAAAGGCCCTTGGTTATGCCGTGCAGGATGTAAAGAGTGACGTTATTGAGCGCGCAGGCAATACCGATCTCGCCGGTGCGATGCAGGGAAAAATAGCAGGTATCGATATCAAACCATCCAGTGGAATGCCCGGGGCATCATCTCAAATGGTGATCCGGGGTGCAAGATCGTTTACCGGCAATAATACCCCTCTGTATGTCGTCGACGGGATGCCAATTGCTTCAACATCAGATATAGAAAGTGGGGCAGGTGGTAATTTCAGTCAGGTTGGAGATGGTATAACGGGAACCGACATTTCAAACCGTGCTGTAGACATTAATCCCTCCGACATCGCGAGTATTGATGTACTGAAGGGGCAGGCAGCTGCTGCGCTTTACGGGATTCGGGCTTCTAACGGAGTTGTTATCATTACAACCAAAAGCGGACGGGGTAATGCTATCGGGAAACCTGTAATTTCAATGTCGCACATAAGCAGTTTCTCAAGGGTATCAAGAGATCCTACTTATCAGACAACATACGCTCAGGGTGTTTATGGAGCATATGTGCCTAACTCGTCAATGTCGTGGGGACCAAAGATCACGGATCTACCCGATGATCCTACAAACGGAGGTAATGACAACGGTCATCCTGGTATGTTCTATGTTCCGCAGCTGGAAGCCGGGCAACTGGATCCATGGGTAACGCCACAGGTCTTTAACAGCTGGACTGGTTATTTTAAAACCGGCTACTCCATGACAAACAATATTGATGTAAGCCAGGCTGTTGAAAAAGGGAATTTTGCTCTTGGTCTGACCCAGACTTCACAGAGTGGTATCGCTGATCCTGCAGGTATGCAAAGGTGGAATGCAAAAGCCTCAGCAGAAAGGATATTCAATAATAATTTCAGTGTTGGATTCAGCACTAATTTCTCAAAGACAGACATTGATAAACTCTCTTCCGGAAACGATGCTTCGTTAGCCGGTGTGTTGGCAGCTCCTGCAAGTTACAACCTGAAAGGTTATCCGTATTTTGTACCCGGTGATCCCTATACACAGATATACTACAGGGGCGTGAATCCGTTCGATAATCCACTCTGGGCTGCCAAACACAATGTTTTCACCGAGAAGACAGATCGTTTCTTTGGGAATGGTTACATTAATTACAAAGCCACACTCAACGAATCGATGAAGGTAAGGGTTCGCTACCAGCTGGGTATTGATACATACACCACACATTTCCAGGATATCTTCGAATATGGTCATGCCGGCAATACCGGTTATATGGATAATTACGGCATTACTTCTTCAAATGTTAACTCCCTGGTAACAGCTAATTATGACTGGACAATAAATAACAATCTGACACTGAATGCCATGGTCGGAAATGAGTTTAACCAGGGTAATTATAAAACATATTCCGAACATGGTGAAGATTTCAATTTCGGTGGCTGGGCACACATCAGCAATGCCAATATAGTTACTGCAAATGAATCGAAGAGTCGCGACAGGACTGTAGGATTTTTCTATAATTTGTCCCTGTCTTACAGGTCTTTACTATTTCTGAACACCACAGGAAGGAACGATGTGGTTTCTACCATGCCTACTAATAACCGTACTTTCTTCTATCCTTCTGTCTCTTTGAGCTTCGTACCATCGGAACTGGATTTTATTAAGAACCGGGAATGGATATCATTTGTAAAACTAAGGGCATCATATGCAGAAGTAGGTCAGGCAGGTCAGTATTATAAGAACTATTTTACCACTCCAAACTATTCCGGAAGCTGGTGGTCGGGTTCTCCGATACTATACCCGATTGGGGGAGTTAATTCGTACATACCAAACAACATACAGTTTGATCCCAATCTTAAGCCACAGAACACCAAATCGTTTGAACTTGGAGCTGATCTGAAATTTTTTAAGAACCGGCTGGGCATCGATTATACTTTCTCACGTCAGAACGTTATCGACCAGATTTTCACAGTTCCTCTTGCCGGTTCTACCGGTGCAGCATATCTGCTGATGAACGGAGGAAAGGTACATACTATCAGTAATGAAGTTGTATTGTACCTGACACCGGTAAGCGGCAGTAACTTCCAGTGGGACCTCAATTTCAATTTCTCAAAGATAGATAATATGGTTGATGAACTGGCTCCGGGTGTTGAAAGTATATTCCTCGGAGGATTTGATATACCGCAGGTTCGTGCAGGTGTCGGCTCTACCTTCCCGGTTATTTACGGAGTGTCATTTGTACGTGATGACAATAATAACATAGTCGTGGAAGATAATCCGGGAGCATGGAACCATGGTTTTCCCAGGGTTGGCGATCCTGCAGTAATAGGTTCCGTATCACCTGATTTTATCCTGGGAGGCGGGACAACTCTTACTTACAAAGGTCTGTCGCTAAGTGCTCTTGTTGAGTGGAAAAGCGGAGGAAAGATGTATTCGGGAAGCAACGGGCTGCTTGATCTCTACGGGATGTCTGCCAGGACCGAAAACAGGGAGTCCACATTCATTTTTGACGGTGTTAAGCCTGATGGTACTCCCAATGATATAGTAAGAGGAGGTCCTGACGACCCGAGAGCTTTACAGGATCTCTATACGAATGTTCTGGCCAATATAGATGAATATTTCATACATGATAATTCCTTCGTAAAGCTTCGTGAATTATCGCTGGGATATAAGCCCTCTAAAAGGTTATTCAGCAAGCTTGATATGGGTGTTTCCTTGTTCGCACGTAATATACTTATATGGACAGCACTGCCGTATTTCGACCCGGAATCGAGTCAGGGAAATACCAATATGGGTGGAGCATTTGAAAGATTTTCAATGCCACAGACCACCAATTACGGGTTTAGTATCAATCTTACTTTTTAAATTATGATATCATGAGAAAAATAATCTATATATTCCTTACATCACTCCTTGTTTTCGCGATGTGGTCATGCTCTGAAAAGGTTATGGATGATATAAACAGGGATGTGAATGATCCGACGGAAATGGATTCAAAGCTAATCATCACTGATGTAATGACAAGCACTGCATTTTCCGTGTTAGGGACTGACTTTACCTTCTATGCCTCAATATATATTGAGCATAATGTAGGTATATGGAACCAGTTTTACAATGCTGAGATAAGAACCGGCGAACCGACAAAATCCACAACGTTCAACAACAGCTGGGATGCTACATACCAGACACTTTATAACCTCAAGGTTATCATTGATAAGTGTTCTGATGGCGGCACCGAGGCCGGTAATTATCATACCCTTGGTATAGCAGAAATATTATCTGCCTATAACCTGGCCACTCTTACCGATATGATGGGTGATGTCCCATGGAGTGAAGCCCTTAAGCCGGGTGAGATCTTCACCCCTAAGCTTGACACCCAGGAGGAGATCTACACCCAGGTGTTTACGTTTCTCGATGATGCCATTGCCAACCTCGGTATGGAATCGACTTACCCGTCACTGGGTAATCAGGACCTTATATACGGCGGTGATGTTACATTGTGGAAAAAACTTGCATATGGACTTAAGGCCAGGTATACCATGCGCCTGTCGTACAGGACTCCGGCATACAGCGATGTTATTACATTTGCTGATCAGTCATTCACTGATGCATCCGAACAGGCTCAGTATAACTATAACGGCAGCACAACATCAAGTCCGTTCTACCGTCTTTTCCTCGACAGGAATTACTACGGGGCCAGCCAGAGTCTTCATGATAAGCTTACTGCCAGAAGTGATCCGAGGGATAATGTCTTCTTCAGACCTTATCCGGGAACTGAAGGCAACGGCCTTGTTTTTGCACCAAACGGTACTGCAAACCAGATACAGGGATTCTACTCAATATCAGCAATCAGTACCAGCACAGCACCGACATACCTGCTGAGCTATCATGAGGTTGAATTTCTTAAGGCGGAAGCGTATGTAAGGATGAATAACCTTGCCCTGGCAGATACAGCTCTCAGAAAAGCTGTTACCGCTGCATTCCAGAAAGTCAATATAGGACTTACGGCCCAGGAAGCCAGCGATTACTTTGTTAACCATGTCAGGCCATTATTCAACTCCAATCCGCTATCGGAAGTCATGAATCAGAAATATCTCGCTTTCTATGAAGAAGAAGGAGCGGAAGCATATAATGATTACAGGCGACTGGCAGCTATGGGCGACAATGTCATTACTCTGGCCAATCCTCTGAATGCAACGCAGTTTCCGCAACGCTATACCTATGGTTCTGATGACGTGACTAACAATGCTAATGTGAGATCTGCCTACGGCGACGGATATTATGTTTTCACAGAGAAAGTATGGTGGGCCGGAGGGACACGTTAAGGTTATGCCTCTTGAAAAGTCTAACTAAATATTATATAAAAGATGAAAAAATATAATTCATTAATATTAAGCTTCACACTGATATTACTTTTATTTGGTTGTGAGGAACAAAAGGATCCTGCAGGATTGAGAGGGGTAGCAATTATACCTGTAATTTCAGATCTCAACCCTGCCCTGTTCGATTCCAAGGATCTTGAGAATTCTTATATACAGTTTAATGTTGCTCTTCCTGAGGGGACACAGGCTGATGAGGTTATTATTCAGGGATCCTATAACGGTAATATGGAAAGGGTCACAATTACACAAGTTAATTCTTTCCCTGCAACAGTCAGAATATTATCATCTGATGCAGCCCAACTTCTGGGATTGTCTTTGGCTGACATCCATAACGGCGATGTATTCATGTTTGAAATAGTAACAGTAAATAATGGGCTGACAACACGTTCGAATGACGTTATATATGTCCCCGTTGCCTGTGCTTATTCAACCGCCATGTCAACGGGAAGTTACCATGCAGTATCTGACTGGCCATCTGAAAATGATGTTACCATTACAGTGGACCCTGAGGACCAATATACCGTTTATGTATCTGGTCTCGCGGCCATTGACGATATTACTGAGGATAACGGACCATTCGTGATGCATATCAATCCTGTGAATTATTCTGTATCTACTGAAACAAAGACACTTGCATCTGATTATTGGGGATATGGAGCAGTCACTTATTCAGGGGATGGTACTTTTAGTTCCTGTGATGGAGCATATACCCTGAATATTGATATTTCAATAGGGGCATACGGAAGCCAGGGTGTTTATATATTTCAGCTGACAAGAAACCAATAGCGTTTTCAGAGATTAAATAATCTGAGGCTGTATCTGAAGGGTATTTCCTTCGGGACAGCCTCTGTTATTATTCAAATATTTCGTTATTGTACTGCATAAATTATTGTTGGAAACCTTTTTGGTAGCTCAATGGATAAATACATATAATCATTTGTTCAATAAAATATTTACTTCTATCTTTGCAGCCACAATTTTTAAAACAGGTTTAATAATAAGCGTAGAAATTAATGGCAGTTAAAATCAGATTAGCTAGAAAAGGCCGCAAAAAACTGGCCTACTACCACATTGTGGTTGCAGATAGCAGATCGCCACGGGATGGCAGATATATTGAAAAGATCGGATCATATAACCCGGTCACTAACCCCGCTACTATCGAACTCGATTTCGATAAGGCTATGGGTTGGCTGCAAAATGGCGCAATACCTACAGATACCTGTAGAGCTATCCTGTCTTATAAAGGTGT
>CAYYIW010000024.1:40324-55774 GCA_964472085.1 uncultured Rikenellaceae bacterium | reverse complement strand
ATCTGCATCTGACAAATTCCACATAATACACAGAATGAGACCTCAGGATAAGAACCCCGACAGAGTCCATGACATACAATAGAAGGAACAATATCAGGTGCGAGCAATGCCTCAATATTTTCTGTCGCAGATGTTTTTGCGTTAACTCTCCCTGACATGACTATTGACACCATTCCAAATAAGACAAAACAAGAAAAAATACAAATAAATTTCTTCATGGTTTTAAAGATTTGGTTAATAATGTTTTAATATCACAATAAATTTACTCCAAGGATTTATCGCATGAAAGGAAGAGAATATAATAAATTGTAATTTTTTAGAATATTTACTACTTTTTTGGAAACCCAAGCTTATTATATATCATCTCTTGTATTTTAGGTGTTAGTAATCCTTCTTTTAAAATTATTCCATTCTTCTTAAGAAGTTTTTTTAAAGTTTTGCTGCAAATTCCATATTCTTCTGCTAATTGTTGCCTTGTTTCACAAACTCCTTTCGTAGTATCTTTCATAGCAAAAATAATAGTATTAAAAATTCTTATTTCCAAAAATGTCTAATTTGCTTTGCTTTAGTTGATTAAAATGAATTTTTTAAATACATCTTGATTTGGGCTCTGATAATACATTAATGTCCACATATATAGTTGGCACAAAATCTCATCTCTGATATTTGAGTATTTTTAATACAGAATTTTCATCAACTTTGCACAACGAATGTAATTTACAAAATCTAAAAGTTTATGTCAAATTTTTTGCCTATTCTTTCAATATTTTTAAAGCACTTTTCTGAATAACATTTTATGGAATAGGTACATACGTTAGTCGGAAGCATAGATATTTCAAGTATAACGAGGTTCAAATGTTATACATCTGGTCCATTTAATTTGTACACTATTTGTTCCTACTTCTTTAGGTTTATACGGAAATACTATAACATAATTTTAATAATATTCCTTTCGTTTCAGGATAGAAAAGTCTAAATTTATCATGTCTATATCTAAAACTGTTTATCCATTGTTATAATGAAAGTTAAATGGCTCTTTGCATCTGTATTAATTCTCTTGATTACATTTTCTTGTACAACCAAGCAATCCGATAACTTCGAGGAGATGGCTCGCAGGGCATCACATCCTGAAGCGGTACTGGTTAAGACCATTAAGCTTGAGCCCTCAACCTTCTACCATGAACTGATCAGTAACGGAAAAGTGTGGTCATCAAAAAAAGCTGTTGTTCCTTTCATGGTAAACGGAATTATTAAACAGATAAATGTGATCAACGGACAAAAGGTGAAAGCCGGTGATCTTCTTGCTGTCATTGATGATTTTGAATATAAGATACAACTGTCCCAGGCTGAACAGTCTCTTGAAAAAGCGGAGATAAATTTTAAAGATGATCTCCTCAGTAAGTATATGACATCCGATACCACGGGTCTTGCTCCGGCAAAGATCAAAGTCTCAAAGATAAGGTCGGGACTGAATGATGCTGTCACAGCACTGGCCCTGGCACAGTATAACTTCAATAATACCCGGCTCTATTCACCAATTAATGGTGTTATTGCCAACCTCGAAGCACGGCCTGATAATCCGAGTCAGAATTATGAAAACCTGTGTACGGTAATCTATAATGAGGTTATGGATGTTGAGTTTCCCGTTATTGAGTCTGAATATGGCTTCATAACCAAAGGGATGCCTGTCGGCATTATCCCTTTTATAAAAGACAGTACAACCCTGACAGGAAAGATAACCCAGATCAATCCACAGGTTGACGAGAATGGCATGGTGAAGGTCAGAGCTGAGTTCAGGAATAACGGACGACTGATTGACGGGATGAATGTGAAAATTGTTATAAAGAAACCTGTTCCGGACAGACTTGTGATACCAAAGGAAGCATTGGTAATACGCCAGGGTAAGGATGTAGTCTTCGTCAGGCAGGATTCCCTTGCTATCTGGAAGTACGTTACAGTTGAATTTGAGAACAGTACAAGCGTTTCAATCAAAGAAGGACTTGAACCTGGTGATCTGGTTATTGTCAGCGGTAACGTCAATCTTGCACATGAAACCGTTGTGAAAGAAGAATGAAAGAGGAAACTCCACATAGGCCTCTCTATTCCTCTTTTACAATCAACATCATTTTTGTGGTGCTGATAGTGACAGGTGCTGCTTTTATGCCTTTACTGTCGCTTCAGCTTAATCCTACAAGGTATCTTCCGTCACTTACAATTGAATGGATATGGCCTGATGCCCCGGTACGGGTTGTTGAGCAGCAAGTCACATCCGCTCTGGAAGGAGTTATTTCAACAGTCACTGGTGTTAAGAAGATATCCTCTACAACATATAATGAAAGCGGAACCATTACTGTTGAATTTGACAGGAATACCAACCTGCGGGAGAAGAGGTTTGAAATAGCATCACTTCTCAGGGAAACACGTAAGAAACTTCCCCCGGAAGTGTCATACCCTGTCATCAGCATGAATATGCCTTCCAACACTACAGGTTCTCAAATACTGAGTTTCCAGATCAACGGTAATGCCAGTACCTCGTATATCTACACCATAGCTGAGGAACAGATCAAACCACAACTGGCGATGATAGATGGGGTTTATAGAGTCGATATCTATGGTGCCACACCCAGGCAGTGGGAAATAACCTATGACCAGGATAAGCTCAGGGCTTTGGGGATAAAATCTTCTGTTATAGCCGAATCTATCGATAATTATCTTTTGGAAAAGGAAATCGGTGGTGCCACCGAGATTATTCCAGGGGGACTTACAAAAAGAACATACCTGACACTTTCAGGTAATGATCATACAACATTTCGATGGGGAGATATTCCCATAACCAGGGTTTCAGGGCGGATCCTTCATCTGACCGATGTTGCACAGGTAAGGCTTACGGAACAACAGCCCCGCAGTTATTACAGGATAAACGGTCTCAATACAGTAAACATGACTGTGAGTGCCGCAAAGAACGTCAATACTATCAGGGTGGCTGATGCAGTTAAAAAGGAAGTCGAAAGGATAAAAACCGCGCTTCCTCCCGGGTACAGCATACGAACATCAATTGATAACACTGTTTTCATTAAGGATGAGATATCTAAAAATATCTTCAGAGCCGTGCTTTCCGTCATTCTTCTGTTGCTGTTTGTTCTGCTAATCAGCAGGGAATTCAAATACCTTCTGGTGATTGCCATAAGCCTGATTGCAAATATCTTCATAGCATTTATCTTTTATTACATCTTTAAGCTGGAGATCCATCTTTACTCACTTGCAGGTATTACAGTCTCTTTCGGACTTATTATCAATAACACTATAGTAATGACCGACCATATCCGGTTCCAGAGGAACAGGAGGGTCGGCATTTCCCTTCTGGCGGCAACACTGACTACAATCGGTGCCCTGGCGGTAATATTTTTCCTTGATGAGACATCACGGGTCACACTATCCGATTTTGCCGCCGTGGTAATAATAAACCTGTCTGTATCACTTGCTGTTGCTTTGTTCTTCATTCCTTCATTGATTGAGAAGATTAACCTTACACCAAAGTATAATGCAGTTATTATAAAAAGGAAAAGGAGAGTAGTAAGGTTCTCACACTATTATCTCAGAAGCATAGATTTCATTATCAGGCACAGGGTCCTGTTTATCATTGCTGCCCTCCTTGTTTTTGGCCTGCCGGTATTTTATCTGCCTGATACTCTTCCAAAGGACCAGGAATATGGCAATAAAGAAGAAAATCTTACAAAATTTGAGCAATTATATAATAAGACTCTTGGCAGCAGTAAATATGTTCAGGATATAAAACCTGTTGTTAATAAAGTCCTTGGCGGCACCCTGAGACTTTTTAGTGATAAAGTAAAAAACAGCAGGTTCTATTATTACGGAAGTTCCGGTGATGTTCAGAGAACGCGTCTCACGGTAAATATCGAATTAAGCGAAGATGGCCTGACAATTGAAGATATGAACAACACATGCATGGGTCTTGAAAATATGCTTGCTTCCTACAAGGAGATAGATATGTTTACTACGAGTATTTACAGCGCAACTGATGCCACTGTGAGCATAACATTTAAACCTCAGTATAATTTTACTGTTTTTCCTTTCCTGCTTAAGATCAGGATTGAAGATTATATGAACGGAATTGGCAGCTACAGTGCTTCTGTTTACGGTGTTGGAAAGGCATTCAGTAACCAGGTATACAGCGATTACATACGCACCAATTACTCAGTAGTTATGCAGGGTTACAACTATGATGATTTGTATGCTTACGCGGAAGCCTTAAAAGAGAGACTTATAAAAAGTGGTAAGGGAAGGATAAAGGATGTTTACATCATGGGAAGTAATCCTTCTGTGTTTATGTATCAGCTCCAGAGGAAATCATACAGGAATACTCTTTCAATGGACAGGTATTTCCTCGCAGAAAGCAACTCGGATGTTGCGCTGGCTTATGATGAGGCATCTGAGTATTCTATAAGGGGAAAGCTTTATCACATGATATATACAGATGGCATTATGGCTCCTGTGTCTGTAATATCTAAACAGGCTGCCGGTTATGATTACTGGAGTTTTATAAATACACCGATAAAAACTCATTCAGGTCTCAATATAAAGCTTAAAGATTTTGCCGGCATAAACAGTGAAATCACAAATAATACCATAAGCCGTGAGGACCAGCAATATGTTCTCACTGTCGGATATGATTTTATTGGTAACTATGAACTTGGTAAGATCATACTCGACAGAAACTTAAAGGAGACCGCCGGCTTACTTCCTCTAGGGTATACAGGCAAAAGCGGTGCTTACAGGTTCTCCTGGGATCAGCAAAAAGAAAACTACTGGCTTATCTTCCTTATCATCCTGATCATTTATTTTATCTGTTCGGTCCTGCTTGAGTCTTTCCGGCAACCATTCGTGGTGATCAGTCTTATCCCTTTCTCCTTTATTGGAGTATTCATTACCTTTCAGATATTTAATATAACTCCGGATGAAGGTGTCTTTGCCGCCCTGATATTGCTCTGTGGTATAGTGGTGAATGGTACACTGTATATTCTTAATGATTATAACAGTATCAGGCGACGTAAACCGGAACTTCCTCAGAGAGTCGCCTATGTCAAGGCATTCAACGGCAAGATTATCCCAATATTCCTGACAACACTGGCAACGATAGTCGGACTGATTCCATTTCTTCTTACCGGCAAGGATGAAAGATTCTGGTTTGCGTTGGCTGCAGGCACTATCGGAGGACTGTTATTCAGTCTGATCGGGCTGGTGGTGTATCAGCCGGTGATGTTAAGGAAGGCACAGAGCACAGGGCGAAGGGCACAGGACACAGGACAATAGTTAAGCAACTGATAATTTTTTAATATGGATGATTTTAGATTTGAGCAACTTGACATTTGGAGGGATTCAATACTACTTTCTGATTTTTTATTCGATTATGCAGATAAAGCTGATAAATTAAGATTTTACAGATTTGCTGAGCAACTAAGAGCTGCCGCTATGAGTATTTCAAATAATATAGCAGAAGGCTCAGGCTCTTTCTCTGATAAAGAGTTTGCAAGTTTTTTGAATATTGCCCGAAGGTCTGTCTTTGAATGTGCTAATATTCTCCACATTTTTAACAGGAGAAAAGTCATTTCCAATGATGAAAGACAGGAACTTGTATCTAAGTTATTAATACTAAGTAAGAAAATTACGAATTTTCGCAAGTCACTCAATAAGTAATGAAATTATTTAAATCTCTTCTTTTTACCCTGTGCTCTCTGCCCTGTGCTCTGTGCCCTGTGCAACAAATCTTTCTCTGAATTTTATACCAATATGATAGTATGGTAAAATTTCTCATAACCCGTCCCGTAGCTGTAATAATGACCTTCCTGGCGTTGATATTACTGGGATTGGTGGCATCACGCAGATTGCCTGTGTCGCTTATGCCAGATATTGATATCCCTGAGATAACTGTTGCTGTATCACGTCCGGATGTGAGTGCAAGGGAGCTAGAAAATACCGTTGTGAGTGTTTTGAGAAGGAACCTTCTTCAGGTGCAGGGACTGGATAATATTGAATCTGAATCACGCAACGGAAGCGCACTGATACGGCTTACTTTTAAGTATGGGAATAATATTAACCTGGCTTTTATGGAGGTGAATGAAAAGGTTGACGGGGCAATGAATAACCTTCCACGTGACCTGGAACGTCCGCGGATCATAAAAGCCAGCGCTACGGATATACCGGTCTTCCTTCTAAATGTTTCCCTGAAAGACGAAAATGCCGGGGAAAACAGGTTCATCGATCTCAGCGAGTTTGCAGAGACAGTTATAAAGAAGAGAATTGAGCAGCTACCTGAGGTGGCTATGGCAGATATAACCGGTCAGATAAAGCGCGAGATTTTTATCAGTCCCGATAAAGAGAAGATGATCAGCCTGGGACTTACTGATGATGATATATCAAATGCTGTCACACTTAACAATATGAATATTGGGAGCATACTTGTTAAGAAGGGAAAATATCTTTATAACCTTGAGTTCAGTTCCTACCTGAAAGATCCTGATGATGTCAGAAATATTTATATCAAAGCAGGCAGCAGGCTCTTACAGTTAAAAGACATTGCCGACGTTGGTGTGAGGGAGGAGAGGCCCCGCGGACTTTACTATTCGGACGGGTCAAGGGCTGTCTCACTTGCCATCATTAAGGAATCGACAGCCAGGATGGCTTCCCTCGAATCAAAAATGAAAGAAATCATCGGGGTATTCAATCAGGACTATCCCCAGATGGATTTTAAGATTTCGCAGGACCAGACCAGGCTATTGGACTATTCGATCTCGAACCTGCAGCAAAGCCTTATTATGGGAGGGATCCTGGCATTTCTTCTCATGTTCTTCTTTCTCCAGGATGCCAAATCCCCCGTTATTATCGGGTTAAGTATTCCGGCTACATTGGTCATCAGCCTCCTTTTCTTTTACATCATCGGATTATCAATAAACATTATTTCACTTGCCGGACTAATCCTGGGTATCGGTATGATGATCGACAACTCTATTGTAGTGATTGAAAATATTACACAATGGATCGACAGAGGCCTGTCACTTGTTGAGTCATGTGTTAAAGGTACCAATGAAATAATAACACCACTTATATCTTCAGTACTTACAACATGTGCTGTTTTTATACCGCTGATCTTTCTCAGCGGTATAGCAGGAGCACTTTTCTATGACCAGGCAATTGCCATTGTCATTGGTCAGGGCGTATCATTACTTGTTGGTATAACATTGTTGCCTACGATCTATTATCTTCTTTATAAAAATGGAAGAGAGGGAATATTGTCAAGGTTTGTACGGAAGATAAGTCTGAAGGGACTTGAAAAGACCTATGAAGGAGGAATGGACTTCTTCTTCAGGTATAAGAATGCAATGATGATATCGTTCCTGGGTATTATAGCGCTGATGGTCATCCTCTTTTTCACCATGGAAAAGACAAGGTTCCCGGCTGTACACCAGGATGAAATAATTGTTTCGGTCGACTGGAATGAGAATATTGACCTGAATGAAAATCTGCAAAGGATCAAAGGATTGTTAGCGTACAATGGAGATATGACTGTTCAGACCAACTCTTTCATCGGCGAGCAGCAATTCCTCTTTAACCGCGACTATGACCAGACATACACACAGGCAAAGGTTTATATAAAAGCCAAGGATTACATGATAAAGGATATTATCGAAAAGAATTCCTACCAGTATGTCCATGACAACTTCCCCGATGCTGAGGTAAGTATTTCGCCACAGCAGAACATCTTCGAGAAAATATTCTCTGCTTCAACGGCACCTCTGGTTGTTGAAGTCAGTCTATTGAAGGAGAAGGAAGTCCCTCCGGTTGATAAAATGACTGGTATTATTACCACTTTGCAGAAAGACTGGCCCGATGCGGGCATTTCACCTCCACAACTGGAAGACAAAATAATACTTAGGCTTGATCCTGACAGGTTATTATTGTATGATGTAGATCCGATGCAGGTTTATTTTTCCCTGAAGACATCCCTTAACCAAAATAATATAGGAGAAGTAAGAGCCTCTTATGAATTACTTCCGATAGTTCTCAGTGACAGGGCAAAACAGATCAATGATATTTTATCATCCGGTTTTGTATTGAATAATTCGGGAAGCAGGATACCTGTAAGTGAACTTGTGAAAACAAAGAGGGTGCGGGATTACAAGACGATAAAAGGAGGCCAGTACAGTGAATATGTGCCTGTCAGTATGAATGTTGAAACAAACAAACCAGGAGCTCTTACAGCAAGTATAAGAAATGTCCTGGCATCTGATCAGGATATAGATGTGAGGTTTGAGGGTTCTCTTATTACCGGGCAAAGAATCTTTTATGAGCTTTCCATTGTCCTCCTGGTATCGTTATTGCTGCTGTATTTTATCCTGGCAGCGCAATTTGAGTCTCTTACTCAACCTTTCATTGTACTGCTTGAAATTCCTATCGATATTGCAGGTGCATTACTACTTGTGAAACTCTGGGGAGGTACTATAAATCTCATGACCATGATAGGCCTTGTTGTAATGTCAGGCGTTATTATTAATGATTCCATTCTGAAAGTTGATACCATAAACAACATCAGAAATGAAGGAGTTGCTTTAAAAGAAGCTATTTACACCGCAGGTTCAAGAAGGCTGAAGCCTATCATAATGGTTGCCATGGCTTCACTTGTATCTACAATACCATTACTTTTCAGTTCCGGGATCGGTTCAGAGCTTCAGCGGCCGATGGCATTATCTCTTATAGGAGGTATGTCACTGGGTACTGTTGTGAGCTTATTTTTTATTCCACTAGCTTACTGGTTTATTTACAGGAAAGGAGATGTGAAAAATAAATAGATCATCATGTTGAAAAAAGTTGTTTTAATCGGACAAATTCTGATAGTTACATTTAATTGTCTCCTGCTTGTTGAATGCAATAAATCGGGGAAGCAAGATGATGTTATAAAATATATCTCCGGATTTCCTGCTGAGGTTAATCTAAACCCGGTAAAGATTAAAGTTTCGCCAATTTTACTGTCTCCCAGCAATATGTGTATTTCTGATACTTTTTTGATTGTTTCTCAGAATGCAGATGACAGCATGTTCAGTATTTTCGGACTGCCAGATTGTAAACTTTTATACAGATTCGGAAAAAAAGGAAGAGGTCCTGATGAATTTATTTATTCCTATCCCTTTCAGACTTTAGGAAGTGTCAATGTCGATGAAGGCGTCTTTGCAGTAAATAATAATGTATCGGATTTTCAATTCTACAGAATAAGGGATCTTCTGAATAATAACATTTCCCCCTATAAAACAGGCAGTTTACCTTCGGAGTATTATAATATAAGGTCCATGGCTTATATAGGTGATTCAGTTATTATAGCAGCACCGAATGCAGATAGTATAAATATCCTTAAATACAATATTAATAGTAATAAGAGTACTGTAATCAGTTATTATCCTGATGTTTTCCCAAAGTTGCACAGGGATCTCAAAAGGGAAGTTTACGGGTGCCTTATAAAAGCAAAACCCGATAACTCAAGGTACATAGTGGCCTATGCCCATACCGGCAGAATTGAATTTTATAACATAAAGGATAAGGAACCATACAAAATACTGATTTATAAAGATTTCCCTTCTTTAAAAGACAATACTGGGCTTAATAACTCTTCAACAGAATGGAATATCACTCCGGAACAGAAATTTTTCTGTGGTTATCTTGCAGCAAGTAATAAGTATGTATTTCTTGGAATATTAGGTGCCAAAAACTCGGAGATATTCCTTAAAGACGGGCCAAACAGATCATTTATCCCCGAGATACATGTATTTACATGGGAGGGAGAACCAGTTACAAAAATAAAATTGGAGAAATTCTTCTTCCTTTTAGCAGTGGATAAGAATGCTGACTACTTTTATGTTATTGATGATATGATTGCGAATGAGATCAGGCGATATGATTTGAAGCCGGCACTGGAGAAATGAGAGATCGGTAACTAAAACAGCATTCAATAATTTCATTATATGACAAAAGAAAAATCCACTAATATAACAGTCGCTACTAAAACCAATAGGTTCTCACTTATCAAAAAAACATCACCGCATTAAGCGATTTTTTGGCTTAATGGATCGTTTTTTTAATGAAATTTACGCCTTTTTTATTTGTATGATTTGATATTTTTCTGCAAAGATCTCATCCTGGCTTTCTTCAGCTTGATGCATAACTTTGCAGATAAGATTCGTGTTCAATGATATTTATAATTCTTAATACCAACCTTTGATAAAAAAATCTCCCATGATAGGCTTATATATATTAAGATATTAAGATTTCTTTAAGTATTATATTGATTATAAATTAATTAAATTAAATAAATCTCCCCCAAAAAACTACTTACTATAGATATGTGATTTTTAATTAATTATCAATTTAATATATTTGACAACCTCCCCTGTATTAGCATTTTATTTTCGATCAAAGAGAATTTTATAACATATATTATATATATATAGAAATCATATATATAGAAAAAATGTCATTTGAACTTTGTACCTTAATCACTATCTAAAAGCCTTTCAAAATTTAAATGCAATTTGGTTAACTACGAATATGGTCACCGAATTTTGGAAACTTGAGTTTGAGTGTGAGAGGATTACCCCAACAGGGTATAAGAACAGGAGTTGGCGGGATTTAATGGGATTACCTCCTCGCTCAAACTTCGCTGCATCCTACGCTAAAGCTTCGGACGCCAAAGAAAGCTACAGTGGACACAGTTCGTTCGTCGGTGATCCCTGTGGGGGAGCCCTGCATTGCCACAGCAAAGCATGCGATTGAAAGTATACACGCTTACCGGTTACTGATTACTGATCACTGATTACTGGTTACTGATTACTGATTACTGATTACCCGGGGATTACCTCCTCGCGGGGGCTCGTCGGTGATCCCTTGGGGGGGAGCTTCAAAGCCACAGCAAACCGCGCGATGCGCGGTATTTTTGTTTTCATCAGACCCTTATCAAAGCAAGCTTTGAACGGTTCTTCTGAAAACAAAAACCCTTCGCCTTTTGAGGCGAAGGGTTTGCTGTGGCTTTGGCGGAGAAAGAGGGATTCGAACCCCCGGTCCCACGATAGCAGGACAACGGTTTTCAAGACCGCCGCATTCGACCGCTCTGCCATTTCTCCGCCGCAAAGATAATATTTTTTTGATTTTTGCCAGTCTTTTTAAATAAATTGCATAAATGACAGAAAATCAATATTATAGATATTTTTTTAACAGGATATGAACAATATTGAAAATATTTTGTCCTGGAAGGTAGATACAATGAGCGAAAGCGCAATTTTTACAAAAAATTCCATTTCATACAAAAATATGCCTCTTTCAGCCTAAAAGTGCCACTATTTGTGCAAAAACGGAAAATAAATTTGCATATGAATTTAAATAAAATAAATTTGTAATTAATTAGTAAGATTGGTCTAACCCTAAAATCATTCATTATGACAAAAAAAGAATTAGTTAACGCAATCGCTGCTGAAGCAGGATTATCCATTAAGGATGCCGGGAAAGCACTGAACGCATTTGTTGGCGCTTTTGGAAAGGCTATGAAAAAAGGCGAAAGAATCCAGCTTCCAAGTATGGGTACCTTCAAAGTTGATAAAAGGAGTGCCAGGGTTGTACGTAATCCAAGAACAGGCGCCAAACTTAATGTACCTGCTAAAAAAGTTGTTAAATTCAAAGCAGCTCCTGCACTTAACAAAGGTCTTTAATCTCTTATAATTGAGATTGCCGGGGGGTGTTCAGACACCCCTTTTTTTTTACTGTTAAAAACAAATTGTGATCATATAGCGTTATATTAATTCATAACAAATATCATATAAAAGTGAACCAACTTTAGGTTTTCACATAATAAATGTGAATGTTTTTTCTTATTTTTGACAAAGAAATTTCTTGCTAAAAAAGATTTTATGAATTGTATTATTGTTGACGATGATCAAATGAGCTGTAAGATCCTGGAAGGATTTGTAAGTAAATCATCCGCCCTTAATCTTCTTGGTACATTCAGTGATTCTGTTGAAGCAAGGAATATCCTTACACAACGAAAAGATATCGATCTTGTGATCCTTGATATACAGATGCCCGAACTTAACGGTTTCGACTTTATTGGCAGCCTGGATAATCCACCCAATATTATTATTGTATCATCAGCTGAAGAATATGCATTGAAGGCTTTCGATTTCAACGTTGTGGATTACCTGCTGAAACCTGTATCATACGGACGATTCCTTAAGGCTATCGATAAAACAGTCAGGTATTTCAGCCGGAAGGAGACAAATAGTACTGTTGATGAAGAGATATTCCTTAAAAAAGGTTCTTCCCTCGTAAAACTGAAACTGGGCGATATCATTTTTATTGAAGCTCTCGAGAATTATGTGACTCTCAATACAAATAATGACAAGTTTACGATTCATTTTACCATGAAGGCCATTGAGAGCCAGCTGCCTTCTTCGGTGTTTATCAGGGTGCACAGGTCATATATCATTAATAAGAGTATGATCCAGACTATCAAGGAGAACTCTCTTGATCTGAACGTGGGAGGGACTCTTAGAAATATCCCTGTCGGCAAGTCATTCAGAGACTCTCTCCTGAATGATATTAATGTTATGGCCCGGTAACATCCGGTATTCAAATGCTTACAAATCGCCAACTGTTCTTAAAGTATCTCGGACAGACCTCTCCGTCACCTATGCTACTTGAAATTTCAAGGGCAGAAGGTATTTATATGTATAGTCCCGGCGGAAAGGAATATATAGACCTTATCTCTGGTGTATCAGTAAGTAATACAGGGCATTCCAATCCCAAAGTGACTGAGGCTGTGAAACACCAGATCGATTCATATTCCCACCTCATGGTTTACGGTGAGATGATTCAGAGTCCTCAGGTGAAATATGCGGAACGTCTTGCATCTCTTCTTCCTCCGTCGCTTGGCAGTACCTATTTTGTCAACTCCGGATCGGAAGCGGTGGAAGGTGCACTTAAGCTGGCAAAGAGATTCACGGGAAGGAGCAGGATATTTTCATTCAGAAATGCTTACCACGGGAGTACTCACGGCGCTTTAAGCGTACAGGGAAGCGAGATATACAGGAACGCTTTCCGCCCTCTGTTACCTGATACCCACCTGCTTACATTCAACGAAGAACAATCACTGGCTTCAATTGACGGCAAAACAGCCTGTGTGATAATTGAACCGATACAGGGAGAAGGTGGCATTGTCCTGCCTTCCGGAGATTTTCTGAAGAAGCTCAGGACCCGGTGCGACAGGACAGGTGCACTGCTTATATTCGATGAGATACAGACGGGATTTGGACGGACAGGTACCATGTTTGCCTTTGAACGTTACGGTGTTATACCGGATATACTGTTGCTGGCCAAGGCACTGGGGGGAGGTATGCCTCTTGGTGCATTCATCTCTTCTCACGAAATAATGTCTTCTCTTATTTCTGATCCGGTGCTGGGCCATATTACAACATTCGGCGGACATCCTGTGAGCTGTGCTGCAGGACTGGCTTCCCTCAGCATCATTGAAGACGAGAAGCTGGCCGATGCAGCCGAAAGAAGTTCAGCTGTCTTTAAAAAGGAACTGCTGCATCCCCTGGTTTCAGAGGTCAGGGGCGAGGGACTGCTACTGGCTGTAAGAGTGAAAGATCCGGGAGCTGTAAGATACATAGTATCACATGCTCCGACTCACGGACTTATACTTGATTATTTCCTGTTCTGTGATGATGCTTTTCGTATAGCTCCACCCCTGATTATAAAGAATGATGAGATCCTGAAAGCTTGTTCCCGTATTAAGGATCTGCTGGATGAGACAATGAGCAGAAATTCATGAAATGAAACGACTGTTAATAACCTGCCTGCTGATATCAATTGCACTACCGGCTGCAAGGGCTCAATTGCCGGATGATTCTGTAGCGGCACACCTTGAGAAACTGTTTGTAAGACTTGTGAACAGCTACCAGGACTCCGACAGGATCATGATAAATGATTCGATACATACAATTATAAACAGTTTTGTACACTCCGAGGAAGCATTTGACTATAAATTGCCCGGGTTGAATCATCTCGGACAGATAACCTCCCCAGATTCCCTTGTTAAGATCATTACCTGGAATATAATAATGAATAACGGAGAGGGAAAATATTACTGTTATTTTATCAGAAAAGGGCCGGAAGAGGGTAAAAAAGATATTTACAGCCTGTCTGCAGACTATTCCCCTCTTCCTGTTTCTTCCGATACAACCTATGATGCCAGTAACTGGTACGGTGCTCTTTATTATTCCATCAGTCCCGTTCACTCGGAAGGCAAGACATATTATATGCTGCTTGGCATCAACTATGGTAATCCCGAAGTAACCAGGAAAATGATTGATGTACTTGATTTTAGATCAGATACTACACTTACATTGGGAAAGAAGTGGTTTAGCACAGGTAACGATATGAAATACAGGATTGTACTTGAATACTCAGCTACTGCGACGGTATCGCTAAGGTTTGACACCGCTAACTCGATAGTCTTCGATCACCTGGTACCATTCTCCCCCTCAGCCGGGACAAACCGCCAGTACTACGGACCTGAATATACTTACGATGCATATGTTTTTGACGGTTACGTATGGAAGCTGAAAATTAATGTTGATGTAAGAAATAAAGAATAGCTATCTTTAGTAAAATTTATTAATCTGTGAGACCGGTTTCAAGGACATATATCTATATACTCGATGATCACAGGAACATATCAGAGGATGTGAAAAATCGTTTCTCCGATCATGACAGGTACGCGGTAAAATCGTATCAGAATGATATGGAATTCCGGAAGCAGGTCATGGTAAACGGGAAACGCAATACATGCAGGATAGCTATTATTGTTCTGAACGACAACTGCGGGCAGGCTGAAATGGCAAAGAAACTGGCCGATGACATTAAAGCTCATAATTTCCGGACAGTAGTAATCCTGGTGTATAGAGCTGACAAAATTGATGATATAGCTAGTGAGGTGACAAACGCCGATGCCTGGATACCTAAAAATAACAATTCCTTACTCCGGATTCATAATATGGTGAAAAAAATTATTAGCGAACACACAATTGAAATAATAAAAAGAAAAAGAAACCTGGCATTATTTGTAATGCTGACCTTCACTTTACTTTCTGTTATATCTGCTATAATTGCCGGATTATTCTATCCGAATTATTTCTGAGTAATTTGGCAATAAGTACCGTAATTTGTTGCTTCGCACCGTATTTGATGGTAATTTTTATTACATTCGTTACGTTGCGTCTTTGTACCCTGATGCCTTATACTTGGCGCCTGTTGCCTTTTTTACCCACCCCAACCCCTCCCAGGAGGGGATTTCAAAAATTACATTCAATTACTACGAATTACCATGAATTACGG
>CAYYIW010000024.1:0-40224 GCA_964472085.1 uncultured Rikenellaceae bacterium | reverse complement strand
AATTACTACGAATTACCATGAATTACGGCCCGCAGGGCCAAATTACTAACAATTACTATGATTTAATATGAATGACTATTTGTCAGTCTATATTTTACGGCACAGCTTTTGAAAGAGAAGGGCAAACCGTTAATGTTAAACTTTAAAAAAATTCAGATATGCAAACAGGAAAGATTGGTGTAACCACGGACAACATTTTCCCTATCATTAAGAAATTCCTTTATTCAGATCATGAGATCTTTTTGCGTGAATTGATCTCAAACGCTGTAGATGCCACACAGAAGCTTAAGACCATGGCATCGGTTGGTGAATTCAAGGGAGAGCTGGGCGATACAACGATTCATGTTGCTGTGGACAAGAAGAAAAAGACCATTACCGTATCTGACAGCGGTGTCGGTATGTCGCAGGAAGAACTGGATAAATATCTGAACCAGATTGCTTTCTCAAGTGCCAATGATTTTCTTGATAAGTATAAGGATCAGGCAAATAATATTATCGGGCATTTCGGACTGGGCTTTTACTCATCATTTATGGTCTCCGATAAGGTTGAGGTTGTCACAAAATCGTACAACGATAAAGAGAAAGCTGTCAAATGGACCTGCGACGGAAGTCCCGAGTTCTCAATTGATGATGTTGAAAAAGGCAGGAGAGGCACGGATGTCATACTGCATATTGACAAGGATTCCAAAGAGTTCCTCGAGGAAAGCAAGATAGAAGAACTCCTGAAAAAATACTGTAAATTTCTGCCTGTGGAAATAGCTTTTGGCAAGGTAAAAGAATGGAAGGATGGAAAATCAATTGATACTGACAAAGATAATATTATCAATAATACGAAGCCTGCATGGACATTGAAACCGTCAGATCTTAAAGAAGATGATTATCAGAAATTTTACAGGGAACTGTATCCGGCAGGTGATGATCCCCTGTTCAATATACATCTGAATGTGGATTATCCTTTCAAGCTTACAGGTATACTTTACTTCCCTAAAATAAAGAGTAACATTGAGATACAAAAGAATAAGATACAATTATACTGTAACCAGGTTTTTGTAACCGACTCGGTGGAAGGTATTGTTCCGGAATTTCTCACGCTTCTTCATGGTGTTATCGATTCTCCTGATATCCCTCTTAATGTCTCGAGAAGCTATCTGCAGAGCGATTCCAATGTAAAAAAGATATCGAGCCATATTACCAAGAAAGTAGCTGACAGGTTGAATAATATTTTCAAGAATAAAAGGGAGGAATTTGAGAAGAAATGGGATAACTTAAAGCTCTTCATTGAATATGGTATGATAACCGATGAGAAGTTCTATGAAAAAGCTTCAAAATTTGCATTGCTGAAGAATACGGATGACAAATTTTTCACTTATGAGGAATATGAGAACCTTATAAAAGAAAACCAGACCGATAAAAACAAAACGCTGGTATACCTTTATTCAACTAATAAAACAGATCAGTTCGCTTACATTGAAAAGGCAAAGAACAAGGGATACGACGTACTGCTGCTCGATGGTCAGCTTGACGTTCACCTCATCAATCAGCTTGAGTCGAAATTCAAGGAATCAAAGTTTGTAAGGGTCGATTCCGATGTTATAGATAAACTTATACAGAAGGAAGAAGAAAGAGAATCTAAGCTCACGGATGCCGAGAAGGATGATCTTAGGAGCGTATTCAATGTAAGGATTAAATCAAAGGAGGTCTATAATGTTACCTTCGAAAACCTTGATGAGAATGAAGCTCCTGTAACCATAACACAGTCTGAATTCATGCGCAGGATGAAGGAGATGTCGCAACTGGGAGGAGGAATGAATTTCTATGGTGAGTTGCCTGATAGTTATAACCTGGTGGTTAATCCCAACCATAAACTTATCATTAATATTTCCGGGGACCTGAAATCGAAAGAGGGTACTAAGCTGGGAGAGAATAAGGCTGAAGTTGACAGGATAAAGGAAGAGATCGACTTTATGGAGAAGGAACACAAGGATAAGAAACCGGAAGAGATCAGCCAGGTTGAGAAGGATGACCTGGAGAAGCTGCGCAAGGAACTTACCGACGCGGAAAATGCAAGGAAAGATATTCTTGAGGCCTATGGCTCTGATAACAAGGTCGTTAAACAGCTTATTGATCTTGCTTTGCTTGCAAACAATATGCTGAGAGGTGAGGAGCTAAGTACTTTTGTAAAAAGAAGCGTTGAACTGCTATAATTATGGTGGTGTAGGGTACAAGGTACACGGTGCAAGGTGCAAGGTGCAAGGTGCAAGGTGTGCGGTACACGGTGCAAGGTGACGGTGAAGAAGGTCAACTGACTTACCGTATACCGCATACCGCCCTGACGCTACGGTCAGGATCTACGCTGCGCTTCGACATGACCGCATGACCGCATGACCGCATGACTGCATGACCGCATGACTGCATGACTGCATGACCGCATGACCTTATATCATCCTTCCAACTTCAGCTTTTACAAAATCGATTGCGACCCTTGTAGGTTCTCTGTCAAGCTCCATGAGTTTTTCAAGCAGCTGCTTGCTCAGGACCATACCGGTGGAGTTGGGCGGCAGTTTTTCAGCCTCACTGTTGATAAGCTTGATCATTCCTGAGCGGGCATTCCTGACCACCTCCCATGCTTTTGGGCTCATATAGATTTGCTGGGAGAGGTTATGCTCATATTCACTTCTAATGGTTGTAAGAAGTGCTGAATGAAGCTGAGCAGCTGTCATATCCGATGTGCTTACCCTTACGATAAGTGACTCCAGGGATATCCTCTCCAGAAAAAGGATTATCCTTTCATAAGCCTGGAGTCTTATAGGAGTGATGGTCCGGTTGTTCTGCAAAAGGATCTCCTGCCTTCTTTTGTCCTGGTCATTCCTGATCATGTTTCTCAGGAGGATCCATGCAGTAAGAAAGACCAGCAGTGCAGGTATGGTTATCTTAAGAATATCTGTTAATGTATCCATTGCGAATCATTTGGTTTTATATTACAAACTTATGCTTTTCTTTTAAATTTTATAAATAAGTTTCATCTGCGAGAAAGAATAAAAAGAACTTACACAGAGGGTCCTAAGGTAGCACAGAAGCCTTTAGATTAAATTATTCTGTTCATAAAAGCACAAAGATTATATTAAATTGTGTCCGTTTACCCCCATCCCGGCCTTCCCCCTTGGGGGAAATTAGAAAGGGGGTAAAATACAAACAAACATATTTTTAGAGTATCCCGGCGTTTTAATAGCATAACTATTAATCGTTGTTTCTCATAAGTGTTAAGAGTATTTTAAAAGTTGTTTTTAACCACAAAGTCACTCGAAGGTTGCTCAAAGGACACAAAGATAAGATATTAAATATAAGCCCTTTGTGTTCTTTGTGAAATACCTTTGTGCCCTTAGTGGTAAATAATTTTTACCTTTTAAGACTCCTTCTTTTGTATTTGAATATAACTTCATAAATTTGATTTCGTCATTTTTAATTATATAATAAATTCATCAAATGGAGTACCTGTCAGACAGAATCAAATCATTATCAGTATCACAGACGCTTGCGATGGCACAGAGAAGCCGTGAATTGAAGGCCCGGGGGATTGACATCATAAGTCTTAGTCTTGGAGAACCCGATTTCAATACTCCGGATTATATTAAGGAAGCTGCCAAGAAGGCAATAGATGAAAATTATTCGAAGTATCCGCCGGTACCCGGATATGCTGATCTCAGGGAAGCTATTTCGAGGAAGTTCAGGAATGAGAATGGTCTCGACTATTCTCCTGACCAGGTCATTGTCTCCGCAGGTGGGAAACATACGCTGATCAATATTATTCTTTCAATGGTAAACCCGGGAGATGAAGTTATCATACTTGCTCCTTACTGGGTAAGTTATTATGACCAGATCGTCATAGCGCAGGGTAAGCCTGTTGTTGTTGAGGCAAAGCTTGATAATGATTTCAAGGTGAAGCCTGAACAGTTGGAAGCTGCTATAACAGACAGGACAAGGCTGATAATTTTCAATTCCCCTTCCAATCCCACAGGGATGGTTTACACTCCTGAAGAGATGGAGAAAATAGCCAGGGTGGTAGAAAGGCATGAAGGGCTTTTTATTATTTCAGATGAGATATATGAGCATATCATCTTTGAAGGAAAGCACTTAAGCATGGCTTCATTTGATTTTATCCACGACAGGGTGATAACCGTAAACGGTGTTTCAAAAGGTTATGCGATGACAGGCTGGAGGATTGGTTATATGGGTGCTCCGCTATGGCTTGCCAAAGCATGCAACAAGCTTCAGGGCCAGTTCACTTCGGGTGTATGTTCGATAGCCCAGAGAGCGGCACTGGCAGCAATTGAAGGTGATGGGGCATCACAAAGAATGATGAGGGAGGCTTTTTTAAGAAGGAGAGATTTGGTGTGTGGCCTTTTAGGCAAAATTGAAGGGTTAAAGGTAAGGGTACCCCAGGGAGCTTTTTATGTCATGCCTGATGTTACGTATTTCCTGGGCAGATCAGACGGTGAAACGATCATCAGCACCTCAGACGACCTTGCGATGTACCTTCTCATTAAAGGCAGGGTGGCAACAGTTGGAGGTACAGCCTTTGGTGCACCAGATTGCCTGAGGATATCATATGCCGCTTCCGATGATTTGCTGGTTGAAGCGATCGGCAGAATAAAAAAGGCCCTGGAAGATCTCAGGTAAGATTTCCGGGGCTATAATTACAGGCAAGAAGAATGCTGTTATCAGTATTTGTTATAGGATACTGTCATATCCTGCGGTTTTCTTCTTTTTTCCCTCTGGTCACTCATTGAGTAACCAATGGTGATCAGCAGTTCAACTCTCTTCGACCGTGGTATACCAAGAATGCTGCGAAGCATTGCTTCATCGAACCAGCCGATCATGCATGATCCCAGGCCTTCGGCTTTGGCCTGCAGGCAAATGTTCTCAGATGTGATACCGATATCGATAAGAGAATAATCCTTGTTCTTTATTGTACTGCCCACCTTTGAGGTAAAATTAGGATTTTCCCTCACAACCACGATTATTACCTGGGCCTGTTTAACAAAGCTGTTCATTCCCAGTAGTTTTGCAGAAGCTGCAGTAGCAATCTGCTGTCTCAGGTCCGGATGGGTTACAATTATAAACTTCCAGGGCTGTGCATTGCAGGCTGAAGGAGCCAGTCTTCCTGCTTCAATTATTCTGTCGAGTTTTTCCTGTTCTACCGGTTTGTCACTGTATTTCCTGTCGCTTTGCCTGCTGCTGATGAGATCCAGCATTCTTTCAGCATCGGTCATTGCTAGTAGTTATCAGGTAACAGCTCGAAATAACTGGCAGGATGCAGACATGCCGGACAGTTTTTCAGGGGTTTGGTTCCAAAATGAACGTATCCGCATTTCCTGCAATACCAGAACACCTTCTCATCACGTTCGAATACCTTGTTTTGCATCACATTCTCGAGAAGCTTACGGTATCTTTCTTCGTGATTCTTCTCTGCAGCAGCTATTGCCTTGAAGGCGGTGGCTATCTCCTTGAATCCTTCATCTTCAGCAACCTGGGCAAAGGCAGGGTATAGATCACTCCATTCCTCATGTTCTCCCTCGGCAGCTGCGATAAGGTTTATCTCCGTGGTGTCGGTTTTTCCGGCTGGATATGAAGCAGTAATCTCAACAATGCCACCTTCGAGGAATCTGAAGAATCTCCTGGCATGCTGCTGCTCCTGGAGTGCGGTTTCAGAAAATAATCCGGCTATCTGCTCATATCCTTCCTGTTTGGCGACTTTTGCAGCGAATTCATACCTGTTCTTTGCCTGTGATTCACCGGCAAATGCTTTCAAAAGATTTTTCTCGGTCTGTGTTCCTTTAATACTCTTATCCATACCATTAAATTTTAATTATTTATAATAAAGCTATAAAATATACCATTGATTTTTGGCTATGACATAAATATACTATAAAATTATTTATCTTTATTTTTCAAAAATTCCGGCAGGGTATTAAAATGTAATTAATTAAAAACGGATAATATGATTATAGGATTATTTTTTCTGGGTGTCATTCTGCTCGTGATAATCATGGTTGTTTCTCTTTACAACAGGCTTGTGAAGCTCAGGAATAACAGGGAGCAGGCATTTGCTGATGTTGATGTACAGCTTAAGATGCGGCATGACCTTATTCCGCAGCTTGTGGATTCCGTCAAAGGATATATGGGACATGAAAGGGGTGTACTGACCGCTATAACGGATGCCCGTGCAAATGCCATGAAGGCAACAACTATAAATGAAAAGATCGCGGCTGAAAATAAGCTGTCAGCTGCTCTCGACGGTCTGAAGGTATCGGTCGAGGCTTATCCCGATCTGAAGGCAAGCCAGAACTTCATGGACCTTCAGAATGAAATAGCTGATGTGGAAAATAAGATTGCTGCTGCAAGAAGATTCTTTAACTCGGCAACAAAAGAGCTCAACGTTGCCACGGAGATGTTTCCTTCAAATATTGTTGCAACCCTCTTCAACTTCAAACGTGAGACGATGTTTGAACTTGGTGAACAGAGAGCTGAGGCTGAGCAACCACCAAAAATAGAGTTCTGATATTATGAAGTATTTCGGACTTCAAAGCCAGATATGGAAGAATAACACCAATTCGACTTTGATACTGATCATGTTTCCCTTTGTATTCCTGGGACTCACATGGTTGTTCTTCTTTTTCACAACCAGAGGGATGAATTATGAGCAGGTGACCATGCAGATGGTCAACTACAGGTTCATCAGGACAGTTCCTTTTATTATCATTGGTGTTACCCTGTGGTTTATAATCGCTTTCTTTTCACACTCGGCGATGATACGTGCCGCTACGGATTCCAGGCCACTCCTAAGGACGGAGAACAAGAGGGTATATAACCTGGTGGAGAACCTCTGTATCTCCGCCGGTATGACTATGCCTAAGATAAATATTATCGATGATGACTCACTGAATGCGTTCGCAAGCGGTATTAATAATAAGACATATACTGTGTCGCTTTCAAAAGGGATCATCGAGAAGCTGAATGATGAGGAACTCGAAGCTGTTATTGCCCATGAGCTTACCCATATCAGGAACAGGGATGTCAGGCTTCTTATCATATCAATTGTCTTTGTGGGAATCTTTGCCTTCGTATCCCAGGCTCTCTTCAGATCGATAGGATACGGCAGAATAGGTCGTGACAGGAGAGGCGGCAGCGGCATTATTATAGCACTTGTGCTTGCGCTGGTCGGTTATCTTCTTGCTACTCTGTTCAGGTTTGCTCTTTCACGCAAGAGAGAATACCTGGCCGATGCAGGTTCTGCTGAGCTTACCAGGAGGCCACTGGCCCTGGCTTCGGCTCTCAGGAAGGTGGCAGCGGATCCTACAATTGAAGCTGTTAAAAGGAAGGATGTGGCCCAGATGTTCATAGAAAATCCACAGGTGAAGGAAAAGGACAGGAAAAACTCCTTCTCCATATCATCATTATTTGCGACACATCCGCCTATTGAAAAAAGGATCCAGCTTCTGGAACAGTATTAGGGTATACGGTATGCGGTCCTGCTGAAGGCGGGATCTTCGCTTCGCTTCGATATGCGGTGTGGGGTGTATGGTCAGTCAATGTCGGTCAGGTTGTCATTCATTTGTCATTCGGTAGCAATTCGATAGTAATTCGATAGTAATTCATGGTAATTCATGGTAATTTGTTGTTCGAGTGTTTTGGCGTTCGGGCAGGTCGATTCTGTGGGATTCCATTCAGAGAGGCCAGTGGTGGGTTAGAAAGAGTGTGGCACGTTTATTCATTGTAATTACTCCGTGTTACCCCGTGGTATAAAATGGCATTTTCATTAATCTATTCTACCCTTTTTCTTGCCGAGCTTAATCAGTTTCTTTTCTTCACCTCTCAGCAACCTGCCAATATTTTTGCGATGAGTAACAAGAAGCGCTGCAGCTACCAATACGGAAAAGACCTTGAAAATTACTGAGGGATTCTCAAAGAAAAGGAAGAAGAAGACCGGAAAAGCAAGTCCGGCGCTCATAGATGAGACGGAGACAATACCTGTGAGAAAAAGAACAACAAGGAAGACGCCGAAGCAGCTTACCGTGAGTAAAGGGTTGAGAGCAAGGAGCACACCAAAGACAGTTGCTACTCCTTTACCACCCCTGAATCCGGCAAGTACCGGGAATATGTGACCAATAATTGCTGTCACACCGGCAAGTATCTGCAGGTTGATCAACATGGCACTGCCTGTAGCAGCAATGTGAAAGAATACCGGAAGCATTGTTGCAAGCCAGCCTTTTGCTACATCTATTATAAGCACCGGTATACCAGTTTTCCATCCCAGCACTCTTATCACGTTCGTTGTTCCCGCGTTGCCACTGCCGTGTTGTCTTACATCCACATTATGGAATGTTTTGCCTATCCAGACGGCAGCCGGGATTGATCCCAGTACATATGAGAGTATATAAACAACAGCTGTATTAATAATATTCATCTTCTCAAAATGGTTTTACGTGCCGTAAAATATAATAGCATATATCACTACGAAATCAGATCCTTGGACCGAATTCGGCAAGCTGCACGGTATCCTTATTAACAGAGAACTTACTGAAATTGTTTATGAATTTGAAAGCCAGGTCGGTGGCAGCGATCCTCCAGCTCGACGGGGAGCTCCATGCATCGGCCGGATCGAGTATTTTGCTGTCAACTCCATCAACTTTCGTAGGAATATTGAAGTTAAATACCGGTGAAGTGGTAAATTCACAGTTCTTTATCGAATCATCAAGTATAGCATTTATTATCTTCCTGGTGGAAGGGAGATCTATCCTGCGGCCTGTACCGTACGGACCTCCTGTCCAGCCTGTGTTAATTAGCCAGGCTTCGGCACCATGTGCCTGCATCTTCTTAATTAATTCATTAGCATATATTATAGGATCAAGCAGAAGGAATGCGGCCCCGAAGCATGCAGAAAAGGATGGGACAGGCTCATCAATACCTCTTTCAGTGCCTGCCACCTTGGCCGTATAGCCACTCAGGAAATAATATTTTGTCTGGCCTTCAGTCAGTCGGCTGACAGGCGGAAGTACCCCGAATGTATCTGCCGAGAGGAATATGACTTTTTTTGCATGTCCTGTTCTGGAGACAGGCTTGACGATATTGTTTATATGATATATAGGGTATGATACACGGGTGTTCTCTGTTTTGGAAGCATCTTTGAAATCTATGGTGCCGTCGCTCAGAACCACAAGGTTTTCCAACAGTGCGTCACGTTTTATCGCATTATAGATATCAGGTTCCTCCTCACTGTTCAGGTTTATGCATTTGGCGTAGCATCCTCCCTCGAAGTTAAAGATGCCGTCATCGTCCCAGCCATGTTCATCATCACCCACAAGAGCCCTGTCGGGATCGGTAGAAAGGGTTGTCTTGCCAGTACCGGATAGCCCGAAGAAGATGGCCACATCACCTTTGGCGCCTACATTAGCAGAGCAGTGCATGGAAGCTATTCCCTTAAGCGGCAGGTGATAGTTCATCACGGAGAATATTCCCTTTTTCATCTCACCCCCGTACCAGGTGCCACCTATAGCAGCCATGCCCTCGCTGAGGTTGAAGATTACAAAATTTTCAGAGTTAAGTCCCTGTCTCCTCCAGTCGGGATTGATTGCCTTTGAAGCATTGAGTAAAACGAAATCAGGCTTGAAATTGTCGAGTTCCTCAGGCTCGGGTCTTATGAACATGTTCTTTACAAAGTGGGCCTGCCAGGCAACTTCGAGTATAAATCTTACATTAAGCCGTGAATCCACATTGGCACCGCTGTAACAGTCAACGACAAACAACCTTTTACCTGATAACTGTTTTGCTGCAATATTCCTGCAGTGGTTCCATATATCCTGTGAAACAGGCTTGTTGTCAGATATCCTTGACTTGTCGGATTTCCACCAGACAGTATTCCTTGTCTTGTCATCGAGAACAACATATTTATCTTCCGGCGATCGCCCGGTGAAAACTCCGGTATCCACAGATACAGCTCCTGTCCTCGTGATAAATCCTATTTCACATCTGCCGAGGCCCGGCTTTGTCTCTTCAGCAAACAAATTATTATAGGATGGATTATAGATAATTTCTTCAACATCTTCAATACCATAAATCTTTAAATCTTCGGGAGTGATCATTTTCAGAAAATTGGTTATCGATAAGGTTACAAATGTATTAAACTTATTAACTTTAATTAAGCCGAAATATAAACCAAATTTTTTTACAGGAAGCAGACAAATGTAAGTAGGGTAAATGACAATTAGCAGGTCATACTAATAAATGATTGGTTAAGGGTTAATTTAACATGCATTCAGGGCAGTCACGAAAAGCAAAAGGGCGACCTTCACGGACGCCCTTTCTTATTATATCTACTATGGTTATTTACCGAATCTTATTGAAGACTGGGCAGCTGCAAGGCGTGCAATTGGAACCCTGAAAGGAGAGCAGCTGACATATGTGAGTCCTGTTTTGAAACAGAATTCAACTGAAGCGGGATCTCCTCCCTGTTCACCGCAGATACCTACCTTGAGATCAGGTCTTGTTGCACGTCCTTTGTCAACCGACATCTTGATCAGCTGGCCGACGCCATCCTGATCTATAGTCTGGAAAGGATCGGCAGCAAGGATATTCTTGTCGAGATAATCATGCAGGAAACCACCTGTATCATCGCGGCTGTACCCGAAAGTCATCTGTGTAAGGTCGTTGGTACCGAATGAGAAGAACTGTGCAGTTTTTGCCATACGGTCGGAGAGGAGACATGCTCTAGGTATTTCGATCATGGTACCATACTTGAATTCAATCTCTTTTACTCCGAATTTCTTGCAGACTTCAGCATATACCCTGTCAACAATCTTCCTGGTGAAATCAAGTTCTGCAACATCACCCGTAACAGGAACCATTATCTCAGGATGAGGATCTTTAGCCTCATTGATAAGTTCAACAGTTGATTCGAATATTGCTCTTATCTGCATTTCCGATATTTCCGGGAATGTAATACCAAGACGTACGCCCCTGTGGCCCATCATCGGGTTTGATTCATGGAGTGCCTCGCCACGTTTTGCAATGTCTTCTTTGTTGATACCCAGAGATTTTGCTAGCTCTTCCTGTTTCTCTGCTCCCTGTGGAACAAATTCATGAAGAGGAGGATCAAGAAGCCTGAAAGTGACAGGTAGTCCGTCCATTGCTTCCAGTGTATTTTTCATGTCTTTCTTGACATAGGGATAAAGTTCGTCAAGAGCACCACGACGTTCTGAAAGATTCGAACTGAGGATCATCTTACGAAGGAGGAACAATGGTGTCTCCGAGCCTTTCCCGTAGAACATATGCTCTGTACGGAAAAGACCGATACCTTCTGCTCCGAAGCTGCGAGCAAGTGATGCATCCTCCGGTGTTTCAGCATTGGTACGTACTCCCATCTTCCTGTATTTATCAACGATGGTCATGAATTCCTGGAATTTCGGATTTTCCGTAGCATCCATGAGTTCAACTTCGCCGGTATAAACATTACCTTTTGTTCCGTTAAGGGTAAGAACATCGCCTTCCTTGATGACTATGTCAGAACCAGCTATCCTGGCTGTTTTTCTTGCTGAATCGACATTAAGAGCACCTGCACCAACTATACAGCACTTACCCCAGCCGCGTGCAACAAGAGCAGCGTGTGATGTCATACCACCGCGGGCAGTAAGAATACCAGCTGCAGCACGCATACCTTCAACATCCTCTGGATTGGTTTCTTCACGGAGAAGGATAACTTTTTCACCTTTACGTTGCCATGCAACAGCATCTTCTGCTGTGAATACAACTTTACCTGTTGAAGCACCCGGACCGGCAGGAAGACCCTTGACGACTGGTGATACCCTTGCCTCTGCTTCAGGATTACATATCGGGTGCAGAAGCTCATCAAGCTGTTTAGGATCCACCCTCAGGACAACCGTCTTCTCATCGATGAGTCCCTCGTGAAGCATCTCCATAGCCATGTTAAGAGCGGCTGTACCTGTCCTTTTACCAACACGGCACTGCAGCATGTAAAGGCTGCCCTCCTGTATGGTAAACTCAATATCGAGCATGTCATGAAATGATTTTTCGAGTATTTCCCTGATCTCTACCAGTTCCTCGTATGTTTTAGGCATAGCTTCATGCATGCTGTGAAGATGAACATTCTGTTCATTCTTTGTTTCATCATTAAGAGGATTTGGTGTCCTTATACCTGCAACAACGTCTTCACCCTGAGCATTTACAAGCCATTCACCATAAAACAGGTTATCACCGGTTGCGGGGTTACGGGTGAAAGCAACACCGGTAGCTGAACTGTCCCCCATGTTACCAAATACCATCGACTGAACACTGACAGCCGTACCCCAGTCATCAGGAATTCCTTCAATACGACGGAATGAAACAGCTTTTTTACCGTTCCAGCTTTTGAAAACAGCTTTGATACCGCCTTCAAGTTGTTCTTTTGCATCATCAGGGAATGGTTTCCCGAGAGTCCTCTGAATAATCTTTTTGAATTCTTCAGACAGGAATTTTAATTCATCAGCAGTAATTTCAGTATCAGAGTTATAACCTTTTTCTTTTTTAAATTCATCAAGTTTTTCATCAAGAAGCTTGCGAATACCTTTACCTTCTGCAGGCTCAGCCCCATCTGCTTTTTCCATTACGACATCCGCATACATCATGATAAGACGACGGTAGGAATCCCATACGAAACGAGGATTATTGGTCTTTTTCAGGAATCCCGGAATGGTTGCTGAGCATAAGCCTATATTAAGAACTGTATCCATCATACCAGGCATCGACTTGCGTGCACCTGAACGGCATGATACCAGCAAAGCGTTTTCAGGATCACCAAATTTCATGTTCATGATCTCTTCTGTCTTCTTCATGGCATCCCATACTTCCGTCATAAGTTCGGGAGGAAGGGTATGGTTGTTTTTATAATATTCATTGCAGACATCAGTTGTAATTGTAAATCCCGCGGGAACAGGCAGTCCTAACAGGCACATTTCTGCCAGATTAGCTCCTTTCCCTCCGAGAAGGTTTTTCATGTCTGCTCTTCCCTCTGCTTTTTTGTTTCCAAAGGTGTAAACTCTTTTCACTTGTGACATAATTTTATTGATTTGTGATGAGTAAAAATTATTGATTTTGCAAAAACAAGTCGCAAAGTTAATATTAAAAATTTAATTAATGAATAGGATCAGTCATATAACTTTTTTCAATCATATTTAAGCCTCATTTTAAAGATTTTCAATTAAAAGCGAATGTTTTGGAGATCCTGAAATTCTAAAGATTATTCTCAATAAATCCTTAATGTGTATCCCTTTACTTTTGGCTTAGTGTCTTTCCTGCAAACGAAATCTGTTTTATGTCCCTTTTACATTGTTCCCGGCAATTTATCCAGCACCTTATAACCGATACTTTCGATACCGGTCCTGATCTGATCGAGATTGACAGATTCACCGGTAATATTTACTTTTCCTGTGGCAAGATCCACCGTTACATCTTCGACTCCGGGAGCCGATTTGACACTGTTCTCAACGTTGGCCTTACAATGGTTGCATGTCATTCCGCCAACCATGATAGTCTTAATATTCCCGGCTGCAATTGCCTCACTGGTGTTATTGTTATCACTCATTTTTTTTGATGTTATATATTTCTGAATATATCCGTTAATTATAAGTAGTGTAAGCGTTATTGCTGATCCGGTCCGGAGCCAGACCGGCAGCATGGTATGGTCGTTTGCCATATGTCCGAAATGTTGTGAGACCATGAACCAGGAAGACGGCAGCAGGTAATCGATCATCATACCGGCAAGCAGCGCTCCTGTTATTATTGCTCCCAGGTAACCTATAATCGACTTTTTTCCAAGTACTTTGCCTATCATTGTTATGGTGGCGGCATTTGTCGCAGGTCCTGCCATCAGCAGAACAAGAGCAGCACCGGGAGATAATCCCTTGAGCATAAGCACGGCCGCAACAGGCACAGAAGCAGTCGCACATATATAGACCGGTATTGACACAATGAGTATGGCAAGCATTCCGATGAAATCATTGGGTATCTTTCCCGCAAAGAAGTCGTCAGGCACTATAACTGATATCAGAGCAGCAATAAGAAGTCCAATGACCAGCCAGTTGGAGATATCCTGTAGAAAATCAACGAAAGAATACCTGAACATCTCTTTTATCCTTGGTAAAAAGCCTTTTGGTATCTCTTCTTCATTACCGTTTTCCAGTTGCATCTGACCGGTGTTTTCCGGGGCAATCTTTTTTGTCACGGAACCTCCGAACAAGCCTGTAACGAATGCAACCACAGGGCGTATCAGGGCAAAGGGAAGACCAAGCATGGAATATGTCACAAGTATTGAATCTATACCTGTCTGGGGTGTTGATATGAGAAAGGAAACAGTTGAAGCCTTCGAGGCCCCGTGTTTATAAAATGAGATCCCTGTTGGGATAACACCGCATGAGCATAACGGCAGGGGGACGCCAAGCATGGCTGCATTGAAGACAGACCTGAAAGAGTTCTGTCCCATATATTTTCGCACTTTTTCCTTCGGGAATAAAAGATGAAGGATCCCTGCAAAAGCGAATCCAAGAAGGAGATAAGGTGACATCTCCGTGAGTATTAAGAAGAGTTCTTTCCCGAATCCACTTATATAATCAGTCATAATCAGGCTATACAAATTTTAAAACAGTGCAAATATAACCGTATGTGGTGGTAATTGTTCAAAAGATACGAAGAATCAGGATCGTGGATGGAACATGATAAGAGTATCGCGAAGGAAGCTCCTGTCAATATGCGTGTAAATCTCTGTTGTCATGATAGATTCATGCCCAAGCATCTCCTGGACAGCCCTCAGGTCAGCACCTGCTTCTATCATATGTGTGGCAAAGGAATGACGCAGGGTATGCGGACTTATATTTTTCTTGATCCCAGCCCTGGCAGCAAGATCCTTGATGATGGTAAAGATCATTGCACGGGTCAGTTTCCTGCCTCTCCTGTTAAGAAAAACTATGTTGTTATCATAAATGGCAGGCAGCATTTCCCTGTCTTTCCTGTAAAGATCTATCTCCCTTACAGCTTTACCGCTTATTGGAACAAGTCTTTGTTTGTTACCTTTTCCTGTTACAACAACAAAACCTTCTTCAGCATGTATATCTGTAAGCTTCAGATTTACTAGCTCGGAAACACGCAAACCACATCCGTAGAGTGTTTCAACAATTGCCTTGTTCCTGTGACCTTCCGGCTTACTGAGATCTATTTCTTCAACCATGCTGTCAATCTCACTGACAGAGAGCACCTCGGGCAAATGAATGCCTGTTTTTGGAGACTCAAGCAGTGATGCGGGATTTTCGCTGATCTCGCCTTCAATAAGCAGGAACTTAAAGAATGACCTGATGCCCGAAAGAACTCTTGACTGCGTCCTGGTATTACTGTTGTTCTCACCATACCAGGCCAGGAAATCCTTCAGGTCCTTATAGCTAACCTCCTCCGGATTTTTTTCAATGCCTGCCGACAGGAAGTAAGTTCCCAGCTTGCCTGCATCAGTGAGATAAGCTTCCACACTGTTTTCGGAAAGCGATTTCTCCAGCCTCAGGTATGTCTCAAAATCCTTATATGCCTGTTGCCAGCTAAGACTCATCAAAAGACCATTTATTATTTAGCTGTTGAAAGGTACAAATTTTTGAGACAGACTCTAAAGGTAAATATTACCATTATCGAACCTGTACATTATGGTTAAAATAATAAGATGGTACAGGTAAACATTTTTTATCTATTTTTACCGTTATATGTATCGTGATGTCCATCGACAGGTGCACATCTTTTTAATAACCTGATTTTCAAATGAAAATTGTAATAATTAACGGTCCTAATCTTAACCTTCTTGGTACAAGGGAACCGGAAAAATACGGCTCATCTACTTTTGATGATTACCTGAAGACACTCAGGGAACGTTTTACTCATGTAATTTTTCACTATTTTCAGTCAAACGTGGAGGGTGAGATCATCAATACAATACATGAGCACGGATTTATAGCAGATGGTATAATACTCAATGCGGGAGGTTACACCCATACATCCGTGGCCATTGCTGATGCCATAGCTGCAGTCAGATCGCCGGTGATAGAGGTTCATATTACCAATACCTCAGCACGAGAGGGGTTCAGGCATATCAGCATGATTGGCCCTAACTGTGCCGGGAGCATTGCAGGTTTCGGTCTCGACAGTTACAGGCTGGCAGTGGAGGCTTTTATTGAAATGAAAAATTCCGGCACGATCTGAAATGGAAAAGAAGAGGACCAAGATAGTAGCTACAATTTCTGACAAGAAATGTGAGAGTGATTTTATCAGGGAGCTTTACGAGGCCGGGATGAATGTAATAAGGATAAATTCAGCGCATCTTACCGTTGAAGAAGCACTTACCATAATAGGAAACACGCGAAAGGTATCTGACAAGATAGCTATACTTGTTGACACAAAGGGACCCGAGATCCGTACTACTGTGTGTGATAATTTTATTACGCTTAAAAAGGGAATGACAATAAAAATTTCCGGCAACCCCTGGAAGAAGAGTACCGATAAGGAAATATTTGTGAGCCACGAGACATTTTCTTCTGATGTTCCTGTTGATTCAAAGGTACTGATAGATGATGGGGAACTGGAACTAAAGGTACTCCGGAAGCTCGGAAATACTCTTGAATGCAGTATTGAGAATGATGGTGTTCTTGGTTCCAGGAAAAGTGTCAATATTCCCGGTGTTAAAATAGCATTGCCATCAATTACCGACAAAGACCGTGAGTTCCTTAAAATGGCGGTAGATAATGGGATTGATTTTATTGCTCATTCCTTTGTTCGCTCCAAAGAGGATATTCTTGATGTGAAAGCCTGCATGAGAGGATATGGTGATGAGATAAAGATAATTGCCAAGATAGAAAACCATGAAGGGCTTGAGAACCTTGATGATATTCTTGATGTTGCCTACGGTATCATGGTAGCCCGTGGTGACCTGGCGATTGAGATACCCTATGAAAAGATTCCGGGGATACAGAGGATGATCATTAATAAATGTATAATAAGCAGGAAACCTGTTATTGTGGCAACACAGATGCTGCATTCAATGATCACCAATCCTCGTCCTACAAGGGCAGAGGTAAGTGATATAGCCAGTGCCATCTATTCCAACACCGATGCTATTATGCTGAGTGGCGAGACTGCAAGTGGAAGGTATCCTGTTGAATCGGTCATGACAATGACCAAGGTAGCTCTCGAGGTTGAAAAGAACAAGGAAAAGTTCCTCGATATACCTTTTATGAAAGTTACCGGTGAAATTTCAGCATACCTGGCAAAGGTAGCTGTTAAGACAGCTTTCAGGCTTAATGCCAGAGGTATAATAGCCGATACCACCCATGGCAGAACAATCAGGGATATGGCCTCCTACAGGGGTATTAACCTTATTCTGGCACAGTGCTATTCCGAACGTACGATGAGGGAGATGGCGCTTTCATACGGTGTTTATGCAAGCCTGCAGGAAAGGAAGAATACGGTGGATGAGTTCATTCATATTGCCATTGATAAGCTTGTTAAGACACACAAGATGGATGATGATGATCTGATTGTGGTCCTGGCCGGAAACTTTACCGGGGGATCAGGATTCTCTTTTATTGAAGTGGGTACGGTCCGGTATTTGAAGGATCGTGTGAGTATTGAAGATTGAAAAAATTGGCGTGATTTTTGAGATTAAATTATAGCCTGGTTCTGTAGTACTATGCAGGAAATCCTGTTATTATCCTGACCTGCATCCGGTCAGTATACGGTCAGGATACAGGGTTATGGCAATAAATAAGATATGTTTGTTATCTTGCAGGGCAGGCTTTTAAAATTTAATAACCTGAATCGTGAAAAAGAATTTTATAAAATGGATTTTTCTACCGGTGTTGTTATCATTCATTTTTATAAATGCCGATGCAACACATAACAGGGCGGGGGAGATCACCTATGTTCAGCTATCTGACCTGACATACGAGATCACAATCACAACTTTCACATATACACTGAGCTTTGCTGACAGGCCGACTTTGCCTATCGAATGGGGTGACAACACGACCTCCATTGCACCGAGGATTAGCATGCTTACGCTTCCAAACTATTACAGGAGAAACATTTACAAAATTGTTCACACCTATCCCGGTCCGGGAGTTTACAAAATTGTTGTACAGGACCCTAACAGGAACGCAGGGGTAAAAAATATCCCGAACTCCGTGAATGTGGTTTTTTCCATCTCCACAACGCTTATTGTGAGCCCATCCATTGGTCACAACAGCACACCAGTGTTGCTTAATCCGCCATATGATAAGGCAGCTTACCATTACCTGTTCATTCATAATCCGGCCGCTTATGATCCCGACGGTGACAGTCTTTCCTATAAGCTTACCGAGTGTACCAGGGAAGATGCGAAGCCCATAGAAGGTTATACATATCCTCCTGCCACAAATTCATTAAGGGTTGATTCTGTCAACGGGGATCTGATCTGGGATACGCCTGCTGACACGGGAAAATTCAATGTGGCCATGGACATAGAGGAATGGCGGAATGGTAAGAAGATTAGTGTCGTTGAACGTGATATGCAGATAGAAGTATACAATACAAACAACAAACCTCCTGTTAATGGAACGCTTAAAGATTATTGTGTTGAGGCGGGTGACTCTGTCGATTTCCTGTTCACAGCCACTGATGAGAACAATGATTATATCTCTCTGAAGGCAACCTCGGGAATATTCACCCTTGCCTCCTGTCCGGCGACATTTACAAAAGTTGATTCTGTCCAGGGATATGCTTCCTCCCGTTTCAGGTGGTCGCCGTGTTTTGAGGCTGTAAGGAAGCAGCCATATAATGTAATCTTTAAGTCGGATGATTCGAATGCTGACGTGCGCCTGTCGGATATCGATAACATAAATATTAAGGTACTCGGACCCGCACCCAACCTGATAAATGCTGTGCCGGCCGGCAACTTCATAAAGCTCACCTGGGCGGATTACGGTACCACAGCCATTTCAGGTTTCAACATCTACAGGAGAAAAGGAGCTTCCACATTCATGCCTGATTCCTGCACAGCAGGAATCCCGTCCTCCACCGGATTCGTGAAGGTAGGATATGCCGACGGAAGTTCAGCCACATCTTTTAGTGATAATGATAATGGCCAGGGGCTGATGTTTGGGACCGAATATACATACAGGATTGTTGCACTTTTTCCCAATGGTACGGAGAGCAAATCCTCAAATGAGATTACCTCAACTCTCGTATCAGGTGTCCCTGTGATAAGGAACGTGAGTATAACCAACACCGATCAGGTAAACGGATCGATATATATAGCATGGAGAAAGCCCGATAAGCTCGATACAATACCTGCCACCGGACCTTACCAGTATATCATCTCAAGAGCCAACGGAGTAAATGGTACAGATTATACACAGATCAGGACGATTGAAACTACCGACCTTAACGATACCACATTGGTGGATACCCTTATTGATACACGGTCACGAGGGTATATCTACAAGATAGAACTATGGAACAATGCCGCAGGTAACAGGTTCCTGATCGGTTCCCCGGGCTATGCATCCTCTTTATTTATCGTTGTAAGTCCGGGCGATAAGAAAGCCAGGTTTCAGCTTACCAGGAACGTACCCTGGATTAATACAGGATATGACTTCTTCAGGTTGAATGAATCTACCATGGAATATGATTCAGTCGGTTCAACCAATCAGCTTGATTTTATTGATTACGGTCTTGAGAACGGGAAACAGTATTGCTACTATGTGCGATCGACAGGAGGTTACCAGGCTGCCGATATGCCCAGGGACCTTATTAACCTGTCACAGAAGGCATGCACTACACCAATAGATAATGAACCACCATGTGTCCCGGAAGTAAGTGTGACGAGCCAGTGTGACAGCCTTTATAATACTGTCAGGTGGACCTTCTCCGATCCTCTTTGCCTGCAGGATGTTGCTGGTTATAAGATCTATTCCAAGATGACAACCGATGAAAATCTCACATTGCTTACCGATATTGCCGACAGGAATGTTTTTTCCTATAAACATTACCCGGGCGATATAGTCGCAGGTTGCTACACGGTTTCGGCATACGACTCGGTAGGGAATGAAAGTGAGCAATCAATGATGGTTTGTATCGATTCATGTAATTTTTATGAGATACCAAATGTCTTTACACCTAATGGTGATGATATTAACGATATGCTGGTTGCAAAGGCATCCGGACTTGTTGAGAGGATCGACTTCAGGCTTTTCAACAGGAACGGCTTGCTTCTGTTCAGTACCGATGACCCGCGAATAAACTGGGACGGTACATATAAGGGAAAAATTGTGTCCCCCGGAGTCTATTTCTACCAGTGTGACGTCTATGAAAGACGTGTTTCGGGACTTGAAACGTTCCATCTTTCCGGATTTGTCCATGTGATTACCGAGGAAGGAGCGAGGGTAAAGAAAGAAGTTACAAAATGACCTCTGATGAATATGGTCTATGAACAAATATGATTTTCTGACATGAACAGGGATGAAAATATTTAATGCATTTTGGCTCCCTGCCTGATGGCTGGCAGATTTTAAAATCAAAATTATTTTCACATGAAATATATTACATTATTACTGCTGGTGCTTTTTATCACAGTTGGCGTATCGGGTCAGCAGGTGGTTGATAACCTGTTAAAGGCCAGGGCTGAGATAGAATCGGGAAATCCTGATGCTGCCATATCAACACTGAACAGATCCCTGGCCATGACCAGGGACCCGAGGTTATTTACTGAAAGAGCTGAAGCCTATATTCTTATAGGTGATTATTCATCTGCTATCAGCGATTACAATAAGGCAAATGAGTTGTCGGCAGGTACGGGTGAATACGGTCTGGCCCGTATCTATTCCCTGAAGCGGGATGCTGCCACTGCTATGTACCATCTTACCTTGAGTATGAAGTCGCCGGATAAAAAAACCGAGAAAGCCATCATGCTCGATCCGGCATTCAATGTTATCGAAAACAGCCCTGAATGGAGGCAGTTCTGGAAAAAGAACTGGTATAACACTCTTGAAAAGGATATCTCACAGCTGGAATATTATACAGAAACAGGCAAAGGTGAGGAATCAAAAGAGTTGCTGTCGGAAATAAAGGCCGATTATCCTGATGTTGGTGAGGCACTGTATGCTGAATCCCTGGTAGATATTTCTGATGGTAAATATACGGATGCTGTCAGGGTTCTTTCAGGACTGACAGCCGGTACCTCAGTTAATCCAAAGTACTTGCGACTGCTCGCTAAGGCCCAGGTCCTTGCTTCCAATGCTGCAGGTGCATCCGTTACGTATTCCAGGCTTATCTCTTCTGGTGTGGCAGATGCAGGACTTTATCTAAGCAGAGCTGAATGTTATTCAAAGACAGGGGAAAGCGACAGAGCACTTACCGATATTGTGAAATATCTGGATTACTATCCTGACAGTAAAAAGGCTCTTAGTATGGCTGGCAGGGAAGAAGTGAAATCGGGCGATAACCTGAAGGCCCTTGAGTATTTTTCCAGGAACCTTAAGCTTCATCCGGGCGATCCGGAATGTTATATCGACAGGGCCAATTCATATTTCATCTCCAGGTCGTGGAAATGGGCCATTGATGATTACAGTATGTCACTTGATCTTGATCCGGGAAATCCGCAAGTATGGCTTAATAAGGGTATTTCACTCCTTAATGAAGGAAAGACTGAGGATGCATGCCATGACTTCCGTGTTGCTTTCAGGCTGGGAAACAAACGCGCTACAGATTATATAAGCAGGAATTGCATTAAGTAAGGTCTTGCGGTCCTTCGGTCGTGCGTCTTACGTCTTACTGTTCTACCTTACATGTTTCCTTATCCTCTCGAAAAGATCCTGGGGCTTAAAGGGTTTCAGTACATAGTCATTTATATACAGGTCATCGATCTTATCGTGACTTTCGGACATAATGGCTGCCGTTAGGGCCACAATTGGTATATTTTTTAACTTTTCATCCGGAGAGTTTCGAATGATCCTTGTAGCCTCAATACCATCCAAAACCGGCATATGAAGATCCATAAGCACAAGATCAAAATTTTCCCTTTTAAGTGCATCCAGGGCAAGCTGCCCGTTCTCGGCATGAGTTACCTTAATGCCCCATCCGGTGAGGAACTTATTGGCAACGAAGAAATTTATCTTGTTGTCTTCAGCGACAAGTATTTTTTTCCCCTCAAGACCACTGAATGATTCCGGTACTTCAGCAGGTTCCTTGCCTCCGGGTTTTTCAGGAATGCTAAAAGTAAGTATGAAACGGAATGTAGAGCCTTTTCCCGGTTCACTGTCCAAAGTGATAGTACCTCCCTGGAGTTCAATGAGTTTTTTGCATATTGCCAGGCCAAGGCCGGTACCCCCGTAGTTACGAGTTGTATCTGATGATGCCTGTGTAAAACTTTCAAAGATTATTGCGTGTTTATCGGAAGATATACCTATACCGGTGTCAGTCACTGAAAATTCCATCTTTGATTTGTTTCCTGACCTCTCCAGTTCCCTTATGTTGACTGTGATGCTTCCACGGTCAGTAAATTTCAGGGCATTTGAAAGCAGGTTTGAAAGGATCTGGTTCAGCCTGATCGGATCACCCATTACCTCTTCAGGCAGGTTACCTGCCTTTCTGATTGCAAAATTCAGTTCTTTGGCCCTGGAGCGGTATGAATATGACCTCATGATCTCGTCGAGGAAATCACCAAGATTGAAACGCGCATCTTCGAAAACGATCTTACCCGACTCCATCTTGTTAAAATCGAGTACATCATTTACAAGGGTTAAAAGGTGATTTCCTGAGAACTTAAGTGTCTTAATGAAATCCATCTGATCTTCCCTGGGATTTCCCTGCAGCAGCAGGTTTGTAATTCCTATTACCTCATTTAACGGTGTCCGTATCTCATGACTCATTGTCGACATGAAGAGTTGTTTGGACTGTGCCGCCTCTTCAGCTTTCTGTCGTGCAAGGATGAGATTGTCAAGCATCATCCTTCTCTGAAGGGCGATAGCTATCTGGTTTGCAATAAAGTCAAGCACATGAAGGTCCTCAGGGGAGAACTTGTTCTCATCATTGTAATCCTGCAGGCACATTACCCCAAGGGTGTCACCTTCGACTCTGAGAGGTACACCCATCCAGACTTTGCATGGTGTTCCTATCAGTTCTATATCACCTGATTCATCAAGGACCTGCAGGTCTTTTGATTTTAACAAAACCGACTTATTGTTTTTAATGACCCAGCCGGTAATGGTTTTCTTGATCGGTATCTCGTAGAAATTATCTTTCTCGTCGGCAAAAAATGGTAGTGAGAGAGTCCCCGATGCTTTGTCGTAGAGGGCGATGAAGAAGTTATTCGTATCCCATATCTTATTCAGCTCATGCAGGATTATGGGATATATCTCCTTGATGTCGTATTGTTTAAGAGCTGCGGATGAAATATTGTATAATACCTCCTGCAATGTCTGGTTTTTCTTTTCTGCAGTGATGTCGCGATAGATACCAAGGTTAGCTACTATCTCATTGTTAATCACAATAGTAGTGGCAATAAGAGAGACATATATCTTTTTCCCCTGTTTGTTTACCCTGACTGTCTGCCTGACTTCCCGTTTATTCTTTGAGGCAAGTTTGTCGATCTGTAATGCTTCCTCCTTGAGTTCTTCCGGAACCACAAGATCATTTATATTCCTGTTTATGGCTTCCTCAGAGGTAAAACCGAACAGGTTTGTGAATTCCCTGTTTACCATAGAAATTATACCCGATGAACTTGTGATTGCAATGGCGGTAGGTGTTGAATTATAGAGATGTTCCAGGAAGGCTTTTTCCCTGTTGATCTGGTTCTCATAATCCTTGTGTTTGCTGATATCGGAGATCACACCCCTGTAAGCTACAATTTTATTATTTACAAAAGTGGCAAAGGTATGTGTAACAATAGAGACGGTACTACCATCTTTCTTCTTTGCTATGTATTCATTACTTGTTATGTCGTCCGGTGTTTTAAGAGATTTCAGGTTTTCTATCATCTGGGGATAGGTATTGGGAAACAACCAGGTGATATGGAAATTATTGTCCAGGACCTCCTTTGAATAACCGAAGAATTCAAGTCCGAATTTGTTGGCAAATAATATCTTACCGGTAACATCCACTTCATAGATCATTTCCGGCAGCATTTCTGAGAATTTCCTGAACAGTGCATTCTGTCTGTTGATATCATCCAGAGCTTTCTGTGCGCTTCCCGGTTCCCATGTAATTACTATATCTCCCGAAGAAAGCGGGAATCCCATATAGTAGCCCTCTGAGTCGTCACCAGAGATTGAAGCTGCTAATTTATGAGCATCACCTGTGATATTTATATGATGAAGCAGCTCCATCAGCTTCGGTTTTTCAGCAAGCGGTGTCTCATCGATAAACCTTCCGATTACTTCATCTCTCCTGGCCAATTCTGTCTGCTCAGCTTTAATATTAAAGTCGAGAATTGTAAACCTGTTGCTCTCTTCAGTACTGAATAAGGCGAGATAGCTGCTTACGGTTTCAAAAATCTCATCCAGGATGGCCCTCTGACCGGCTTTTATTTTTCTTTTATTGGAACTGTCAGTTTCTATGAATATACTCAGAAGGAAAAACTCTCCTTCCATGGAGATGATTTCCGCGGAGAAGAGGAAAGATGATCTGCCGCCGTTTTTCTTTCTCAGTACAACAGGATAGTCTTTGATCTTTTTCAGCCCCGGAATGATCTTAAGGTATTTGTCGGCCTCGTTAATATCAGGAAACATCTTAAGACTTTCAGGTGTCTTCCCGATTACCTCTTTCCTTGTATATCCCAGTGTTTTTATAAATGATTCATTGATATCCACAAACTCGCCGGAAGTGAGCTTACTTATTGACATCAGGTGGGATGCTGAATGAAAGACCTTAAAGATCATCTCACTTTTACCGTCACCCTGCTTATTCAATTTCTCATGTAGCGATTCTATCTCATCCCTGAGCTTGCGGTTGGATTCAAGCAACTCGTCATATCTCTTTTTGTAGTCCATCAAATCCCCTTAAAAAAATCATTTAAAAATAGCAATTAATGATTTAAGTGAAATAGCAGTACCAATAAATTAGTTGAAATAGCTTATTTATCCATGGGTTTTTGTTTCCTGTTGTAGTAAATACACAGGTCTGTCAGTCCGCATTCGTGGCATAGAGGATTCCTTGCCCTGCATACATACCTGCCATGCAGGATAAGCCAGTGATGTGCCCTGGGAACAAGGTCCGGGGGGATATGTTTTGACAACTGGTCCTCAACATTTCTGGGTGTCTTTGCATTCCTTGCAAGTCCAATCCTTTGTGAGACCCTGAAGACATGTGTGTCGACCGCCAGTACAGGTTTATTATAAACAACCGATGCAATCACATTGGCGGTTTTCCTTCCAACCCCAGGCAGTAGCTGCAGCTTTTCAGGATCGGATGGGACAACGCCATTAAATTCACTTATAAGCATCCTGGCCATACCTGCAAGGTGCTTTGCCTTATTATTGGGATATGAACATGATTTGATGAATTCAAAAATTTCCTGAGGTTCTGCCCCTGCCATGGCTTCCGCATCAGGGTATCTTTTCAGTAATGCAGGTGTTAACATATTGACTCTCTTGTCGGTACATTGTGCTGAAAGAATCACTGCAACTATCAGACTGAAAGGATTCTTATAGTGGAGTTCAGTATCGGCGTAAGGGTATTTTTCAAGAAAGTATGCGATGGTGCGTTTATATCTCTCCGGCAGGTTCATCGTTATACAAAATATTATTAATGCAGTTAAGGTAACACTTTTTATCTTTGTGCAGAATTGTATATTTATGATAAGTTACCTTCAGACCGAAAATGTTTCCCGGCGGATAGGAGACAGGATACTCTTTGAGAATATAAACCTGAATATCAATAAAGGCGATAAGGTAGCCCTTATAGCAGTTAATGGAGCGGGAAAATCTTCTCTTCTTGATATTCTTTCCGGCAGGGAAAGTCCGGATGAAGGATCGATAAGCTTAAAGCGTGATCTGAGAATTTCATATCTCAGGCAATCCCCTGAACTTAATGATTCCAACAGGATCATAGATGAGCTTTTCAGTACAGAAAGTGAACTGGTTAAAGTGATAAAGCAATACGAGGAGTGCCTCCTTTCAGGTGACTCTGAAAGACTGCCTGAACAAATCCAGCAGATGGACGATCAAAAAGCATGGGATTATGATGTAGCTGTGAAGCAGGTCCTGTTTAAATTAAAGCTCTTTGACCTGGATGCTGTAACAGGGAGTCTGTCGGGAGGGCAGAAAAAAAGGGTTGCACTTGCAAAAGTTCTTGTGGAGGATTCGGATCTTCTTATTCTTGATGAACCTACCAATCATCTCGACCTTGACATGATCGAATGGCTTGAGGATTTCCTGATAGGTTCAAATAAAACACTCCTGATGGTTACTCATGACAGGTATTTTCTTGACAGGGTGTGTAATGTTATCCTGGAACTATCTGATACTGAACTGTTCAGGTATGATGGCAATTATGAGTATTTTCTTGAGAAGAAGCAGGGCAGGGAATATTCCGCTAAGATCAATACAGAAAAGGCAAGAAACCTGCTCAGGACTGAACTGGACTGGATGAGGCGAATGCCCAAAGCAAGGAGACATAAGTCAAAGTCAAAAATTGATGCATTTTATGAATTACAGGACAAGGCTGTAATCAGGCAGGAGGAGCGGGGAATTAATATCAATGTCAGGGTTTCAAGGATGGGCAAAAAGATACTTGAGATAAAAAATATAAGCAAATCATGGGGTGATCTTACCGTGATAAAGGACTTCTCGTATATCTTCAGCAGGTATGAAAAAGCTGGTCTTGTAGGCAGGAATGGTACAGGCAAGACTACCCTTCTTGACATAATAACAGGTGTCACTCAGCCTGATGAGGGAGAGGTGGAGACAGGGGAAACAGTTGTCTTTGGCTATTACCGGCAGGAAGGAATCAGTTTTGATGATGATATGACTGTGATCGGGGCGGCAGGCAAGATAGCCGATAGTGTGACATTGAGCGACGGTAATGTGATGTCTGTATCGCAGTTCATGAATTATTTCCTCTTCGCGCCCGACAGGCAGCATACTCTCATCAGGAAACTTTCAGGAGGAGAGAAGAGAAGACTATACCTCCTTACAGTTCTTATGAAAAATCCTAATTTCCTTATACTCGACGAACCTACAAATGATCTTGATATACTTACACTTAACGTATTGGAAGAATACCTGGCTGAATTCAGGGGATGTGTCATGGTAGTTTCACACGACAGGTATTTTATGGATAAGGTCGTGGATCATATATTTGAATATAAGGGAGATGGGCTGATCAAGGATTTCCCCGGCAACTATACCCAATTAAGGGAAAAGCAGGAGATGGAGGAAGAGGCTGCCCGAATATCCAAGTCATCCTCTTCTCCAAAGACTTCGCGTGCACCTGTAAAAGGGAAAAAACAGGGACTATCATTCAATGAAAAAAGAGAACTGGAATCCCTGTCCGTTGAGATAGAAGAACTGGAAGAAGAAAAAAAGAGGATTGAGGCGGAGATGAGTCCCGGGAAGCTTGACAGTGAAACCCTTTATAAAAGGTCTGTAAGGCATGGGGAGATAACATCTCTTCTTGATGCAAAGGAGATGAGATGGCTGGAGCTGAGTGAAAAATGACCTCTTTTTAGGCTGTTGCGTGAAAGAATTATGACATAATTTTTACCTTTATTGTTCAATATTTTAGTGAATTGGAAAAGATAGTCATTGATACATCCGGCACCAGGTCGGAGATTCTGATAGGCGTTGGCTGGGAGAAGTTCAGGGACCTTATACCATCAGGTGGAATTGTGATTCTTACTGATGAGAATATTATGCGGTTATATGGCAAACATTTCCCGGAAGTCCCTGTTCTGATTGTTAAACCCGGTGAAGACAGTAAGCAGATAGCAGTTGTTGAGAAGCTTGCAGGACAGATGCTTGAGCAAGGGATAGACCGTTCGGGCTTTGTCATGGCAGTGGGAGGTGGCGTGGTCTGTGATATTGGTGGCTTCCTTGCATCTATATATATGAGGGGGATACGTTGCGGATATGTATCTACAAGCCTGCTTTCGCAGGTGGATGCCAGTACAGGTGGAAAGAACGGAGTTGATCTGGGTGGAACAAAGAATATACTGGGGACCATCAGGCAGCCGGAATTTGTGATATGCGACATGGCCATGCTGATGACCCTTGCTGAAGAAGAATACTTATCCGGTTTGTCTGAACTTATTAAGACAGCTATAATCGGCGACAGTGAATTATTTGATTTGATTGAAGCCAATCACGATCTGATAATGAAAAGAGATGTAAACCTTCTGACAGAGCTTGTAACACGGTCTGTCAGGTTTAAGGCTTCCGTGGTGAGTCAGGATGAGCGGGAGGCAGGATTACGCCGGGTACTTAACTTCGGACATACCTACGGGCATGCTATCGAGATGAAGACTTCATTCAGACATGGTTTTGCAGTTGCTTCAGGCATGGAGCTTGCTGCCGGTTTTTCACTTCTGAGGGGCTTTATCAATCCTTCTGAAAAAGACCGTGTTATGGCATTGCTAAGAAGTTATAACCTTTTAATTGATTATGATATAGACACTGCCAGTATGGAACACCTGATATTGCAGGACAAGAAGAAAGCAGGAAAGGATATAAATTTTGTTTTTGCAACAGGTATAGGAAATGCTTTTGTGCAGAGTATCCCCGTCAGTGAACTGGTTGACTTTTATATCAGGTTCAGAGAAAAAAATTGAAGTTATGAATACATTTGGTGTTATTTTCAGAGTTTCGCTCTTCGGTGAGTCACATGGACCTGCAATAGGTGTGGTAATTGACGGTTGTCCTCCGGGGATATCAGTTGAGCCGGAAGATTTTCTTCCCGATCTGAGGAGAAGGCAGAGTGGCAGTATAGGCACAACAAAAAGAAGAGAACCTGACCTGCCCGAGATAATGAGTGGTATCCATAATGGAAGGACCACAGGGGCCCCGGTGATGATAATGACCAGAAACAGCGATAAGATATCTTCCGATTATGATGATTTCAAAAGTGTACCACGTCCGGGACATGCTGATTTTGTATCGGGAATTAAATATTCAGGATATGCCGATATGCGGGGCAGCGGGCATTTCTCGGGAAGGATAACCTGGGGACTGGTAGCCGCCGGTGTCATAGCTAAAAAGGTAGCTGCCGGGTCTGATGTCTCTGCCATGCTTATTGCTGCGGGTGGATCTGATGATATTGAAAGGGCTGTCAGCGAGGCCCTGGCAATGAATGATTCCATTGGCGGTGTAATTGAATGCAGGGTCAAAACACCTCCTGTTGCCCTGGGAGAGCCATTTTTTTATTCCTTTGAATCGGCGATCAGTCATATTGTTTTTTCTATTCCTGCTATCAAGGGTATCGAGTTTGGGTCAGGATTTGCTGCTGCAGCGATGAAGGGATCGGAACATAACGACTCATTTGTTAATAGCAATGGTACCACGGAAACAAATAATGCCGGCGGGATAAACGGAGGAATATCCAACGGCAATGAAATCATTTTCAGGGTCGCTGTTAAACCAACCTCCTCAACAGGGGTGGACCAGGAGACATATAATTTTCGGGAGGACAAGATGACCACGCTGAAAGTGAAGGGGAGGCATGATACATGTATCGCACTTAGAATGCCGGTAATAGTTGAAGCTGCAACAGCTGTTGTGATGGCAGACCTGATGCTTGCCGACAGGGGAATTTACGGATACCGTTGAAAGTTAAGGTACGGCTACTTTAGTGGTTTAATTACAAGCTCTTTTATCCTGGAATTAATAATTAATGCCCTTTTTGTATGTCTGGTGATCTTGAAACGGTTATCGATCCTGTCACCGACAATCCAGGTTATTGATCCTTTACACTCAAGTATCATTTTGTTTTCTTTCTCAAGGATCGAATATTTATTGTCGATGAAATAATCACTAAGTTTTTTCTTCTGATTCATTCCCAGGGGAATAAAATAATCGCCCGGTTTCCATTTTCTTATGACAAGAGGAAAAGTTATCCTGGATGCATCCAGGCATGCCACCGACGGATCAGAAGGTATCTCAAAAGTATCGGTGATATCGGCATAGAAGGCCGAGACAATACCCGGTGCAGTTGCTAATTCATCAATGTTCTCTATATTAACAGGTTCCACTTCCGCCTCCGGTTCCTGCGATACTATAAGCTCATTCCTGTTCTTAAGTATCCGGTGCGATTCAGTAAAAAGCCGGGCTCCCGTATTTCCGTTGATCACCTTGATAAGGTCGTTGATACGGACACTTGTTATACCGAAGTTCCTGAACAACTCAAAGATAACAGCCCTGTTGTGCAGGTATTTCTTAAGCGAGTTAATATTGTAGAATAAATGTCCCCCCTTTTGTTCACTGATCTTACCTCTCAACCTGGTGATATATTCATTCACTATATCATTTATATCACTGAACCTGTCGGCTGTCTCATTAAGCGTGGATTCTATAGAAGGATTAATCTCCTTGAGCACAGGGATGACACTGTGTCTTATTTTGTTCCTGGTGTATTTTGTATCGGCATTGGATCTGTCCTCGCGATATCTTATCCCATGGGCAGTGCAATACTCCGTTATCCTGTCCCTGGTTGCAAAGAGGAGAGGCCTTATTATATAATTGTTCTTACTCCTTATACCTGCGAGTCCTGCCAGCCCGGTTCCCCTTGTGAGGTTTATTATAAGTGTTTCGATGTTATCATTGAGGTTATGGGCAACGGCTATGGATTTGTACCCGTTGCCGGATCTTATTTCCTCAAACCATTCGTACCTTAATTCCCTGGCAGCCATCTGTATAGATATACCCTTTGCTGCTGCATACTTCTTGGTGTCAAACCTGACGGAGAAAAAAGGTATGTTATGATCGTGCGCAAAATCTGACACAAGCTCTTCATCCAAATCCGACTCCTCATCCCTGAGTGAGAAATTGCAATGTGCTATCCCGGTTTCATAACCTGATTCTATAAACATATGAGTCATTACCATTGAATCAATTCCCCCACTTACAGTAAGCAGGATCTTATCTCCTTCAGCGGTCAGGTCATTATCCCTGATATATTTTTTGAAATCGTCAATCATTGCCTGAGGATTACTCTTTGCAAAAATAGGAAAAGCATTCTGTTATAGTTATAGTGATCCTGCCAATTTATCCTTTACCTGTAGGGCAAAACAGCAGGTGGCCCCGGGTCAAAGTTACCCGGATGTAAAAGCTGTTCTCCGGAAACATTGAAGTGATTTATTTCGGAATATGGTGGAATATTGGGGTAAAATGCCAGCCTGAACTGTAATGTCTTAAAGATGAGATTGTCGTTCCTGATCCTGATACCCAGTCCAATGCTTGACAGGGTACTTCCAGGAAATCCGGTTAGTTCATTACCTTTTGAAAGGACTGAGAAATCAGCAAAACCAAAAAATGCAAACCTGAAGTTATAAATATTCAGAGGACTGAACATCACAGATTCAAGGCTCACTGTGAGACGACGTTCTCCTGAAACAGTATCGTTTTTTATACCGGAAAATCCATTTGTCCTGTAAAATGACAGAAATTCATCCGTGTTCCTGTCAAATCCTCTCGTATAATTGACATTGACAAAATTCCTTATCCTGTTTTTTCCTGCTATCATCAGATTGGAAAAATATTTCAGATCGAAGGAGAAGATACCCTGCTCTGTTCTTATCCCGTTCAGAAAAGTTGCTATACCCGCATAGGTATAAAAATAACCAATGTTATGGACGGATTGCCCAACTGAAACTTCTCCGCCAAGGTAAGTTCTTGTCTTGAATTCATTAAACTCCCGGCCTCCTGTCAGTTTTATAAGGGCACCGTAAGGCACGTCTTCGGTACGTCCGTAGTTGTACAGGAGACTGGTCTTGTAGTATTTCTGGACTGAAAAAGCCAGGGAAGCCAGAAAGATCCTGAATTTTTGTATGTTATAATATGAATCGGGCAGTATAAAGGGATGGTTGAAAACATTATTATTGGTATACCTGACACCCGTTATGATCCTTGAAACGGATTCCCTGTTTATTAAGAAAGACCGTGATACCCAGTAATCCTGGAAGTTATACCTTAGAGGCTGGGGAGAGGTCAGGGTATCGAGGTCCTCAGATGTATACATCTGCCTGATTGAAAGACCTCCTGCATATTTTGTTGTTGAACTTACAAGTTTCCTGGTGAGGTCGAAACCATAGGTTGTCTGTCCCAGCCCGGTAAGATAATAGGTATTCAGGTTTAGAAATGATTTTGCGATATTATCCACGGTATAATGGAATCCAAAGCCAGGAGACTCAGGCAGTTTACTGTTGAAGGGAATGTCAATACCAAGTTCATGACCGGTTCCCAATACGTTTTTATCAAAGACAGATATATTTCCTGCTTTAAGTCCCTGGTAAGTATAATCAGCGCCCAGGGAATAAACATCTTTTGTCAGGACCACAATATCGGCTTCTGTATCTGATACCGGGACCACTATGATCCTTGCATCATCGATATAAGGCAGTTGCCTGAGCAACCTCTCGTTATCACTCAGCGTCAGAGGAGAAACAGTATCGCCTGTTGAAAAGAGAAGGTTCTTGCGGATTATTTTTTCATTGGTATTTACATGGGTGTTGTTCAGCAAATTATCGATCCTGTTTTTCGTTTTGGCGGCAGGATTGTTAATGTCCACTCCGAAAACGTTAAGCCTCTGAATCTCAACGTTCCTTATCTTTCTTCCGGAGTAGTTCGTATAGTCGGCATCACTTGTAATGTTGAATTTATCATTTATAGTGTCAGGAGATATGACGACAAGGTCGTATAATTTTCGCATAAAGTAGTTTTTTGATGCCCTGGCTTTCAGGGAATCAAAAAATATTATATTCCTGTCTGTTGTATTGACCCTTGATCGTACAAGATTATTGGGTATCTTCAGAAGTGTATCCCTGGCGAAAAAGGGCATACTGTCCCTTATTTGAATGAGGGTACCGGGAAGTATCCTGATAATTGTATCTCCGGCTGCTTTGTTCTGGGAAAAGCCTGTACTGACGTTCAGCGACAGAGTTATAACTAACAGTATACCCTTTAGTCTACCGTTCTTTATATGCAGTCTGCACATCAGGTTCCATTAGGGTTGCTTATAAGAACATCATCAGAGTTAAACTGGAATCCAAGACGTTTTCCTGTCATAACTTTTGAATGCTGAATCTTGGCTTCAGCCTGTCCTACAGTGGCAATTTTGACAGTATCGTACGGAGGAACAAGAAGATCAAATTCAAGAGAATACTTGATGGCTGTAGATATGATGACCAGCAGGGATTCTTTGCTTATCATCTCGTTGCCGTAATTCGTAAAAAGCATTCCCATCTGTCTTTTCCCCTCAACGAAGTACTGTTTTTCATGGTTAATGAAGATCCTGGCAATAAGGTATCCCAGGTCGTCGAGACGTGAGTACCTGAACGAATCGGCCAGGAAATTATAGATGTTGATGATTCCTGAATAGGCGTTGTATTTGTTTTTCTGTATATAAGGAGTTTTCCACGCAGGGTGTTCCCTGTCGAACTGGAAGATATTGGAATGCATGCTGAAGAGCAGGATGTCACTGGCCACCTTTAACTGTGCATCAAAGTTGCTCCTGTCAGTGTATTCCATCCTTATCCTGGGATCTATGCCGTTCAGTTTTGTGTTTATATCACGGGTTAGGCTTTTTAAGACTTCCTTAAGCAGAATAAAGGATTCATAGGTATTGTCGTATACTTTCTGCTTAAGTATTGACTTCTCTTTGAGAGAAGTGATAATCTCCTGCTTTTTATCTTCCTGCTGGGTCATTTTTACCTGATATTATTTTATAGGATATAATCACCTAAAATAGTAATTATTACTTAATAAATAAACAACAGATATTTTTTCGAAGGTCTTTGTTAATTATCAATCAGATCAGTATGACCGGGCAAACAGCACCCTTCTGGCAGAGGGCTTGCCTGAATAAACGCATTTCCCCTGTTCATCGGGACTGTCAAAAGGTATACACCTTATAGTGGCTTTTGTTTCCTCCTTTATCTTCTCTTCCGTTTCTGCTGTACCGTCCCAGTGAGCCATGATAAACCCTCCTTTATCTTCAAGTATATTAATAAAGTCATCCCATTTATCCACATAAAATGTATTTTGATTACGAAAATCAAGGGCTTTATTGTAAATATTATCCTGGATATTTTCAAGCAGGGCTGGTATATATTCTGTTATTTTGTCCACAGGTATTGTTTCTTTTGTAAGTGTATCCCTGCGGGCTATTTCCACTGTTTTGTTCTGAAGATCGCGCGGACCCATGGCCAGCCTGACGGGAACACCTTTAAGTTCATAATCGGCAAATTTCCAGCCGGGTTTATTATTATCACGATCATCATATTTAACTGATATTCCTTTTGATTCGAGGTCAGCCTTAATTTTTAGAGCAACTTCTGAAAGGGCATTTAGCTGCTCATTATCTTTGAAAATAGGAATAATGACTACCTGTATGGGTGCAAGCCTGGGGGGAAGAACCAGTCCGCTGTTATCTGCATGACCCATAATTATTGCACCCATGAGTCTCGTCGATACACCCCACGAGGTAGCCCATACATATTCAAGCTTACCTGTTTTATCCGTGAACTGGACATCAAAGGCCTTTGCAAAATTCTGTCCCAGGAAATGACTGGTCCCTGCCTGAAGGGCTTTTCCGTCCTGCATAAGAGCTTCAATGGCATATGTATCCAGAGCGCCGGCGAATTTTTCACTTTCCGATTTATAGCCTTTTATTACGGGCAGCGCCATCGAATTCTCAGCAAATGATGCATAAACATTTATCATTTTTTCAGTCTCCTCAACGGCCTCTTCGCGTGTTGCATGAGCCGTATGCCCTTCCTGCCAGAGAAATTCAGATGTTCTAAGGAAAAGCCTCGTTCTCATCTCCCAGCGGACAACATTGGCCCATTGGTTAATAAGTATAGGAAGATCCCTGTATGAATGGATCCAGTTCTTATATGAATTCCAGATAATTGTCTCTGATGTCGGACGTATTATAAGTTCTTCCTCAAGTTTTGCCGAAGGATCAACCACTATCCCATTCCCGTCCTCATCATTTTTCAACCTGTAATGTGTAACCACGGCACATTCCTTTGCAAAACCCTCGACGTGAGCGGCTTCCTTACTGAAGAAAGACTTGGGAATAAACAGGGGGAAATATGCATTTACATGACCGGTGGCCTTGAACAGCCTGTCCAGCTCAGCCTGTATCTTTTCCCAGATGGCATAACCATAGGGTTTTATTACCATACAGCCCCGGACTGCTGAGTTTTCAGCAAGGTCTGCTTTGATTACCAGGTCATTATACCACTGTGAATAATTCTCTTCCCTGTTTGTTAAAAACTTTGCCATTTTTTTGGTATGGTATTTGTTTAGTTTGTTTTAAAGAAATAGATTGCGCAAAAATAAATAAAAACTTCAGTAATTCTTCAAAATAGAAAAGGAGGTTCATCATGAAAGCCAAATATTATACGGGGATAACAGTAGCTTTCTTTTTTCTTGCAGCCATGCCGCTGAACGCTCAGAGAAGCAGCTACAGTGACTACAGGGGTGATGACGCTAAAGTAGTCGTCAATAATTATTATGACGATTATGGTTATTACTATTCGTCAAGAATTAACAGGTTTCACCGGGACTATGTGTCTTTCGATTATTATTCACCTGTCTATACAGATACATACTGGTACACTTATAGTCCTTTCACATGGGGTGTAAGCATTTACGGCGGACCGTTTTTCGGATTGGGACTGGGAGTTGCATATAACTATCCTTTATATGCTGGTTACTATGATTTATGGTATGATCCTTACTACGGAAGCTCGTATTACTGGGGTTATGATCCTTTCTATTACAGTTCATGGTATAGTCCTGTAGTTATAAATCTGTTCCCGCGCTACAGGTGGTCATATGGCTACTACGGATGGAACAGTTACAGGCACTGGAATTATTATGCCTATAATCACAGCCGGTATAATCATCATGGCTACTATTCTTCAGACAGGTATGCCCATGATAACTATTCCTACAGGAGATCTCCTTCTTCACGTACAGGTACAGCCACTACTACTACTGCATCTGCTACATCCAGGCGGACTCCTACATCGGCCATCTCTTCGGTACCGGCCGGAAGGAACAGAACATCAGGATTATCAAACCGAACCTATAACAGCAGACAACAGGGTTCAGCAAACACCACAGCTACGGGAAGGAGGCAGTATAACAGCAGTTCACCAGGTGTTACCGGCAGAAGCAATATTAACACCACCGGTAACTATAACCGGAGTATAAACAACAGAAGTATAAACAGAAGTGCTGTATCACCACGAAGTAACATTTACAGCAATGGCAACAGAACGACTGCTAATAGCAGGACAACACGAAGCTCATCTGTTTCACGTACATACCAGAGATCCTCGCGTAATTTCTCAGCGCCCAGATCTGTTTCACCACGGAGATCATCAGCTTCGGCATCATCAGTCAGAAGTCCTTCAGCCAGAAGCTCATCAGTCAGAAGTTCGTCGGTCAGAAGCTCATCAGGCAGAAGTTCGTCAACAAGAAGCGTGGCCAGGTCTTCTTCATCACGTTCAGGATCATCATCATCCGCTTCATCATCCGGTTCACGCCGAAGAAGATGAAAAGGAAATAATAGTCAATATAAAATTAAATTGCCTGTTAAATGATTCAAAATTCCACTAAATGTGAAAAGTATGCCATAAAATTTGTTTCTTTGGTATAATATTTGTTCTGAATTAAGAAAAAGAAAGATAGGGGATACTACCATGAAAGCACTTATTAAAATATCAATCCTTGCACTCTTTACAATGGCGTCTTGTACATCTGGTCTTTATAAGGGTGCAGAATATGATGATCTTTACTATACCCCTTCGGATCAGCCGGTGGTAAAGGGAAAATCATATACGGAAAACCAGTTGCCTGACAGGAATATTCAGACAGATCAGTATTATGATAATGTTTATTCTGCTGATACACTTTATGCTGATGATTATTCAGACCAGGTTGACATAAATGATCAGATCCGAAATAATGATTTTTATGGCAACGGGTATGATTATTATGATAATGTATCATATGCAAGCAGGATGAACAGGTTTTATGGCGGTTTTTATCCATACTGGAGAGATCCCTTCTATTTCAGCTATGGTTACCCATATTACAGCTGGGCTTCTCCTTATTCTTTCAGCCCCTATTACGGGTATGGCGGATTATATGATAACTATTATGGATTTTCCCCTTATTCCTACGGATATTATCCCTACTCTTACTATGGTTACTATGGTGGCCTTTACGGAGGATATTATGGAAGTTACCTGGGAGGTTACTGGGGATTGGGATCATATTACCCTTACTCAGGCAGTTACCTGAGGGAAAATACTCATTCAGCTTATGGCAGGCTTGAAAGGCCCAGTTCTCTCTCTTCAGGATGGAACAGTTCCGTGAGTCCTCTCGGATCATCACGCAGAACCTCGAGCATATCTTCATCTACAGGGAGCAGGCGTGTAGCCTCATCTGACCAGCAGGTGATAAGCCAGTCGGGCAGAAGGACCAACCAGACCCAGACACCTGTCAGCCGGTCGGCCACAACAACACAGCGTACTCAGGTAAATGAACGTCCGATGTACAACTCATCAGGCAGAACATATACACCCAGCTACAACAGTCCGAGGATGAGTACCAGGCCTTCATATAACAATACCAGGGTTTATGATGGTACAAATAACTCATATAGAAATACCAATACCAACAGAAACAGGGTTACTAATCAGGGTACTGTAAGAACACCTGTAAACCAGAGCAGGTATTATAATAACACCAGAAGACGCTCTTCTGTATCAGGTGCTTCTCCAAGGCGTTACCAGGCACCTGCATACAACTCATCGCAGGGCAGATCAGGGTATTCCAGGAGTTCAAGAAGTTATACAGTTCCGTCAAGAAGTAATATAGGAAGGTCGTACAATTCCAGCTCCTCACGTAGCTCTTATTCACGTTCCTCTTCATCCTACAGCACTGGAAGAAGTTCAGGGAGCTATTCTTCAGGATCCTCATCAGGCGGAGGTAGAAGTTCATCATCAGGCGGTGGTGGAGGCAGATCTTCAGGCGGTAGCGGAAGAAGATAACAAATTGCTATTTTGAATCGTTATATGTGAGAGTTTCATTCTATTAAACAGAATGCAGGGAGTGTTTTACAAAAAACGAAATAAAATGAAAAGAACAGGTATTATTCTTCTGGCACTGTTTTCTCTATGTGCCATGTCTTTTGGACAGAATGTTGACGATGCCCTCAGGTATTCCCGGTTATTTTATGGTGGAACCGCAAGGTTCATGTCTATGGGAGGCGCTTTTACAGCACTGGGGGGTGATATTTCCACGTTAAGCCAGAATCCAGCAGGCCTTGGTGTATTCAGGTCATCTGAAATGTCAATTACACCACAGATGTTTCATATCCAGACAACTTCCAATTTTAATGGCAGTGCATCTGATAACAGGTATAATTTTAACCTTAGCCAGGGCGGTATAGTTTCTAATCTTATTTCCCGAGAAGGAGAAAGCGGATTGATATCACTGAATTTCGGATATTCTTTTAATAAGACCAACAACTTTTATAAGAATACCATTATACAGGGTATCAATAACTACAGTTCCATGGCAGATTACTGGGCCGGCATCAGTGACGGAACATTTTACCAGGATCTTTCAGGAGGTGAAGGAATTGCTTTTGATACATGGGTGATGGATACTATTACAGGTTCCGGTGGCAGATCGTATGGTACCGTCTATTCCAATTATGGCGATAACCCTCCTTCGGTATACGGCGAAAGTGTAAGGCGACTTATCACAAACAGCGGTTTTACCGGGGAACATGCTATCTCTATTGGCGGAAACGTTGGGAACAAGCTTTACTTCGGGGCTACCCTCGGAATAAACCAGATCCGGTATACAAGCCATATGGAACATCTGGAGAGTACTAATTCCTCTCTTGCATCAGGATTCGACAGTTTTACATATATTGATCATTATGAAGAAAAAGGGACAGGGATTAATATTAAGGTAGGCGCCATAATTAAGCCTGTTGAAGCCCTGAGGATCGGACTGGCATTTCACTCACCCACCAGATACAGGATATATGATTATGCATATAACGATATTACATCACATTTTACAGATGGGGAACAGTATAATTCCTATAACGATCCGATGAGGTTCAATTATTACCTCACCACACCCTTCAGATTCATGGCCGGTGCAGCATTGCAGATACAGAAACTGGCTCTGATCAGTGCCGATTATGAATTTGTGGATTACAGTACCGTACGGTTTGCTGAAGCAGGTGACGGATATGATTACAGTAGTAAGAACCTGGCTCTTCGTAATACCCTTAAGCCTGCAAGTAATTTTCGCCTTGGAGGTGAATTAAGGTTGAATAATCTTTACCTGCGGACAGGCTATGGCTATTACGGAAGCGCATTTAAATCGGGTGAACAAAACTCAGGTCTCAGCTATAATTCACTGTCAGTCGGAATTGGTTACAGGCAGCAGAATGTATCTGTCGATTTTGCCTATACCAACTATAATTATTCTGAAGATAATTACCTGTATCCACTCGATAGCAGCTTCACACCTGCACTGGCAAGTATTAAGACATCTAAAAACATGTTTACTCTTACTCTTGCCTATAAGTTCGGGTACTAGTAGTGTAAATTATTGTCTATTTTCAACCCGTATAATATCTACTTCCCGATAGCTCTCTGGAGTTATCGGGATTTTCAATATTAGTTTTTCTTAACCCCCAAACCCCTTCCCTTAAACAATAAGGAAGGGGCCGGAGATATAGCCGTCAACCTAAGGGATTCTTTGGAGTGACCAGGTTACTGAAGCAATAGTTAATTTGCATTCGTTGACATAGTATATATCATCTGTGAACTTATAAAAATACTATTGTCATTTTAATGCCACCTTTCAGGGGGTCTCTCATTTCATTTCTTTTCATTACCAATGGCAGAACAAATTAGGAATA
>CAYYIW010000023.1:0-56438 GCA_964472085.1 uncultured Rikenellaceae bacterium | reverse complement strand
ATACCCTTCCAGCATTTTATAGGGAGTCATTCGATTTTTCTGACCTGGTATTTCATTCCTTTATTGTATTTAGTTAATAGTATTTGTCTGATAATAGCGGGTATTTTCATAAAAGACAGGCGAAGGAACCTATTTCCAGTATCAATCCCATTTTTAAGGTAAAACACGGATTGTTTGGCTATAACAGAAATACAGCACTTAACACACGAACAACAGAATGTATATGCCAAGCCTTACTGAACTCTAACTACATAAGGCGGGATAGTCAGGGATTTTTGCAGACAAAGAACTTTCCTTTTTGACAGACCCATAGTTGTCATTGATTCAGTGTAAATACAATATGAATAAACTCAGATTCGTAGTAATAATAGCTTCTTCAGTTGTGATCATAGGATTCTTATTGATCTTTGATTATTCAAATCTCCTTTCAAAACCTAACCTGGGATTTATATTAGGGATTATTGCATCAGTCTTTAATATCATTGCAATGATCATTTCAATAAATAAGGAAGGGAATACGAAGGGTTCCTGACATTTACAATAAGGGTAAATTATTTATCGCTATTGTCCCGACATCTTTTTGATAAGTTGCAAGTATTTTTACCTGATCATTTGACAGAAATAGAACTGTTAATTGCTTTCAGGTGAAACAAGCCATCAAATCTTGTTGGGATTTTGATACTGTTTTTGATGTTACAGGATCATCATAATTAACAATCGCTATCATTTACATTTTTACTCACTTAATAATTCAGCCTTATGAAAAAGATTATTGACTTAAATTCTACCATAAATGAAAATTCATAAAACAGACATGAATCGGAAAACATTGATCAGATGGAAAGTCTATTTTGACAGATCAAGAATGTATATTGGATATATACAGTTTTTCCTTATCGGAATAGTATTCCTTCAATCTTTCAAAGATAAATCCTGGGGGGAGTTTATTTTCAGGAATGCAATATTTGCCATCCCAATTGCCCTTGTACTATTCGTACTGCTCTCATTAATACTGGGTTGGCTTGATACGCGATTGGGGTTCAGACAGGAAGAGCTCAGGAACTTGTCCAATTCCAATCCTGTGATGATGGAGATCCTTGATGAATTGAAGGCATTAAATCGAAAACTCGATTCTAAGACTGATAGCGAAAATAACGCCTTGTAACCCCGGGCTTTAGCCCGGGGGAGATCCCTGCAAAGCCACAGCAAACCACGCTTCGCGTGGTATTTTTTTATAGACTTTTATAATACACTTTGCGGACTGTGTCCGCCGTAGCCCGCAGGTCAAATCTGTTTTATAAGGTTTGTATAAAAATAAAAACCCGCCGTCGCCCTTGGATGTTAGGGATTACCGCCTCATTTCATTCGGCGGTGATCCCTGGAGGAGATCCCTGCAACAACAAATTATACCAAACGAGTACACTCGTTTGGTTATTTTTATTTTCAATTGTACTCACCCAGGCAAGCCTGGTTCGTCCATATGAAAATAAAAAACCCGCTGTAAACAGCGGGTATAATTTGTTGTTGCGGAGAGAGGGGGATTCGAACCCCCGGTCCGCCGATAGGCGGACAACGGTTTTCGAGACCGCCGCATTCGACCACTCTGCCATCTCTCCAAAATATAAGCCGCTTCGACCACGGCATCTACCCCTGAAAGGCTGACAAAAATACTAAATATTTATATGTTTTTGCGCCTTATACAGGATTATGGGTGACTCATCTGCTAATTTAGTTAATAACAACAGAAAAATTAATATACTTTTTCTTTTGTTTAGAGAGTTGAATAGACTTAATTTGTAATCAATCAGCATATTAAAACTAACCTAAAAGCGCATATCTATGAGAAAAATCTTCAATTTATTATTGATCAGCGGATTGTTATTGCTCTCACTGGCAGGTTGTAAGAATGAACCTGCTACAGATACGACCAATCCTTTTTTTTCGTCTTACAGCACTCCTTATGATGTTCCGCCTTTTGACAGGATAAGGGCAAAAGACTATATGCCGGCCTTTGAAAAAGGAATGCAGGAAGGGAAAGCCGAAATTGACAAGATCGTAAGTGATAAAAGCGATCCTACCTTCAAAAATACGATTGAAGCACTTGACAGTTCAGGAAAGCTTCTGACGGAAGTATCACAGGTGTTTTTTTCACAGTCCTCTGCCAATACAAACGATTCACTACAGCAGATCGAGGTTGAGATATCACCAAAAATGGCAGCATACCAGGATGAGATACTGCTTAACAAAGGCCTTTTCCAGAAGATAAAGACAGTTTATGATAACCAGGATAAATTTAACCTCGACCCTGCACAAAAATTCCTTCTTGACAACCTCTATAAGAGTTTTGTAAGAAATGGTGCAAACCTCAGTCAACAGGACCAGGATACACTAAAGGAGCTGAACCAGAAACTTTCTGTCCTTACAGTTAAATTTTCACAGAATGTCCTGGCTGAGACCAACGATTATAAGATGTATGTCACAAAAGAAGACCTGGCCGGCCTTCCTGACGCTGTTATAGCTACTGCCGCGGAGACTGCAAAGGAAGCAGGACATGAAGGGGAGTGGGCATTTACAACGCAGCGCCCGAGTATTTTTCCTTTTATGACCTATTCACCGAACAGAGAGCTTCGCAAAAAGATTTTTGATGCCTATATCAACCGTGGAAATAACGGGAACCAGTATGACAACAATAAAATACTTGCCGACATTGTCCAATTAAGAGCCAGAAGGGTAAAGCTGCTTGGTTATAAAACACATGCCGACTATGTACTTGAAGTTCGTATGGCCAAGAACCCGGCAAACGTGTTTGATCTTCTCGACAACCTGTGGAGCAAGGCAATACCGGTAGCAAAGAGCGAAGTATCCGAGATGCAGAAGATCATTGAGCAGGAAGGTGGTGATTTTAAATTGCAACCTTCTGACTGGTGGTATTACGCCGAAAAGCTCAGGAAAAAGAAATATGATCTTAATGACAGCGAGCTAAGGCCCTATTTCAAACTGGAAAATGTCCGTGATGGTTTGTTTACAGTGGCTAACAAGCTGTTCGGTATCACCGTTACCCCGTTAACCGATATCCCGAAACCGCATCCTGATGCACAGGCTTACGATGTTAAAGATACCGGCGGCTCACATCTTGGTGTTCTATACATGGATTTTCATCCCAGGGGAAGCAAACAACAGGGGGCATGGTGCGGGGAATACCGCAGCTATCATGTAGTAGATAATAAAGGTGTTGCCCCGGTGGTTACCACAGTGTTCAACTTTACAAATCCCAGCGATGATCAGCCGGCTTTGCTCAGCCTTGAAGAAGCAAGTACCATGTACCACGAGTTTGGTCATGCCCTTGATGCTCTGTTCAGTAAAAGCAGGTATAATGAAACTTATATTGCCTGGGATTTCGTGGAGCTTCCGTCACAGCTGATGGAACACTGGGCTACAGAACCTGAAGTACTGAGGATGTATGCCAGGAATTATAAGACAAATGAACCAATCCCGGAAAGCCTGATCAAAAAGATAAAGAACAGCGGGTACTTTAACCAGGGATTCGAGACTACTGAATACCTTGCCGCTTCACTGCTTGATATGAAATATTATACTCTTGAAGCTCCTGCGAATGTTGCGGTACAGCCATTTGAAAAGAACTATTTTGAACAGATAGGGCTCATACCTGAAATTGTATCCCGGTACAGAAGTACCTATTTCCTGCATATTGTGGGAGGATATGATGCAGGTTATTACAGCTATATATGGGCAGCTGTACTTGATAATGACGCCTTTGAGGCCTTTAAGGAGAAAGGTATATTCAACAGGGATGTTGCGGACTCATATCGTAAGAATATACTTGAGAAGAACGGCACCGAAGATGCAATGCAAATGTTTGTCAACTTCAGGGGCCGGAAACCTGAGATTGAACCGCTGCTGAAGAACAGGGGGCTATTACAGCAAACCAAAGATTAGTTAACTTACCTGCGTATATTGAATTAACTATTTAATTGGCGGGATACTTTTAAAAATGATGAAGTTTCCCGCCAATTTTTTTGTAAGATCATAAAGTTCTTTTCATGTCATGCCATTACCATGTATTACAGGGAAAATCAAATATGGCAATCTGTATTACTAAGATAAATAATTTCCATTTATTTTTGCAGGAAAAGTTAAAGCAGGCATGCAGGATCTGGTGGGTCTGACATATAGTGAAATAAAATCTGTTATTGCCGGTATGGGATTTAAAACGATCCATGCTTCAACGATAGTGAACTACCTGTATAAAAGAAGGATACCTGATCTATCCCGTGTTCCGGATATACCTATGGCTCTTCATGATATATTGCACAAAAACAGGGAATCAGGTATCCGGGGCCCTGTTTCCAGTGAGTCAGCTTCTGACGGGACAATAAAATATCTCTTCAGAACTGGAGAGGGGAAGGAATTTGAGACTGTTTATATCCCCGAGAAGAAACGAAATACGGTTTGTGTATCGACCCAGGCGGGCTGCAGGATGGGTTGTAAATACTGTGCTACAGCACAATATGGTTATCATGGCAACCTCACAGCAGGAGAAATACTGGGCCAGGTATTAAGGATACCGGAAGCTTCGGTTATCGATCATGTTGTTTTTATGGGTATGGGGGAACCAATGGATAACCTTGATAATGTTGCCAGGGCATGTGAGATAATGATATCTGATAAAGGAATGGCAATAGGATACAGGAATATTACCGTTTCATCGGTTGGCCTGACACCCGGGATAGACAACTTTCTTAAAAGCAGCCGGTGCAATTTTACACTCAGTCTTTATTCGCCTTTCCCTCAAGAAAGAGCAGAATTAATACCTGTTGAAAGACGTTACCCGGTCAACGGAATAATTGATATGATGAAAGAACAACCTTTAATACGAGGCAGAAGGCTGACCCTTGCTTATGTAATGATAGAAGGCCGGAATGATACAGAAAGGCATCTTAAGGCTTTGATCGGTATGGTAAGGGGATCACAGATAAGAATTAACCTGCTGCCATTTCACAGTATTCCAGGGTACAGTCTGAAGTCATCACCGGCAGAAAGGTTGCATTACTTTAAACACACACTTGTTATGGAAGGTATTTCCGCTTCTGTGAGGAAAACGAGGGGAGCAGATATATATGCCGCATGTGGTCTTCTGGCGAAATCGTTAAAAAAGCAAGATAATACTGAATCGGCGATTACTTCGCAGGGTTAACGAGCTGGAACAAATATTCATCCAGAAACCCGTTTGATGTACTTATCCAGTCTTTTTTGATACCGGTCTGGACAAAGCCCTGTTTCATGAAAAGATCGATGCTCTCGCTGTTATTGGACAGGATGTTACAGTAAAGCTGATGTAACTGTAATGTCTTGAAACAGTAGTTTATAAGGCATTTAATTGCCATTGTAGCATATCCCTTCCTGCGGTGAGCCTCACTTGCTATCAGTATTCCAAGTCCTGCCCTTTTATGAAAAGGATCGAAATCGAACAGATCGATGGTTCCAATGGTCAGTTTGTCTTCACTATGATCTATCATGAAGCGTACCTGACCGGTCTCATATATATCCTTATGGGAATTTTCAAGATATCTCTTCAGAGTGAATTTGGAGAAAGGGGAAAAGGTATTACTGATAACCCAATAAGAATCGTTATTCTCCCACTGGTAGAGAAGTTCCAGATCCTCTGGTTCAAGAGCTCTCAGACTGATCTTGTCATACTTCATGACCTGATATTAATTGTTAATGCTCTTTTGTAACCGGTTTGAGATGATCAAATCACCCGGATACTTCAAACTTAATAATTATTTATAAGAAAAACTGAATTACTGATGAGTAATTAAGACACAGATATATAAGCAGGTTACTTTATGGGTTTAGAATCTGGCTCTCTGGATACTTTTTTGATCCAAATATCATCCGGATATCCTTTTCTGAGTAGTTCCTGTTTGAGTTCTTCAGCTTCTTTCTTTGTATGGAATTGTCCTGTTGTATACCGGAAAAATTTATCAGAATCGTTATATATCACTTTCATGTCGTTAATATACTTGAAATAGCTTACGTCGACAGGATTATAAAGGGCCATAACCTGGACAGTATAGTAGAGTACATCCGATTCTTTTATATTCTTATCACCCACATCACTTACATTCATATTTGTAACAAGAATACTGGAATCGATAGAAGCTACTTTAGGTATATTGGTAAGGTCTATTTTTTCATAAACGGCAGGTTCCGGAATTAGTTTTACAGATGTATCCCTTTGCATGGTTATATCTATGTTGACCTGGAGGGAAGGATTATCAGCCAGTATTGTTGTATCCACAGTCTGGGTAAAATATCCTCTTCCTGTATAGATCAGCCTGAGCTGACCAGGATTAACTGCAAAGCTGTATCTGCCTGTATTCTTATTGGGATAACTGACATCAAGAGTATCACCTGATTGTTTGTTTATGAGGTGTATTGAATAATTTTTGTCAAAAGTAAAAGTTGTATCAGCCAGTTTGTATATCCCCGAGATTTCAAATATCGGCGTTTTCTCTTCGGTTCCTAAAGTGAGATAGAAAATGTCTTTCTTCTTATAACCAGTTGTCATTGCATAGTATGCATTTTCCCCATTATTAACAGGTTCAAAGAATTTATCATCATCGGTGGTATTGATGGGGTAGCCGAGGTTAACAGGGGCCTTCCATATGCCGCCCAGTTTTATGCTTTTAAAATTATCGAATCCCCCCATCGAATTATGGCCTTCAGATGAAAAGTACAATACCGAATCGTTGGCAGTTATAAAAGGTGTGTCCTCGTTATACTGGGTATTTATTGCCGCACCCAGGTTCATGGCAGGACCCCAGTCGCCCGAGTCATCTTTTTCCGATACATAAATATCCAGATTTCCCTGGCCGCCCGGCCTGTTACTTGTAAAATACAGTCTTTCCCCGTCTGCAGATATTGCTGCGTGAGATTCATAGTATTTGGTATTGATATTTCTATTCAGTTTTTTAATGGGGGTCCATGCACCGTCAACAAAATCTGAAGAATAAATTGAACCGTCATAGGTATCTGTCTTGTAAAGAAACAGCTGGGTGCCATCACTGTTAAGCGAGCACGAGGTGCAATCATCCCCGGCTTTCAGTTCATTTGTTATTTCAATGGGCGGTTGCCATATGCCTCTCTCTTTCCATGAAAAGAAAATTGCATTGTATTCGCCTCTTTTTTCTGTATACACCAGAGTGTTCCCATCGTAACTTACGGCGGGATCTATATTGATGGATCCCTGATCAAAATTCCTGCCTAGTGACCTTTTGGTCATTTTGACAGTATCTTTACGTAATTCAATATCGTTTTTGCATGCCTGTATTTCCTGGTCTATATAGCTAAAGTTCTTCATTCCGCCCTTTGGGTTTACCTCGCGTGCCAGTTTCCTGAACAGAATCAGGGTGTTCAGTGCTGAATCGGGCTTATTATTTATAAGATAGGCTTTTCCCAGGAAGAAATAAGCATCAAGCGGAGCACGTGTATCTTTAAATGACTGCGGTTTTGCATCATAGCTTGCATGCCTGACAGCTTCCCTTAGATAGTGTATGGCTTTATCCTTTTCACCATCGATATTCAGGTAACACACACCAATCTTGTATTTTATGTTATAATTGTCGGGTGTTTCAAGGATAAGGTACAACGGATTGGCAAGCTCATATTCCTCGTATAGAAAGTATGATTCAGCCTGTGCAAAGATTTTCCTCGTTTCCCTGTGAGACTGAGCTGCGGCAAAATAACCCGGCATTACATTAAGTGCAAGGACTGAAAGCAGAAGGATTATTTTTACACTGTTCTTTCGCATTAAATCAAATATAACAATTAATTAGCAGCATTAATTCCCTGCTTCAACAAAAAATTATTTAAGTGTAATCTTATAAATATCTTCTTTCCCGTACCCTCCTGATTTCTTGAAGATTGCATAATAACCTGCATGCCCGTTGTCTATTGGCATAAAAAAGAAATTATCATCCGGTGTATTAATCGGATACCCCAGGTTAGCGGGCGTGCTCCAAAGACCATTGGACTGAAGGTCAGATCTGAAAATATCGTAACCTCCCATATTTTCATGTCCCTGTGAGCTGAAGAAAAGTGTCTTCCCGTTATTTATAAAAAAAGGCCGATCCTCGTTAAATTCTGTGTTTATTTCAGGTCCCATGTTAACTGCCGGGCCCCAGTCTCCGTTTACCTTATTGGATATATAGAGATCCAGTCCTCCGAATCCTCCAGGTCTGTCAGAGGCAAATACCAGCTGATCACCAGACTCGGAAATAAATCCGTGGGATTCCCAGTATTTTGTATCTATATTTTTATTCAATTTTGCAATTTTCGACCATGTGCTGCCATTATATGTGCTGTAATAAATATCACTGTTGTCATTCTCACTCTTTGAGAGCAATAATGTTTTGCCATCTGCTGTGAGGCAGGAAATATATATATCCCCGTCAGCCTGCAGGTCGGGAGTAATATTTACGGGAGCAGTCCATTTCCCGTTAACGAGCCGTGAGAACATCACTGCATTATAGAACTTCAGAGAGACCATATAGGCAAAAGACTTCCCATCGGCAGAAATCAGGGGACAATAATTAGCTTTTTCATCGTTGAACATCTCCCCGATATTTTCTTCTGTATACTGAACGGGCTTGGCGATCAGCTTCTTTGCCATATCACAAACTTCTATTTCATGCTTGACATAATCCTGGTTTGCCTTATCATCAGGCAGAAGTGTACTGAGATATTTTTCATAAGCTTCTTTGGCCTTATCGAACATGAAGTTTATACGATAAGCCTTACCAAGCTCATAAAGAGCATCATATGGAGCTGATACCTGAGTCAGGCTGCCCTCCTTATGCATGGCAGACATATTCTTAACCGCCGATTCAAGATAAGATACCGACATGTTCTTTTCCCCGGGTATATTAAGATAACACAGACCTATGCAATACGCAAGGTTGGCATTATCAGGATATTTTTTATAAAGAGGAAGATAATATGTAAGTGCATCTGCATAATCAGCATTCATAAGGAAATATTCCGCTTCAAGAAAGGAATCCTGAAGGTCCTTTTTGCTCTGAGAGCGAGCTGATAAAGAAAACACAGTTGTAATAACCAGACAGACAGCTATTTTGCGCATAAACATGTGTTTTTGATAGACAAATTTATTAAAAATTGCCAAAGATTTAATATTCCTGAATATATTTTAAGACCGGAGGATTAATCAGTGACACTCCCCACCTGTCGTTACTAATAAAGAAACCTTACAACCACAACACCAATTTAATACAGTTTATTTAAATTTAAATTGTCTTTTCCATATAGATAGTGCTGTCTCTACTTATTACCCTTCTTTTTCTTTCTTGCGAGGATAAATATAATAATAAGAATAATAACTCCTGCCAGTATTATACCAGTAGTTTTATACCATTCACTTCCTTCCCTGACATTTATATCTGCGGTCTCCAGTATTGAATCAGGAATGACCCTCGATGCAGCCAGTTCTCCCAATAGTCTGTAAAGCTCAGTTTCAGAGATGTTAAGCTTATCCTTGTTTCTTAACAGGTAAAGGATCAGTTCTCCGGGTGTTTTAATATTTTCTTTTTCAGGATCAATGGATTTCAGTATTGATGTAAGTGGTTCATCAGAATTATTTATCAGGCCTGAAAGGAATTGTCTTACGCTGGTTCCGGGTTCAGCGGCAATTGCAGCCAGTATCCCTGACACCTGTCCCTGTGTAAGTTCTTCCTTAATTGCTTCCCCTGTAAATTCTTCAATCCATCCCTCCCTGGTCATGATGTTTTTACGGTCTGTAGTATCAACCACGTTCCTGATAACATTTCCCTCGGGTAAGTTCTTCGCGACAGCCAGTATTTTTTGCCTTATAACGGCAATTGCAGGATCCCTGCCACCAAGTATATCATTGGCCAGTGTATTAAGGTTTTTGCCATTATATCTTCCGCCTGTTTTTTCTTCGATATACTTTTGAAGGTCGTTCCAGGTTTTCAGGTTCTCTTCGTAAATGTTAAGTCCTGACAGTACAGTCTTCAATTCCCCGTAAGCATTTTTAGCCAAAAGGTCAACAGCAGCCTGGCTAAGGACATTATCCTTCAGGGCAACCAGTAATGCCAGTTTATCAACTCCATCCGGATTTATATTTTTCCCGGCAGCCTCTTCCCTGATATATGTAATAAGGTCATCTGCCTTATCAAAGTTTTTCCTGCCATGCAAAGCACTTTTTATTATTGCCTGCATAGTACTGTCGCCTCTTTCTGACATCAGATTGCCAAGTGTCTCAACCTCCTTCCTGACAATAACACTGCTATATTCAGGCCTTACAACACGTTGTTCTGCTACTGCCTTTTTCCTTGCAACGGTTACTTCCGTTGAAGTCGTGTTATTAAATCTATCGGTTAACTGAAAAGTAATTATATTGTCACCCATTACAGGTACGAACCTATAGCTGAAAAGAGAATCGTGGAGAACAAACTGATCTGCAGATACCGGTGAACCACCTGCACGGTGTTCTACTCTTAATATCGATTCAGGTTCTGCCTTAACCGGTATAACTACTGTGTCTCCATTTGTTACTGTTATATTCCTGTCACTTAAGATATCCAGGACTGCCACCTTATCCTCTTTAGGCAGCACCATTACAGGTAAAGAGAGGCTGTCGGACGGATTTAGCAGGGGAAGATTGATTGTTTTGATAACTTTCATCCCACCTGTACCGGCATATGTAATTTCATATTTCCCCTGGGGAAGCTCAAATTCATACCCTCCTGTTTCCGGATCAGAGTAAACATCGACTATCTGCTTATTATCAGTGTTATTTATAGCGCTGATTTTTATACTGTCTTTAAAATTTTTTAAAAGGTCAGCAATCGTTGTGATACCTTTTATCAGGAATTTTCTTGGGTGAGCGTCAGAAAATATCTCAACTCTGAAGATGTCATCCTTGCCCGGACCCCTGGATCCCTGCATGGAATAGTAACCTTCATATCTCATGTTCTGTGGTTTAAAGAACACATCATCATCGGTTGTGTTTAGCGGGTATCCCACATTAAGTGGCTTGGACCATTCTCCGTTATCAAGTCGTGTTGAATAGAAAATATCATAGCCGCCCATGTTGTAATGTCCCCTTGAACTGAAAAACAGCGTTTTGTCATCTTTTGTCAGGAAAGGAGATTCCTCGTTATATGGTGTGTTGATCACAGGTCCAAGGTTAGCTGCCGGACCCCAGTCACCCATACTGTCTCTTTTTGACACCCAGATATCAAGACCACCCAGTGTCCCTTTCCTGTTACTTGTAAAATACAGCATCTTGTTATCATGCGATATTGTGGCATGGGATTCCCAGTACTTGGTGTTAATATTGTCATTCAGCCTTATCATCGGCTGCCATGTGCTATCTTTGAATTCCGAGGTGTATATTGTACCGTCATAGTCGGCTGAACTGTACAGGTAAAGTGTATGGTCATCTTTAGACAGGGAAGAAGGAAACAGGTCCCTGTCTACTTTTAGTATTTCATTCAGGTTTAAGGGTGCTGTCCAGGTACCGTTAACCTTTGTCGAGTACAGAATGGCATCGTAAAAAACTTCACTCCTGGCAAATACTATCATATCCTCTTTATCTGAGACTACCGGATCGAATTCAGAACCGGAACCATTAATGTTATCCCCCATATTTGTCTTTTTCAGATACAGGGGTACTTTCATTAGCTCCCTGGCATTAATGCATGATTGTATCTGCATGTTGACCACAGTTGAATCGTATATCTCAGGATCCAGGTTTTTCTTGAATTGTTCATAGGTTGAAATGGCCCTGTCAAGCTGGTTGGTTATCCTGTAAGCATTGGCAAGATAATACAGGGCATCGTACGGTGCTCCGGTCTCTTTGAATTTACCCAGGTGATATTTAGGATCAATGTTCTTAACAGCATCCTCGAGGTAAGCTATTGATTTCTCCTTCTGTCCCGGGATATTCAGGTAGCACTGACCGATCCTGTACTTGTAATTGGCATTGTCAGGATTTGTCTTTAGAAGATTAAGGTACAGTGGAAGAGCTTCTTTATAATCTTCATAGAGAACCCAGCTTTCAGCATCGTAAAAATTATCCCTGATTACTGCTTTTGGCTGGGCTGATAACCTGGCACTGACTACAGAAACCAAAAGCAATGCTAAAACAACAACCCTTTTTATCATATTACCGGTGATATAATTGGTATGATTGCATATTCAGTTCAGATACAGTTAAGTTTCCTGTGACCAGGTTTAAGAAACAGGAGATATCTGAAATATTTCAAATATTATTTTACTAAGATAGAAGAAATATTTGAATAACCGTAAAATTGTTATCCTGCTTTTTTAACAATCAGCACTTTTTTAGAAACCCGTTACGGATGAATTAACACCTTGCAAATAAAGGGATTACAAGGTATTTGGCTACCAGGGAACATCCTGAGAATAGTTCTCAAGTATATCCTTTATTTTATGCAGGAACTTACCTGCAAGAGCACCATCTATCACCCTGTGATCGTAACTTAGCGACAGTATCATAATATGTCTGATGGCAATCATATCTCCTTCAGGCGTCTCAATAACCGCAGGAGTCTTCTTAACCACGCCTGTACCCAGGATTGCTGCCTGTGGCTGGTTAATTATAGGTGTTCCTGCAAGGTTCTGGTAGCTTCCGAAGTTTGTTATAGTGAAGGTGCCCCCGGTTATCTCATCGGGTTTCAGTTTGTTGGACCTGGCTCTCGATGCAAGATCGTTAACTGTTTTTGCCAGTCCTGTCAGGTTCTTTTCATTGGCATTCTTTATAACTGGTACTATCAGGTTACCGTCAGGTAAAGCTGTTGCCATACCGATGTTGATATTCTTCCTGAGTATAATATTATCACCATCGACTGAGATATTTACTTCGGGGAACTCGTAAAGAGCCCTGGCTGTAGCATCAACAAATATCGGTGTGAGTGTCAGTTTCTGTCCTTCAGCAGCAAGGAATTTATCCTTGTTTGTATTTCTCCAGTTTACCAGGCGTGTTACATCTGCATCAATGAAAGACGTGACATGGGGAGATGTTCTTTTTGACATAACCATATGCTCCGCAATAATCTTGCGTATCCGGTCCATAGGTATTATCTCATCACCTTTAGCCGGTTCAGCGACCGGTTTTTTGCTCTCAACGGGTTTTGCTGGTCCGGGTTGTTCTGCTTCTTTATTAAGAGTGACAGGAGACTCTTCTCCTGCTTTAACTACGGCTTCTTTCCCTGAAGCAGCATGTCCTTTTTGCCTGTCTTCAAGAAGTTTAAGAATATCATCCTTTGTGATACGCCCGTCCATTCCTGTCCCTGTAAGTGTATCAAGTTCAGTATAGCTTATTCCTTCTCTAGCGGCTATGCTTCTTACGAGAGGAGAAAGAAATTTGCCTGATGGGGTCCTGCTTTTCAGATCATGTTCAGCATTGTTAATCTCTTTCTTTTCCTGTTTAAGGGTCTCGATGGTTTCACGTACCCTTGATACTTCCATGTTAACCTTTTCTTTTTCCTTCGTGGTCTGTTTGACATTGTTCTCAATTACGGCAAGCACTTCACCAACCTTGGCCACTGTCCCTTCCTTAGCCACAATTGAAACAAGGGTACCTGAAGAGGGTGCAGGTATCTCGGAGTCGACTTTGTCGGTGGCTATCTCAACAAGTGGATCGTCCTCTTTAAAGGTAGCTCCTTCACTGATGAGCCATTTGGTTATCGTCGCTTCTATAACGCCTTCTCCCATTGCAGGTAATAGTATGTTCATCCTTGCCATATTGCTGTAGTTTGTTATTTAATCGTATTATACTCTTGTTAATCTCATTATCCGTTACGTCTTCAGCAGGTTAACAGACAATTATCTTTACATACTAAACAACAATCTTTTGGAATTGTTTCAGACAAATTCACCGGCATTTAACAATTCATGGGATACTTAATTTAATGACCTGTTTTTAAGTGTTTTCCGGACATAGCGGGCACACAGGGCAACTCCTTCACGTATATAAATGGCAGGAATTATGAGGAAGTATACCGGATTGAAACTTTCTTTGTTTATTTTCGTGGAATATATCCTCATCGCCCTGTAAAAGTGGTGAATATCAGCATATCCATCCCGACTTGTACTTTTACCCTTATAATGTATTATTTCCACTTCGGGATAATAGTAATTTACATATCCTGCTTTTAGCAGCCTGTAACTAATGTCGATATCTTCACCATACATGAAGAAATCCTCATCGAGAAGTCCTGTGGCCAGCAGCGCTTCTTTTCTCAGGAACATGAAGGCTCCGGCAACAACATCAGCCCTTGCTGTTTCGTAGCTGTCAGTCGTTGGCAGATAATACCTGTTTAACAAAGGAGAGGAAGGGAAAAGGTGGGCAAAGCCGGAAATTTTAAAAAAAGCTGTAGCCGGGGTAGGGAGGGATCTTTTGGATTCCGGAAGAAACCGGCCTTCTCCATCTTTCATTCTAACACCGGTGGCCCCGGCATCAGGGTGTTGCCTCATGAATGAGATACATTTCCGGAAAGCCTCTTCCCCTACGACAGTATCGGGATTAAGCAGCAGTATGAATTCTCCTGATGATTGTCTGATTCCTGTGTTATTGGCTGCCGAAAATCCAAGGTTATTCTTATTCCTGATAAGCTTTGCCTTCGGAAATTCCTGCAGGACCATTTCGGCCGTACTATCTGAGGAGTTGTTGTCAACGACGATTATTTCATGGCTGATGTCTTTGGCAGCTTTTACTGCACTGAACAGACATTGCCGTAGATAATTCTTTGCATTGTAGCTTACGATAATAACAGATAATTCCATTTTAGAGTCCGGCTCTTTTCATTTCATCCCGGATAACACCTGAAAGTCTTCTGATACCTGTTTCTATATCTTTGAGACCCGAGAAAGAGAAGTTAATGCGCATCGTGTTATGTCCCGACTCGTTACAGAAGAAAGTTGAGCCGGCAACAAACGCTACATTGTTTTCTATTGCCTTTTGCAGTATGATATCTGTATCGAGTGTCCCCGGCACTGTAACAAACAGGAAGAGACCTCCCTGCGGCCTTGTCCAGGTAACTCCTTCAGGCATGTATTTTTCAAAACTGTCCAGCATGAATGAACGTCTCCTGCGGTAAAGCTCAATTGTGTTTCCCAGGTTCCTGTCAAGCAGCCCTTTCTCTATATACCTGGCAATGATCTTCTGAACAAAAGTAGGAGTACACAGATCGGCAGTCTGTTTGGCCATGACGATTGTATCAAGTATCTGAGGCTGCCCGATTACCCAGCCGACCCTGAATCCCGGTGCGAATATCTTCGAGAAAGTGCAAAGGGTTACAACCCTGCCTGTATTGTCAAGTTCCTGCATCATCTTCTGTGACTCGCCTTCAAAGCGTATCTCTCTGTATGGACTGTCTTCAACAATAAGAAGATCATATTTCTCAGCTATCTCAATTATCTGTTTTCTCCTTTTTTCCGGTATTGTAATGCCTGCAGGATTCTGGAAATCAGGGATGACATATATGAACTTAATTTTCCTTCCAAGGTCACGCAGGTTAATTATTGTCTGTGCAAGTTCTTCGACAAGTATGCCTTCCTCATCGAGACATATCCCTTTAAGTTTTGCTCCATAAACGGAGAAGGCATTTAATCCTCCGAGGTAGGAAGGCAGCCCGCACAGTACATAGTCACCAGGATCAAGAAAGATCCTTCCGATAAGATCAAGAGCCTGTTGTGAGCCGGTTGTTATTATCAGATTCTCAGGTCCTATATTCAGTCCCTGCCTGTTATGCCGTTCCACAAGCATCCGCCTGAGGTGAGGATCCCCTTCAGTGGTACCGTACTGAAGGCTTTCAGTACCTTCTTTTTCCAGTATCTCAACCGTTATTTCTTTAAGGTCCTCAACCGGAAATGTCTCAGGAGCGGGGAGACCACCTGCAAATGAGATCATATCCGGCTTTTGCAGGAGCTTTAATATCTCCCGGATAGCTGATCGTTTCATGCTTTTCCCGGAAGCAGACAGAAATTTATTTACTGAGGTGATCATTGCTTATAAGGATTTCGGTTGTTGATTGCCCTGCCAAGTGTTATTTCATCAGTATACTCCAGTTCGTCACCAATGGCCACACCCCTGGCAAGGGTGGTTATATTGATATTATAGTTGTGTAATCTCCTGAAAAGGTAATAATTAGTCGTGTCACCCTCCATGGTTGTACTAAGAGCCAGAATGATTTCATTAATACTTCCGGATTTTACCTTATCCTCAAGGCTGTCAATGTTCAGATCGGAAGGCCCTACCCCGTCAATAGGAGAGATGATGCCGCCAAGCACATGATATAATCCTTTGAACTGCCTTGTATTCTCTATTGCCATTACATCCTGTATGTTTTCAACAACACATACCAGCGACCTGTCCCTGCGCTCATCACCGCATATATTGCAAATATCAGTATCGGATATGTTATTACAGATCTTGCAGTAATGTATCTCGTCATGTAGCCTTGTGATACTTTCACCAAATCGCTTCACCTCTTCCGGATCGCGTCTTAAAAGATTCATAACCAGCCTGAAGGCTGTTTTCCTTCCTATTCCCGGCAGGGATGCAAATTCATTAACAGCTTCTTCAAGTAGTCTGGACGGAAATTCTGTAAAACTCATAAAAATGTTCTTTTAACAAAATTAGCGCAATTTTCCCGTGTTATTAAAAGTAATCAGAATTTTTTGTCTTCCTTACTTTTTGTTATCCTTGCATAATAATTTTTTGTATATGTCCCCTTTATTTATTCTGGGAGTATTCCTTGTTTATACTATAATACTCTTTTCTGTAACCTGGTTTACTGCCCGAAAGGCAGACAGTCAGTCCTTTTTTATTGGTAACAAGATATCACCCTGGTTTGTGGTGGCGTACGGAATGATAGGTGCATCGTTGTCGGGAGTTACCTTCATGTCGGTTCCGGGATGGGTGCAGGATACCCAGTTCAGCTATATGGTTGTTGTCTTTGGTTACCTTTTCGGTTATTTTGTGATAGCAACTGTTCTGCTTCCGCTGTATTACAGGCTAAAACTTACTTCAATATACTCTTATCTCGATCAGAGGTTTGGCTTCTGGTCATATAAAACAGGAGCCGGGTTCTTTATTCTGTCAAGGATACTGGGGGCTTCCCTTCGTATGTTTTTGGTTATAAGTGTTTTACAGGTGTTTGTTTTTAATGCCTGGAATGTACCGTTCTGGATTAATGTTCTCATATTCATCACTCTGATCATATTATATACCCTAAAGGGAGGAATAAGAACAATTGTGTGGACAGACACACTACAAACGACATTCATGCTTATGGCAGTGGTTCTTTCAGTAATTTATATAAGCAAGGACCTTCATACTACCCTGCCAAAACTAATAACTACAGTTAAGGAAAGTCCGATATCAAAAATGTTCATTACCGACTGGCATCACCCCAGGTTCTTTCTGAAGCAATTCTTCAGCGGTATGTTCATTACAATAGTTATGACCGGCCTTGACCAGGAGATGATGCAGAAAAACCTGAGCTGCAGGAATATAAAGGAAGCACAGAAAAATATGTTTACGTTTAGCGGCATTCTTGTTCTTGTAAATTTTCTTTTTCTTTTCCTGGGGGCTCTTTTGCTAATCTTTATTCAGAACAAAGGTATAACGGTGGCATTAAGTGATGATATCTTTCCGACGGTGGCTCTTGACTATCTGGGTCCGGTTGCCGGACTTGTATTCCTGATCGGACTTATTTCCGCTGCATTTCCTAGCGCCGATGGTGCCCTGACTTCACTTACCACTTCTGTGAGTATAGATTTTCTCGATCTTGAAAACAGAGAAGGTATGTCTGAAAAGGCAAAGACACGGCTTAGGTATTTAGTTCATATATCCATTGCATTTATCTTTTTTGTATGTGTGATCATATTCAGTAAGCTCAACAATAAAGCAGTGATTGATAACCTGTTCACTATTGCCGGGTATACATACGGACCGTTGCTGGGACTTTATTCTTTCGGACTTTTTACAAAACGGGCTCTGAAGGACAGGGTTACACCGTATATTGCAGTCCTGTCGCCTCTCATCTGTTATTTCCTCAGCAAGTATTCCGTTCAGTTGTTCAATGGTTACAAGTTCGGATTTGAACTTCTCCTTCTTAATGGGCTGCTGACTTTTATAGGTCTGTATATATTCAGCCGGAAAACGTTAAAAGGGGAACTTGTGGTACGATGATCAAGCAGACAGCTTATGTGAAATGCAGGGATGCACTTTCAAGTTGTTGAGGATCTACCTTGTGGCTGTATTATCACCTTCCTCGTCAGTCTCTTCCGGAGCCTCCTTTTGCTGGATCACTCTAATCTTCCTGAAAGGTATATTCCATATCAGGTAATAACTGACGCTGGCGTTTGTTTTCTTCCCTCCAAGGCCATATCCGGGAAAATAAATCGGACGAAGTTCTTTCCCCGTCCCTGTATATAGCAACATTCTTATATTTATTGTACATCCAAGACTGAGATTCTTAAAGATCTCGGTTCTGATACCGGGTGCTGCTTCGAGGTAATGGCCCCAGCTTGTGCGTAACGGTAATGAGCTGTTTATCGTTCCCCAGTAATTTTCAACACTGAATGACGGTACCTGTGATGAGTAGCGGCTAATCCCGTACCGGAATCCTATTCCTGCCCAGTACCTGCCCTGTGACTTTAATGGTTTAAGCAGGTTAAAATCAACACCTGCCTTAACAAAATACCCCTTATTAAAATATTCATAGTTATACTGCGAGTATTTATAGTCGAGATATCCGCCTGCCAGCATAACAGAGCGTTTCTCATTGAGGTCGGCCGACAGGTATACCTCCGTGCTTAAAATGTTCTTGTCGGTATAATAAGTAACCGGTCCTATGGCTTCTATCCCTAGTCTTATATTCAGCGGAAAATCTATAGTATCCTGCCCTTTAGTGATGAGCGGAAAACAGGTGATCGTGAATATTAAACTAATAATATATGCGTATATTTTCCTCATTAAGATTTGTTATGGTATTTTTTATTACGGAAACGGATATTATTTTGTGTGTTGTATAGGTCAGTGAATCAGGATTCAGGTCATGGAAATATGTATACCCGCATTCTTTGGAGATCAGGTACGGATAGCTGTTATACCCGAAACCCACCGTATCATTTACCCCGTTTATCCTGATGACATATGTACAGGCTGACGCCAATATATTGAGAGGGAGCTCGGCTTTCTTTATCTCGAATGATTTATCATATAACTTATCATTTTCCATATTCAGACCATAGATGGTCAGACTATCAGGAGCAGTATTGGTTGGAGCAGTATCGGTTGTGTTGCTTTCCAGGTAAAAAGTAGCCTTTACATCGGCATCTGTATTCTCATAGCATGTCTGGGGAGCGCATGATACTGAAAAAAGTATCATGGCAGAAAAAATAAAGTACAGGTACACTCGCATAATGTCTTCCCTCAATTGTATATTAACTGCTAATTATCCAAAAAAGTGTCAGTATTGTTTTATCAGTTCAGCTGCTTTCTGAATGGCCTTCTCTATTCCTTCCGGATTTTTACCTCCGGCTGTTGCCAGGAATGGCTGGCCACCACCTCCACCATTAATTTCACGGGCTATCTCCCTTATTATTGTTGATGCATTAATATTTTTCTCCTTCACGAGCCTGTCGCTTACCATGACCAGCAGGCTGGCTTTTCCTTCTATATCTGCTCCGATGACAAGGACAGTATTATCTGAGGAAGATCTTACCTGGTATGCCATATTCTTCATGGCATCTGCTGAACCTGTCTCTATCCGGCCTGATACCAGTCTTATATTATTAATTATCGTGGATTGTTCAATAAGCTCCTTCAGGGCGTCTGATGCAGAACGTTCCTCGAGTCTGTCGATTGTCTTTTTCAGGGAAGCATTCTCTGTGACCAGCTTCCCAACAGCATCCGTGATGCTGCCGGTTGTTTTAAGCAATGAGGCAATCTCATCTACAGTATCGAGCTTTTCATTTATGTATTCCTCTGCTTTTTCGGCAGTTACTGCTTCTATTCTTCTTATCCCTGCTGCTATGGCTCCTTCAGACACAATTTTAAAAATGCCTATTGATCCAGTAGCTTTTACATGAGTCCCTCCGCAAAGTTCCACAGAATTACCGAAACTGACAACTCTTACCCTGTCGCCATATTTTTCACCAAAGAGAGCCATGGCACCCATCTCTTTTGCTTTTTCCATGGTGACATTGCCGGTAATTATCGCCGGGAGATCATCCCTTATCATAATGTTTACCATAGATTCAACTTTCATTATTTCATCATGGCTCATTTTGCTGAAATGACTGAAATCAAAACGAAGTCTGTCTGAAGTAACTAAAGAGCCCTTCTGTTCAACATGTTCACCCAGGACGGAACGCAATGCATAGTGAAGCAAATGAGTGGCAGTATGATTATTGGCTGTCATCTTTCTTTTTTCAAGGTCAACTGATGCGTGAAAAGTGTCGTCCGGAAATCGTGGTTTCCTGCTTGTGATATGAATTATAAGGTTATTCTCTTTTATAGTGTCTGTAACTGTGACAGTCTCTCTGTCGGATTGTATGGTACCGGTATCTCCTGCCTGGCCGCCCGACTCGGCATAAAATGGTGTACGGTTGAAAACCATCTGGCAAATATTCCTGCCTTTGACCTTTACATTCCTGTATTTGGTAATGATGATATCATCTTCGGTTCTGTTATACCCGGTGAACTCAGTCTCTTCAGTATCAACCAGGATGATCCAGTCGGCTGTTTCGACGGCAGCATCTACACGTGACCTGTTTTTCTGGTTATTCATTTCAGTCTCAAATCCTTCCATATCAAGCTTCATATCATTTTCCCTGAGGATGAGATGGGTCAGGTCAGGTGGGAATCCGAAAGTATCATACATTTCAAAGGCAATTCTGCCTGGCAGTATATTGTTGTTTTCCACTTTCAGTTCTTCAATTACCTTTTCAATCATTTTCAGACCTTTCCCGAGTGTTTTCAGGAAAGCATTCTCTTCTTCATAAATGATTTTTGCGATATGCTCCTGGCCAGATGCAAGCTCAGGATAATGGGATCCCATCGTTCTGGCAAGCACCGGTACCAATTTATATATGAAAGGCTCTTCCATACCGAGACTGTTATAACCATACCTGACCGCCCTGCGAAGTATTCTTCTTATGACATAACCGGCTTTGTTATTGGATGGCATCTGGCCGTCGGCTATTGAAAAGGAAACAGCCCTTAGATGATCAGCTATGACCCTGAGTGCAATGTCACTTTTCTCATTAATGCCATATTCCTTGCCTGTTATGGTAGATATCTCACTGATCACAGACTGGAAAATATCAGTTTCATAATTGGATTTTTTACCCTGTACGACCATACATAACCTTTCAAAGCCCATACCGGTATCCACATGCCTGGCTGGTAACGGTTCAAGAGTTCCATCTGCTTTACGGTTATACTGTATGAAAACCAGGTTCCATATCTCAATCACCAGGGGATGTCCTTTATTGATAAGATCCCGACCAGGAATCTTTCTCCTCTCATTATCATCCCTGATATCTATATGAATTTCTGAACATGGTCCGCAGGGCCCTGTCTCTCCCATTTCCCAGAAATTATCCTTTTTGGATCCTTCTATGATCCTTCCCTCCGGGTTTGTGAAACATTTTTTCCAGTATTCGTACGCTTCATCATCACGCGGCACATTTTCTTCTGATGAACCTTCAAAAATTGAGGCATATAACCTGTCTTCCGTTATGCCTACCTTTTTAACAAGAAATTCCCAACCCCATTCAATGGCTTCTTTTTTGAAATAGTCCCCGAAGGACCAGTTTCCAAGCATCTCAAACATAGTGTGATGGTAAGTGTCGTGACCTACTTCTTCAAGATCATTATGTTTCCCTGATACTCTCAGACACTTCTGTGAGTTTGTAACTCTTTTGTTTACAGGACTTTGATTACCGAGAAAAATATCCTTGAACTGGTTCATCCCGGCATTTGTAAACATAAGAGTTGGATCATTCCTGACGACCATAGGAGCTGAAGGAATAATTAAATGGTTTTTTGATTTGAAAAAATCAAGGAAAAATTGCCTGAGCTCCTGTGCCTTCATATTAATTATCATTGTGTTATGTAAATAAACCTTATATTTGGTTTGTAAAATTAATTTATTTGTTTAGATTTGTCCGTTGCAAAAACAAAAATTAATAAACAGGTGTCTGTTGTCACGAAACCGTAAATATATTCTTGATCCAGCCAGTCTGCAATATAAACAGGTTAAATTGCACTGGAAAACAAAGTTGCTGAGATCGTCTTTATGGTTTGCCGGATCTGTTCTGGTTGCCGTATTATACGGTTTTATTTTTAAAGGCGTTTTCGGTTCTCCGAAAGAAAAAATGCTGGAGCAAAAGGTTGAGGATATAAAACTTAAGTATTCGATTATCGGAAGAGAACTGAACAGTTCTGTAAAATCGCTCAATGACTTCAGGTTATCAGATGACAGGCTCTACAGGCCTATCCTTGATATGGACACACTACCCGACTCTTACAGGAAAGGAGGTTTTGGAGGTGTTGACCGTTTCCGTGAACTGACCGGTTATGAGAATTCAAACCTTATCATATCCTACAGGACAAAAATAGAAGAGATTATAAGCCAGGCCAAGATACAGAATGAATCATTCAAATTGCTGGAAGAGAAGTCCGCGGAATGGAAAAGAGAAATGGATCATATGCCGCTTATAAGTCCTGTTGATGTTAAATACCGGCTTGGCGACGGATTCAAATTCCGCGAGGTACATCCTGTGCTTGGCACGCCAAGGATGCATTACGGCCAGGACTTTGAAGTTCCATATGGAACCAATGTATATGCTACCGGAGATGGCAAAGTGATTGAATCGGGATGGAATTCAGGCGGCTTCGGTAATTGTATTATTATTGACCATGGTTATGGCCTGCAGACTATCTACGGCCATCTGAGTGTTATAAAAGTAACCACCGGAATGAACGTGAAAAGAGGTGACCTTATTGGTTTAAGCGGCAGTACAGGATTATCTTCCGGACCACATCTGCATTACCAGATTGAAAAATTCGGGCAACATGTCAACCCGATCAACTTTTTTAACAACGATATAACGCAGGATGAGTACAACGAGATGATCCAGTCTATGGAATCAAAATCCAGGTTCAGATAATTCCCCGTCAACAAAAGCCTCCCTTTTCATTTTTCATCTGGCATTATTGGTTATAATTAATTTTTAAGATTTAATTATCTTTGCCGTGTTATGCCAAACACAAAATATAAATTTAACCCGGATTCCCTTAGTTTCGACAGGGTTAAGTTGGACTTTAAAGCTCTGTTCTTCAGGTTTCTGGCTTATTTTACAGGTTCGATTCTTGTAGCACTGGTATACTGGGTTATTTTTGCTGCATTTTTTGATTCACCAAAAGAAAAAGCCCTGAAAAGAGAGATTGAACAGCTGGATATACAGTATGATCTCATGCACCGGGAAATGGCTAACGTCGAGAATGTGCTTGACGGACTTCAGAAGACTGATGATAACCTGTACAGGACAATCTTTGAGGCAGAGCCTATTCCGCCATCGTTGAGGGATGGGGGCGTTGGAGGTGTGAACAGGTATGAATCGCTTGAAGGATACAAAAACTCGAAGCTTGTGGTTGAAACGGCTACTCGTCTTGACAGGATAAGAAAGCGGGTTTATGTTCAGTCAAAATCGTTCGATGAGCTTATCCACATGGCAAGAAACAAGGAAGATATGTTGAAATCGGTTCCTGCCATTATCCCCATCTCAAACAAGGATCTTACACGTACTGCTTCAGGTTTCGGATGGAGGATACATCCTATTTACAAGATTAGTAAGTTCCACTATGGGATGGATTTTACCGCACCGGCCGGGACAGATGTCTATGCAACAGGCAACGGAACTGTTAAATCGGTCATAACATCCCAGAGAGGCTACGGCAAACACATTGTTATTGACCACGGTTATGGTTACACCAGTATGTATGCGCACCTTAGCGGTTTTAATGTCAGGGTTGGCCAGAAGGTCCAGAGGGGAGATGTTATCGGGTATGTAGGAAACACAGGGACATCAGTTGCAAACCATCTCCATTACGAGATAAAGCTAAACGGAGTTAACGTGGATCCTGTAAACTATTACTTCGAAGACCTTACTGCTTCTGAATATGAAAGAATGATTGAGATCGCTTCTAAAACCGGTCAGTCTTTTGATTAAGCAGTGGCGCAATTCTATAATATGAGCAGATCGTTCAGTTTGATTATCTCCCTGGCCTTTTTGGTGAATGCTTTTTCATCAGTTACCGAAGCACAGGTGGCTGATACAATGACAGCAGACACTCTCGACCCGGTAAGTTATAAAAAGAACATTGTTATAACAGGTGTGGGTGATATCATGCTTGGGACGGATTATCCGTCGGCCAGGTATCTTCCCCCGAATAACGATCCCTGGCAGCTTCTTGTTGACGTGGCAGATTCACTCAGATCTTCAGATATTATCTTCGGTAACCTGGAGGGATCATTTCTTAATGAGGGAGATCCTGCAAAAAAATGCAGGGATACCACATTGTGCTACCTGTTCAGAATGCCAGAGAATTATGTCTCAGCTCTTTCATCAGCCGGTTTCAATATTCTCAGCCTTGCCAATAACCATTTTGGCGATTTCGGTCAGGCATCACGGAAAAGAACTATGGGTATACTTGATTCTGCAGGAATCCACTATGCCGGGATAATGGAAAAGCCATGGACTGTCTTTCGTAAAGATTCGTTAATAATTGGATTTTGTGCATTTGCACCGAACGCAGGAGCGGTCAATATTAACGATACAGCAAATGCATCTGATATAGTTAAGATGCTGGCAGACACCTGCGATATTGTAATAGTCTCATTTCATGGAGGAGCGGAAGGAGCAGATTTCCAGCATGTACCAAAAGAACATGAGATTTTTCACGGGGAGGACAGGGGCGATGTTTATGCATTTGCACATAAAATGATAGACAGCGGAGCTGATATCGTTTTTGGTAACGGGCCTCATGTTACACGGGCTATCGAGGTTTACCGGAACAGGTTTATCGGGTACAGCCTGGGAAATTTCTGTACCTACGGGCGTTTTAATCTTGCAGGTCCCAATGGTATTGCGCCGATTATTAAATTAAATACCGATATTACCGGGCGTTTTCTTTCAGGAAGGATCATTCCCGTATACCAGCTCTGGTCGGGAGGAACAAAGATCGACCCTCAGAAACGCGTTATCAGAAAGATAAGGGAGCTTACAACGGAAGACTTCCCCGGATCAGTTATAAGTATTGATGAGAATGGTGAAATAATTTATAAGAAATAACTATGCCGTACAAAGAAAAGAAGATCGAAAAGCTTTACTATTCCATAGGAGAAGTGGCTGAAATGCTCGACGTGCCTGTTTCAACCGTACGATTCTGGGAAAATGAGTTTGGTATCCTCAAACCCATGAAGAATAAAAAGGGTAACAGGCTCTTTACACAATCAGACATACGGAATATTAAGATAATTCATCACCTGCTCAAGGAGGAAGGTATGACTATAGCGGGTGTGAAAAAGAAACTTACAGGAAAATGGGAGGAGACAGATTACAAATATGAGATAAATGAGTCTCTCCAGAAGATAAAATCTATTTTGCTTGAAATAAGAGAGGATATTTGAGGTTGTTATGAATAGTAACCCGGCAAGCAGCCGATCAGGTTGTTCGATCCTTAAACGTTACATTACGGGAGAGATTACCGGTAAAGGAAAAGCCGCGGACAACTGAACAGGATATCGATATAATAAAGTCTCAAAGATCAGAGTATTATGAAATTAGAAGAACTTAGCAAATATCTCGACTCTGAGGTACCATTATCATTCCAGGAGAGTTATGATAACTCGGGATTACAGGTTGGATTGCCCGGGAGTGAAATCAGTGCGGCACTTTTGACAGTTGATGTTACAGAAGAGGTTATTGATGAGGCAATTGAAAAGGGATGCGATATTGTTGTTTCGCATCATCCTCTGATATTTAACAGCCTGAAAAAAATAACCGGACGGAATTTTACTGAAAGGATTATTTATAAAGCATTAAGGAATAACATAGCGATCTATTCATCGCATACAAGTCTTGATATGGTTAACAACGGGGTGAGCTGGAAAATGGCTGAAAAACTGGGGCTAACAGGAATAAAAGTGCTTTCTCCGCTACCGGGCAGGTTACTTAAGCTAGTAACCTATATACCAGAGGCATACCTTGACAAGGTGAGAGATGCTGTTTTTACTGCCGGGGCAGGGGTGACCGGAAAATATGATCAGTGCGGTTTTACCACACTCGGGACAGGAAGCTTCAGGGGAAAAGAGGGATCTGATCCTTTTGTGGGAGAAAAGGGGAAACTGCATTTTGAGAAGGAAATAAGATTTGAAACAGTTATGTATTCACATCTTAAGGACCACGTGATTGAAGCTATGCTTAAAGTACATCCTTATGAAGAAGTTGCATATGATGTATATGCTCTTACAAACAGTATTAGCGGTGCCGGAACAGGTTGCACGGGATATCTTCAAAATGAAATGACCGAAAAGGATTTTCTGGGATACCTTTCTGATGTATTTGGAGCCAGGGGGATAAGGCATTCAAAACCTTCAGGAAGGATTATCAGGAAGGTTGCACTTTGTGGTGGAGCAGGCATTACCTTTTTGAATGAAGCAATATCAGGCAAGTCAGATACCTTTGTGACCGGAGATATAAAATACCATAATTATTTTGATGCTGATAACAGGATATTACTGGTTGATATAGGTCATTTTGAGAGTGAAAAATTTTCAACAGAAATTTTATATCACTTAATTATCAAAAAATTCCCTAAATTTGCAGTCCGGTTTTCAGAAACAAATACAAATCCGATAAATTATTTGTAAAAATGGAAAAAGTTAAGTTGCACGATTCTGAAATTTCAGTTGAGGAAAGATTAAGAGCTTTATATAGTCTGCAGATGGTTGATTCAGAGATAGATAAAATCAAGACCCTGAGAGGTGAACTACCGTTGGAAGTGCAGGACCTTGAAGATGAGATCGCAGGTCTTGAAACCCGCCTGGCTAATCTTAAGGAGGAAGTGGTAAATCTCGAAAAATCAGTTGCAAAAAAGAATAACGAGATAACTGAAGCCGAAACGCTGATCAATAAATATGAGGAACAACAGAAAAATGTAAGAAATAACAGGGAGTTTGATTCTCTTTCGAAAGAGATTGAATACCAGAACCTGGAGATAGAATTATTCAACAAAAAAATTAAGGAATTCTCTGCCCTCATTGAGGAGAAGAAACAGGTTATCGAAGAATCCGAGACAATTCTTGCTGAACGAAAGTCCGATCTCGACACCAAGAAATCTGAGCTTGATGAGATAATAGCGGATACGCAGAAAGAAGAAGAGAGTCTTTACAAAAAGTCAGAGAAGATTGAATCGGTTATAGAGGAAAGGCTTTTGACAGCATATAAAAGGATACGTTCGAATGCCAGGAATGGCCTTGCAGTTGTACCTGTACAGAGAGATGCCTGCGGAGGTTGCTTTAACCAGATTCCTCCCCAGAGGCAACTTGATATCAAATCGCGCAAAAAAATCATTGTATGTGAGTACTGCGGACGCATACTTGTTGATGATGAGATAATAAAAGAAGGTCATCTTTAGATATAAAATGACATATAAAGGCCGGCTGACTGTTCAGCCGGCTTTTTTTTTACCTTTACGATACAAATTCATCATTTTTCAATATGAACTCTGCAGATTTCAAGAAGCTTGTAGCCGAAGGTATCCCGGAAACATTACCGGAGCCAGGGGAATATGATACCGGACTTAATCATGCCCCAAAGCGCAAAGACATACTAAATGTGGATGAGAAAAAGCTGGCAATAAAAAATGCATTACGCTATTTTCCTGAGAAGTTCCATAAGGTCCTGGCAGTCGAATTTGCTGAGGAACTGGCAAGCTACGGGAGAATATATATGTACCGTTTCAGACCGTCTTATGAGATAAAAGCTCGGCACATCGATGATTTTCCCTGCAGGACTAAAAGTGCTGCGGCTATCATGCTTATGATATCAAATAATCTCGATCACGCTGTGGCGCAGCATCCGGATGAACTTATAACTTATGGAGGTAACGGTGCTGTGTTTCAAAACTGGGCCCAGTATCGCCTGACGATGAAATATCTCTCAGAGATGACTGATGAGCAAACCCTTGTAATGTATTCAGGGCATCCGCTGGGACTCTTTCCTTCAGACAAAGATTCGCCTCGTGTTGTGGTGACCAATGGCATGGTCATACCCAATTATTCCTCGAAAGATCACTGGGAAAAATTTAATGCCCTGGGTGTGTCACAATATGGCCAGATGACAGCCGGATCATACATGTATATAGGACCACAGGGGATAGTGCATGGTACTACCATCACCATCCTGAATGCAGCGCGTAAAATAAGCAGAAGGGATGAAGGCAAGGGAGTTAAGTTATATGTTTCATCGGGACTGGGAGGTATGTCGGGAGCTCAGCCGAAAGCCGCCCGTATTGCAGGTGTTATCTCGGTTATTGCGGAGGTGAACCCGAAGGCAACAGGGACAAGACATTCACAGGGTTGGGTCGATGAAGTCTTTTCCGATATGGACAGACTGGTAGCCAGGTTGAGGGAAGCTATTGCTGACGGGACAGTGACTTCAATTGCCTGGCAGGGAAATGTTGTTGACTTATGGGAGAAGCTGGCAGATGAAAAGATATTTGCAGACATGGGTTCCGATCAGACTTCACTACATAATCCATGGGCGGGCGGGTATTACCCTGCAGGACTGAGCTTTGAAGAGTCGAACAGGATGATGTCGGAGGATCCTGACAGGTTCAGGGAAGAAGTTAAGAAATCCCTTGTTAGGCAGGTAGCCGCTATCAACCGGCATACAGCAAAAGGTACATATTTCTTCGATTATGGTAATGCCTTTCTTCTTGAAGCATCACGAGCAGGAGCGGATATTTTAAAGACGGGAGGCGAATTCCGATATCCTTCTTATGTACAGGATATTATGGGGCCGATGTGTTTCGATTACGGTTTCGGTCCTTTCCGCTGGGTCTGCTGTTCAAATGATCCTTCTGACCTGGCAGTGACTGATGAGATAGCTGCGGAAACGCTTTCAGGTCTTATGAAGAGGGCCCCGGATGAGATAAAACAACAATTGGCCGACAATGTACACTGGATCAAGGAGGCTGCAAGGAACAGGCTGGTTGTTGGTTCCCAGGCCAGGATCCTTTATGCTGATGCAGAGGGAAGAATACTGATAGCAGGAGCTTTTAACAAAGCAATAAGGGACGGCAGGATTTCTGCTCCTGTTGTTATTGGCAGGGATCACCATGATGTATCCGGGACTGACTCACCATTCCGGGAAACGTCAAATATTTATGACGGATCGAGGTTCACAGCTGACATGGCGGTTCATAATGTTATTGGTGACTCCTTCCGTGGTGCTACATGGGTGTCGCTTCATAACGGAGGAGGAGTAGGATGGGGCGAAGTGATAAATGGCGGATTCGGCATGGTACTTGACGGTACTGATGATACGGATCAAAAGCTGAAGAAGATGCTCTACTGGGACGTGAACAATGGGATAGCCCGACGGAGCTGGGCCAGGAACAAAGGAGCCTTATTTACTGTCAGAAAGGAAATGGAGCGTACGCCGGATTTGAAGGTTACAGTTCCTTACCTGGCTGATGATGATATAGTTGAACAGGCAGTTAATAAAATACAAAACAGGTAAACCAACGAAAATCCTGCAGAACAACTGCTTTTGTTAAAATTCACCGGAACTCAGCATAACAAGCATACATCCGTCGATAATTTCAATTCCGCGGCTTATGGCAAGACCTGCCAGTTCAGGATTCGAAGTTCCGGGATTGAAGATTATCCTGGCCGGCTTAAGCGAAAAAATAAGATCATAATATTCCTTCTGGTGCATGGCATTCATATACATGGTTATGGTATGTACTTTTGATAAATCATCCGGAATTGTCTTCCGGATCATCTGGCCGCAAACATCCGTTTCCCTTCTTCCAATAGCTATAACCGGTATGTTCCTTCTTTGCAGGGATATGATGGCTTTATAGGAATATTTTTCCGGCCTGGCGCTGGCACCAAGTACCAGGGTTGTTTTTTCAGCTGTCATAGCTGGATTTAGATATCAGTTTATTTTGTAAGAAGTGCAACGGCAACAGCCACAATCCCTTCCTCTCTTCCTGTAAAGCCAAGCTTTTCAGTCGTTGTTGCCTTAACTGAAACATTCTCCGGATCAGTTTCCAGTATTGATGATATGGTCTCTATCATTTCCCTGTTAAAGGATGCAATCTTTGGCTTTTCGAGGCAGACGGTACTGTCAATGTTAATAATGCTGTAACCTTTCTTTTTTACAATGTCGTGGGTACGTTTCAGGAGAATCTTGCTGTCTATATTCCTGAATTCCTCGCTGTTATCAGGAAAATGGGATCCTATATCATTCATACCGGCAGCTCCCAGTATAGCATCGCAAATGGCGTGAAGCAGAACATCCCCATCGGAATGTGCCACACAACCTTTCTCTGAAGGAATGTTAATGCCGCCAAGCCACAGTTTAAGCCCTTTTTCGAGCCTGTGAAAATCCATGCCCTGGCCTATCCTGATATTCATCCTTTTGATTTACCTGCGTTTCTCAGGGCATTGAAATCAAATGATAATGAGAACCTCAGAGTACGCGCCAGGGGATGATTCTGAGTCAATGGCATAAGGTAGGAAAAATCAAGTGTAAACACTTTCAGCCTGAAACCAGCCCCGGCTGTAAAATACTTACGGTTTCCCTTGGTCTCATTCTCATGAAAATACCCGCCCCTTATGGCAAACTGGTTGTTATACCAGTACTCTACCCCATATGAATATGTAATTTCGTGAAGCTCCTCCTTGAATCCGCCTGGTGCATCAATGAATGACTGGAATATAGCAACAGGAACTGCAACGTTCGGATCCTTACCTGCTATGATCTGTCTGGTGGAATCATAAAGCGGGGGAGTGGGTACAAGCAGCTTATTTAGGTCTATAGTAGCTGTTATTTTATTATACTCATCAAGATTAATTGTTGCGGCTGTTCCGAGCCTCATGTTCATAGGGATAAAATCGGATGTCTGGGAATCGGAATAGCTCATTTTTGAACCAATATTGGTGAATGCCAGCCCAAATGCGAGCTCTCCCTCCTTGTCCATGATTGATATGCCTTTATGATAATACCCTGAGATATCGGCTGCAAATGATGTTCCCGGTTTGGTTGCCAGACCTCCTGCATATGATCCCCCGGTGAGATTGGAATATATGAACCTGAAGGCAATGCCTCCCGAGAGATGCTCATTGAACAGCCTTGAATATCCGGCGTCTACTGCAAATTCATTTGGCTTGAACGTACGCTCAAGGTTACCAAAATCATCGGTGAAGGGGACATCTCCAAGGGAGGAATAAATAAGACTAGCACTCAATACCTGGCGTGTATCTATTCTTTTGTATCCGGCAAGATATGCAATATTTATATCGGGAACAAGATTTCTGAGCCAGGGTGAATATGACAGACCCACTCCGCTTTCACCGTCAATGAAGGCATACTTTGCAGGATTCCAGTGCATACTGTAGACATCCGGGGAGGTTGCAACTCCGGCATCGCCCATACCTCCTGCACGTGAATCGGGTGCTATAGTCAGGAACGGAACAACTGTCTGTATGGCGTTAAGCTGATCGCTGCTCGCCTGCGAATAGATGAATGAATTACTTGACAAGAATGCCAGTACTAAAAGTATTATAATGCTCTTTTTCATCCTAGTTTTATGTTAATAATCTGAATGAGCAACCGGATTAAGGTTATCAGGCTTCTCTTTTATCGTTAGTGTCCTTATTCGATTTTACAAATATAATAACAATTTTTAACCATTAATATTGTATGGTAGCTACAAAATGATCATACGTCCTGATACCCTTGCCATTTCACCTTCGCGGGTAGTCACAATAACAACATAGGGATAAATTCCCCTGCCCACTCTCTGGCCACCATCATCATTGCCATCCCAGGTAACCGGCTGCAGGGTATATCCCGAAGAAAGAGAGCTTGTCCTGATTATTTTTATCAGTTTGCCACCCAGGTTATATATCCGGATCTCAATACTGAGACTGTATCCGGGTCTGTTATGTTCTGCAGTGATCCGGGTAAGGCCGGCGAAAGGATTGGGATAATTGATAAGGTGTTTCAGGATAAATTTATCTCCGGGTTCAACAATAAAAAGAATAGACTCCTGTGAGGAATTGTTGTAGTTATCCCAGGCTTTCAGTGTCAGTTTATGTGTTCCATTACTCAATCCTGAAAAACCATAAATAACTTTTCCCTTTGTATAATTATCAAATTCATTCTCGAAGTAGTTATTAAGGACTACGGTTTGTGAAGGATCATCGTCGAGCCAGGCTGTTATGTCGTGTCCTATTCCCGATCCTGTGGCATTTATTCCACCACTGTCGCTAATCATTGCCAGGAGTCCGGGATTATTGTCGGTAATACCTCCGCTCCTGAAGAGGGTATCATTCATGTAGAGTTGAATTTCCGGACCTGTGGTGTCCCCGGTAATATTGTCCGCAAAACCTCCGACAATTATATTTTCAAATTCCCCGTTCATATCTTCATTTTCATCTGAGGCATAATAGCTTATTTTGCCATTCCCAAACGAGTAGTTGATATCTCTCGGGACGATGAAAGAAAAACGGAACCTGCCATTGTCGGCCATAGTTTTTCCGCTGAAGACAATATTGTTTCTCACATAGAAATCCATCACCTGACCTCCGTCATTAGCCAGTGTGCTGACCCTGGTCTCCTTATCGAAAACCACGGGGGATACTGTCCCGGCGAAGTGGTCCTTCAGCTTGCCTTCGGTGTCTTCGATATGTCCGCTGACTGTTATAACCGACAGGGCTTTCAGGGTATCAATGTCGCCTCCAACAGATACCCCGTTTACGGAGTCAGTTACAACCTTACCATGCCATGGGTATGCAAGCTTTAGGGCCGGATCTCCCAGGAGTGTGAAATTCCTTTTGTTTGATCCGCTGCCGGAACTGTTCTTTGCCAGTCTTATAATATCTCCGAGACTCATTGCATTGCCATCACTGTCGCGGGTAAAGGCATAATTAAATATATTTTTATTCAATATATGGTTTGGAGCGGAGTATACAAGACGGGTTGTTGACATAAGAGCAATGGCCCCTCCATTCTTATTCAGCAATACCATCTCTCCGGCTGATGTTTTGCCTGTCATCTCCCTGGTTGCTACATTGAGTTCTATATCATCGAACCTGCTGAATTCACACGTTGCAGTTACGAAAAGAGGCAGCCTGCCTGCATTATTCCAGGAGTTGATGTCTTCAATCCTGACTACTCTTTCGGCTGCAAGACCTGTCTCGCTTCCATGACCAATGTAGTTAAAGATAAGGCATCCGGAGTTTATCCTGTCATTTATTGCTTTATTAACATCGGGGTATGAATCACCACTTACTGTTGACGATTGTTTAAAGGCATCAAGATATATTTTTTCCACGCTGAACGCAGGATTATCATTCTTAATCACGGCTGCAATATCCTCAGCATCTATCATATGCGTGTTTCCATCCTCATCGTCAGCTGTAAGGCAGATCATATTTCTCCAGTCTCCCATGGCTGAAGGGTCAAGATATTTTTTAATTTTTTCAAGCTGGATCCCGGCCTGAATCGTATCGGAAACAGGAAGGCGTCCTACTCCTATCTCCAGTGTTCCGTCAGCTTCTCCTTCACCATCCTCCAGCAAACCATAGAAATCATCTGAAGTAAAGGAAGAAACAACGACATTGGAGTTCTGCGACTGGTATGTTGGTATGAAATTGGGATTGGCAGGTGGGGGAGTCCTGTTCTCGTAGGACCCGTCACCAAAAAGAAGAAGATATTTTAATGGTCTGCCTGTATCCTTCTGTTTCAGGTATTTCATCCGCACGAAGTTCCTGATAGCTGCAATATCCGGCACGCCCCCGGAGAACTCGTTATAAATCTCATTAAGGGGTACTACCAGTGAGACAAGTCCGTTATTCTTAAGATGTAAATCGGCAAGTTTATCCGCATAGGACCTGAAAAGAGGATGGGTTATTATTATCATGTCAGCAGCAGTTGATCCATGGAGATCCTGGTTGGCCAGGGGTTCATTTTTGATGACAGGGACGGAGGCATTTCCGGAGGTGAATACGAGGAAGGTCCTAAGTGAATCAGTGGCAGATTTGAATGATATATTGTCACCATTAACATTATAGCTTATTTCTTTTACGTTGAAAGGATCGGATACATCCCAGATGATTGGACTTCCCACATCACTCTGTATTGAAAAGGAGGTTATTCTTCCCGTAGAGATACTCTTATAATCGCTGAACTGCCATTCTCCGCCGTGAAATATATTCTTTCTTCTTCCCTGGAGACGAAGATAATCGAGCCATCCCCTGGCACTAGCCTCTCCATTGTTAAAGAAAGCAATGCTGTAAGATGGAGATGCAGATCCCGGCATCATCGTTCCGGTTGAATCTGTTATTATGGCCTGGGTTCCGATATTATCAAAAAGGTTAAGTCCTGGTACCTGCAGGCTTTTTTGCAGTGTTTCCCCTTCATATAGCCTGAACTGTGTGGACACAGAGGCCCTGGCTACCACCCTGAGATCATACCTGACCCCTTCGGTTGTGACGAGATCAGAAAAACCAGGGTTTATATTTATACTGTTTACATATGATACAGGCTGAAACCATTCCCTGCCGGACTTGATTATATTATCATCATCCGATTCATGAGAGTATAATATATCTGATTCCGATGATATGTAATCTGCAGGTTGTGAGGTTTCCTGCTCAATCACTGTCATCTTACCCGGTGAAGTACCAGAAGTCAGGAAATAATATGCAGTATCTGAATAATTATGGTGCAGGAATTCATATTGACCGTTTTTAAAAAGCCATCGATCGGTACCCTGTGCATAAAACAGTATGTAATCGCCATCGTTAAATATACCATCACTGCCTTTTGATACATATATCGCCAGTTCTTTGAGATCATCCGGTGCATTGCTACTGCAGTAATATGAAAGCTGTCCCATATTATTACCAAATATTCTCGGGTATTCAGGATTTTCAAGTCCGAGGTTTTTGATAAGATTGTAATCAATTTTATAAACTCCGCCTTGAGTAACAGCAATCCTGAACCATTTGCCCTGAGCAAGAACCGACCTGGTAACAAAACCATCGGCCATAACTTCTGAGGGAATGAGCCAGAATATGACGGAAAACAGAACCAGGGTTAATATTTGGGATGTTCCTTTCATTGTTCCCAACAAAGATATGAATGTGATTAATCTTTGCTAACAGATTATCTCCTTTTGTATGTTTTTCGGGATGATAATAATAACGTTATATATTACATTAATATTGCTGCAGATCATCCCGGTAAAATTGTTTAATTTGTAAATTATGCCCGGATGTCTTTAGCCCGTCATAAAGACCTCCAGGTTTATCTATTATGTGCATGAGGAATGAATAAGCTGATCTGTAAGATATTACTGCTGTTTTTATTAATACCCGGATTATGTTCCGGTCAGGATACTGACATCGGACCGGGGTACCAGATTATGCTTGTTAATAATCCTGCTTTCTCGGGCAGTGACGGGGAAGGATCTTTAAGGATGTCGTATTTTAATTTTTATCCGGGTAATGGCTACAATATTCATTCACTTTATCTTACATATGATTCATATTTTTCTGGGATTCACGGAGGGGCATCATTATACCTGACAGATGATTATCTTGGAGGGATAATAAATGATATAAGAGGTGGATTTTCATATGCTTATTACCTGCAGGCAGGAAGAGAACTCTATATAAATGCCGGGCTTACAGCCTCGGTATTTCACAGGGGTTATAATTTCGGAGGCGCTGTGTTACCTGACCAGATCGATCCACTTGGAGGCGTCACTATGACTTCGGCTGATAATCTTGGTTATACGGGTAGAACGGCACTGGATATAGGAGCTGGTTTCCTGTTTCTCTACAGAAATTTTTCAGGGGGATTCTCAATTGCACATCTTGCCCAGCCCGATCTGACCGGTAATGGACTGCCCTGGGAAAAACTCCCGAGAAAATTACTGGTCCATATGTCAGGAGACTTCAATACGGGCACTGTTTCAGATATGAAAATTGATCCATTGCTCCTTTTTTCGCTGCAGGGTGGTTCAGTCTCTGGTGCTGCAGGTGCCTCGCTGGAGATAAAGCATTTTACTTTTAATCTCGCCGGTCTTGAAGATTATGGGCATAATCTGAATCTACAGACAGGATTTTCATTTCGCGCCGGTGGAATGACCATATACTATAATTACAGGTTTAACGTTATAAGGGGAGGAGAGATGATCCCATTGTCGCTTCTCCACCAGACAGGGCTTGCATTTAGTTTGAACAAAGCTGAAAAAAGAAATAATATCAAAACAATAAATTATCCTAAAATGTAGTTATATTTGGTGAGTCAAAAAAGATATTTAGTAAAAATTGTTATATTTGAGTGTTCATAAAAGCCATAAAACTAAAGGAATTATGTACAAATTCAGAGCCTTACCTATTGTTTTAATATCTGTTATTTTACTTTCTACATCCTGTATCTTCAAGAAAAAAGGTTCAGATGTTTCCACTGCTACAGGGTGGAAATACAATGATCCGGAGAATGGTGGATTTGAAGTTACTATGGGAGCTGAGCAGAAAACAGGTCCCGGCCTTGTCCTGATTGAAGGTGGAAGGTTCACCATGGGGCAGGTATCACAGGATGTTCTTTTTGACTGGAACAACTCACCAAGGACTGTTACGGTATCCTCATTTTATATGGATGAAACGGAGGTGAAAAATGTTGATTACAGGGAGTATTTGTATTGGCTGAGGCGGGTCTATAAGGACTATCCTGAAGTATACAGGCGTGCCTTGCCTGACACACTGGTCTGGAGAAGCCCTATGGGTTTCAACGATCCTTATGTTCAGTATTATTTCAGGCACCCATCTTATAATGACTATCCTGTAGTAGGAGTAAGCTGGGTTAAGGCCAATGACTTTTGTCTGTGGCGTACAGACAGGGTAAATGAACAGATACTTATTGATCAGGGAGAACTTAGTCCGGATCCTAACCAGGTTGATGAAAAGAGCTTTAATACGGAAGCTTATCTTGCAGGCCTTTATGAAGGTGTCGTTAACCAGTTGAGGGAAAGCCGTAACCCTAACCAGACTGAAAGAAGAACAAATTTTGAGGATGGCATTCTGCTTCCTGCTTACAGGCTTCCTACAGAGGCTGAATGGGAATTTGCGGCATTTGCCCTGAGGGGAAATACATATGAGGAAAGGATATATGAAAGAAGAGTATACCCATGGGACGGACATAATGTCAGGAATTCCTCAAGGAAAAACCGTGGAGAGATGATGGCCAACTTCGTTCGCGGAAGAGGTGATCTGATGGGAGTTGCCGGGAGTCTTAATGATAATGGGAGTATAACGGTTGACGTTAAGTCATACTGGCCTAATGATTACGGACTTTATTGTATGGCCGGAAATGTGAATGAATGGGTTGAGGATGTTTACAGACCTCTTACTTCTGAAGTTGTGGATGAGTTTAATCCCTTCAGGGGTAATGTTTATACCGATATAAGAAGAGATGCTAACGGACAGGTTGTCGGAAAAGACAGACTCGGAAGACTCTATATTGATACTGTAAAAGATGTTGATGTGGCCAACCGGTTTAACTATCAGAAAGGAGACTACCGGAATTACCGCGACGGAGATATTCAGTCATCAATACCTACCGGTGCCGACTGGACCACCGACGATGGTAAGACTGGTTCAACAAGGATGTATGCCCAGGATGCAACACCCGGCAGTTCGGATTATGTTAGCCTTATTAATGATAATTCACGTGTTTATAAAGGAGGTTCATGGAAAGACAGAGCCTACTGGTTAAGCCCGGCTACAAGAAGATTTTTGGATCAGGACGCTTCACGTGACGATATTGGTTTCAGGTGTGCTATGATAAGAGTAGGAAGTCCGTCGGGATTTTAAAACCTGGTGTTCATTGAAAATACAGGCCTCATTATGTACTCATAGTGAGGCATTTTTTTAATACCATGAAAACAGAACAGTTATACGAACTATTCAGGCAATCAACAGGTATTGCCACTGATTCACGGACAGTTAAGAAGGGAAATCTCTTCTTTGCCCTTTGGGGGGAAACGTACAATGGTAATAAATTTGCAGCTGAAGCATTGACAAAAGGAGCTTCATGGGCTATAATTGATGACCCCATATTTGAAACTGAAAAAACTGTACTGGTTGATGACTGCCTGCTTGAACTTCAGGCTCTGGCAACATATTACAGGAAACAGCTGGATATACCCGTACTGGCTATTACAGGAACAAATGGTAAGACCACTACGAAGGAACTAATAGATGCTGTCCTTGCAAAAAAGTTCAAAACACATTCCACCAGGGGTAATCTTAACAATCATATCGGTGTTCCTCTTACAATACTGGCTGCTCCGCAGGATAGAGGTTTCATGATCATAGAGATGGGAGCGAGCCATATTGGTGAGATCAGAAACCTTTGTCTGATCGCCAGGCCCGATTATGGGCTGATAACTAATATCGGGACCGCCCATATAGAAGGATTTGGATCAAATGAAGGCGTTATTAAGGCAAAAACAGAATTGTATGAATACCTGAGGAAAGTTAACGGGGTGGCAATCTATGATGATATGAACCCGTTGCTGACAGAAAAGATATTTAAAAACATCAACAGGGCAGTGCCTTATTCAGATCCTGCCGGGATTGAACTTATAGTGGAAGCAGTGCCCTCTGATCTTAATCTTGTCTTATCAGTAAAATATCATCACGAGGATTACAGGGTAAATACCAGACTGTTCGGACATTTCAACATTGAGAACATAAAGGCTGCTATTGCAACCGGATTGTTTTTTGAAGTACCCATGAACGACATCGTTAAAGCTATTGAAAGCTATATACCGGATAATAACCGGTCGCAGGTCAATAAAACACGGGTCAATACACTTATATGCGACTCCTATAATGCAAATCCGAGCAGTATGAATGCCGCACTGGAATCATTTTCAGCACTGGTTGCCGAAAGAAAAATGATAATACTTGGCGATATGCTTGAACTTGGAGATAAAGCCGAGGAAGAGCATAGCAAACTGCTTACGACCCTTGAAAGATGCAGGGCCGACAGTATTCTCCTGGTCGGTCCTATATTCCGAAAGGTAGCAGAGAAAGCAGGATACATATCCTTTAGTGATGTTGATATGCTTAAGGAATACCTGAAAGAAGAGCAGTTCACAGGTTATACTGTCTTTATAAAGGGTTCGCGCGGCATAGGTCTTGAAAATATATATGATCTTATCTGATCACTGTGAACCATATGTTTTTTCCGGCGGTCCGAATTTAATATTTATCAGCAATACCTCCGATCTGCTTCCCGATCTTACTCGTGGTCCCCAGAGTCCGTATCCGGATGATACTATGAAATGAGAGTTTCCTTTCCTGAGGTATCCATAACTTAGCTCGTATACAGCCCCGGTAATATAATTAAGAGGCCACATCTGACCGTTATGTGTGTGCCCCGACAGCTGAAGGTCAACTCCTGCGGAAGCAACTTCATCTAGATGAAACGGCTGATGATCAAGAAGGATAACAGGTTTTGTCGTATCCACTCCGGATATCAGGTCTGCTAAAGACATCCTGTCTTTTCCGTAATAGCGTCTTGAATCCCTGTCCAGCCTGCCGATGATCTGTATTCCCCCTCCCGTTGTAACTATTTCATCCTTAAGCAGCCTGATGCCTTTACTTTCAATATACGGAATCGTCAGGGAAGCACCGCCTATGAACTCATGATTCCCAGTTATCGCAAAAAGGCCGTCGTCACAGTGAGGACACCTGAAGTACTGCAGAAGGTCACCTCTGAGGACAGGACCAATCTCGCCATCCACAATGTCACCAAGTAAAAAAACCATATCAGGATGCAGGTTCTGCAATATAGCCGATAACTTCCTGATACTCCTTTTCCTGATAATACTGCCCAGGTGTATGTCTGAAACAGCGGCAACCCTCAAGGAACTTGTATTTCCCGCCGATTTGTCAATAGTGATGTTGTATTCCTTCACTACGGGCATTAGTGCATTTATAAAACCTCCGGCTATTAAAACAGATGAAAGAGATATGGTTATTATGAATGACCATTTACGGTAAATATGTAAATTCTCTGCATTCAGCACACCGGGTATCTTCAGAATCAGAAGAATGATGTCGGAAAGCAAAAAGAACAGGAAACCATACAGCATAAAAGCAAGCCAGAACCCACCGATAATGTTAAGGATATCCGTTATAACTGAGGAATGCCTGGTTTCAAGTATCTTGGCAAAAATAAATATTGCCGCTGTGAAAAAGAAAATCAGAGTATAGGCAAGCCTGTTGGCTTTAAGCTGAGGCAGGGCATTATATCCTTTGATATAGATATAAATATTAGCCAGCGAGTAAATTGTAAGTACTATCAGAAAAAATATCAGCATCTGGTATCTTTTCATTTTAAATTATTGGTCTTTAAAAATGCTATTATAGGTCCTGTTCTTCCTTATATAGAACTCAAATACAACACTCTTGTTCAACAATGGTGAACTGTAGTTCTTTGTTCCGAGCGTCCTGACCTTTTCTCTTTTCTTTTTCAGTATCCCCGACGCCCTATAATAATCAATATGAGCGTTAAAGACTGCCCTGAAACATCCGGTTTGTCCCTTTGCCAGAAACCTGATGGCAGCCAGCCCGTCAAGCACTTTCCTGGTAAAGAGCAGTATGTGAAAATTCTTATCCGGAAGGTTTTTGTAAAGAAGGAAAAGGCTGTTCCTGAAATTAAGATAGGTTTTAAACGGTGAGTCGTATGGTAATGTGCCTCCGCCTATATGATATACCGTTGAGTTATGAATGTAGCTTACCCGGTAACCTGTTCTGTTAAGTCGCCAGCAAAGGTCTATCTCTTCCATATGTGCAAAGAAATCGGCATCAAATCCTCCACACTTCTCCCATACCTCCGGGCGAATTAGCATACACGCCCCGCTTGACCAGAAAATATCTATTGTTGATTCATATTGACCTTTATCTTCTTCTGTCTTTTCAAATATTCTTCCACGGCAGAAAGTATAACCGTACCTGTCAATAAATCCTCCGGCTGCTCCGGCATATTCAAAATGGTCCCTCTGATAATAGGAAAGAATCTTTGGCTGGCATGCACCAACATCCGGGTTTCTATCCATAAATTCAGTCAGTGGTTCAAGCCATCCGGGAGTAACTTCAATATCAGAATTAAGAAGAACATAATAGGTGGCTTTGATCTCTTTCAGCGCTATATTGTATCCGCCTGCAAATCCGTAGTTCTTGTCAAATGGGATAAGTCTTACATCACTGAAATGTCCTGCTATCCACTCTGCCGAACCGTCTGTTGAGCCGTTGTCCACCACGCAAACACTAATATCCTTTTGAGCTGAATATACAACTACCTTTCCCAGGAAAGATTTGAGGTACTCAAGGCCATTCCAGTTCAGTATGACTATTGCTACTTTATCCATTTGTCCATGATATCAGTATTTCCACCTCCTGTGGCTCCATATCCAGTATTCAGGTTTCTCCCTGATTATCTCTTCCAGCCTCCTGTTAAAAGCTTTTGTGATTGTGTGTTGAGGCAGCCCGGATGCATGTTCGAATAACAGTTCCACATCCAGGTTATAGTATCCTCTTTTAATCTTTTGTATATTGAAGAAAACGACAGCCATGTCATATCTAACGGCGATCTTCTCGGCTCCCGTGAATACAGGAGTATCCTGGTTCAGGAAAGGCATCCTGAATTTAATATCTTTCTTTGCAGGGGTCTGATCCGATATAAAAATTGACAGGGTATTTATTTTCTTCTGCCTGTATTTGATTATTTCCCTGAGGACGTGGGACATCGGTGTAAGTATCATACCATCCTTTGACCTCTGCCTGTTCATGAACCTGTCGAAATATTTGTTTTGCAAAGGCTTGTATATTATGACAGACTTGTATTTCATGTATTCTGGCAGCATGGTAGGCCATTCCCAGTTATTATAATGTCCTAGCAGCCCTACGATGTCGCGTTTTTCTTCACGCAACCTGTCGATAACTTCCAGGTTGGAATAGGTAAACCTTCGCTTTTGTTCCTTTTCCTGCATATGCATGATCTTAAATGTCTCAACGAAAATATCCGAGAGATGACGATAGAACTTTTTTGCTATTACTTTAATCTCCTCATGCGTTTTTTCCGGGAAAGAATTTACCAGGTTTTCCATAACAATTTTTCTCCTGTAAGAAGGGAAAAAATAAAGCAGAAGGAAAATAAAGTCGGACAGAATATATAAAATGCGAAGAGGGAGCAGTGTTATCAGCCAGGTTATGCCGAAAAAAAGATAATATAAAAAAGCTCCCATATCAGGTTATGTTCTGTGTTTTCATAAATTTAAAAAGAATTTCCTGAAGTTCCGGATAAACTGTTTTATTAGATGCAATAAGTTCTTCTCCTGAGATTTCCTTTTCATCACCCGAGAAATCACTTACGATACCACCAGCTTCCCTGACGAGTATTGTACCTGCAGCAACATCCCAGGGATGCAGGTCATATTCATAAAATCCTTCGAATCTTCCGCAGGCAACATAGGCCATATCTATAGCAGCAGATCCAAGACGTCTCAGTCCCTGTGCATTGCGAACCAGGTACGAAAAGCAATCCATGTACTGTTGAAGCAGACCGAAATTGTTATAGGGAAACCCGGTTGCCAGAAGGCTGTCTTCCAGTTTCTTTATTCCCGAAACATGTATCCTTTTCCCGTTGAGCCATGCTCCACCGTCTTTCCATGCAGTAAACAATTCATTGCCACTGACTTCCAGGACAACTCCACCTACCACATCATCATATTCCATAAGACCTATGCTTATGGAATAAGGATGAAAGCCATGAATGAAGTTGGTGGTGCCGTCAAGAGGATCTATGACCCAGCAATAACGTGTGCCTTTTTTAGCCGAGGTTCCTTCCTCGGTATTGAATCCCGCTTCCGGAAGGATGTGGGACAGCTTATCAACCAGCATTTTCTCGGAACCTTTGTCCACGTAGCTGACAAAATCGTTGTGACCCTTTTTTTCAGCACGGCTTATATCAAAGATTTCCGACTCCTTCAATATAAACCTGCTGGTTTCGAGTGCCGCTTTTTCTGTTTCAATGCAAATATCTTTCAGGTTAATCATATTCAATCTATTATCTCTACAGTCATTCTTCCCGACAGGGCTATATCTTTAATTATAACTTTTTTTATCTGACCTTTTAATTTTGAATTCCATGGATATTCAACACGTATATAATTGGATGTGAAACCTGTTATTATACCTTCACTCCTGCTGCTCTCAAAAAGTACTTCTGATGATTTTCCTGCATTGGATATATAAAACTCATGGCTTTTTTTGTCAGAAAGGGCCGACAGAATTTTACTACGTGATTCCTTAACACTGTGGGGTATTTTCCCCGGCATTTTTTCAGCAACAGTTCCCGGTCTTTCCGAATATGTAAATACATGGAGATAGGTAACTGGCATCTCCCCAAGGAACGAAACAGTATCAGCAAAATCCTCATCCGACTCCCCGGGGAATCCTGTGATAATATCGGCTCCCAGTCCGGCCAGTGGTAATTTCTCCCTGATCCTGCCTGCCCTTGAAGCAAAGACCTCACGTGTGTATCTCCTTCTCATAAGTCCCAGTATCCGGTTGCTGCCGCTCTGAAGAGGGATATGAAAATGAGGAAGTATTTTTGGATTTGAAGCAGCCATGGCTACCAGTTCATCAGTCAGAAGGTTGGGCTCTATGGAGGAAATACGGTACCTCTCAATACCATCAACTTTTACAAGTTCCTTCATAAGACCGGTAAGGGATTCCCCTGTTGACTTCCCGAAATCCCCTATATTGACTCCTGTGAGTACAATTTCTTTTACACCTTTCCGAGCAATATCACAGGCTTCACTCACCAGGGTAGAAACCTGTGGATTCCTGCTTTTGCCTCTTGCAAAAGGTATGGTACAGTAAGAGCAGCCATAGTCACACCCGTCCTGAACCTTGAGGAAAGAGCGCGTTCTGTCGCCCATCGAGTAAGCCTGGTGAAAATTGTCATAAGATGTCAGTTCGCATGAATGGATCTCCGTCCGTTTCTTTTTTTTATAAGTTTGGGCATATTCGGCCAGATCGAATTTCTCATTGGTACCCAGGACAAGATCCACACCAGGGATGGATGATATTTCCCTGGGATTAAGCTGGGCATAACAACCTACGACTGCTATAAAGGCATCGGGTGAACGATGAATGAATTTCTTTATCGCCTGCCTGCATTTTTTATCAGCTGCGTCCGTGACTGAACAGGTATTTATTACATAAATATCAGCCATGGCACTGGCAGGAACCCTTTCAAACCGTTCTGGAGGAAAAGACCTGGATATGGTTGATGTCTCGGCAAAATTCAGTTTACAGCCAAGGGTATGAAATGCAACTTTTTTCTTTTCCTGATTCATAATTGTCCTGTCATGAAATCAGAAATATGCGGATAACACGACAATTTGTTATTTAGTGTTTATTTCATTTTAATTTAGTGAGATACACATCCCTGAATTCTATCTCTTTACCCTCACTCTGCAGACAGATGTGTCCGCTGGAGATATTAGTTTTAGTAGCTCTGTTCTGTAATACACCATTTACGTATATTTCAATGATATCATCTTTACATATGATCTTAAGCTTATTCCATTCTCCGGCAGGTTTCTCTGATGAAGCAACAAATTTAGGAACCACGATGCTTGATTTATCCGTATGTTCAGCCATATCTGCTCCGTCCATGCAAATCATATCCCCGGCATTGCCGGCCTGAAGCTGGCATTCGAAACATTTTGGCCATACGGCATCAGGTTCCTGCATATTTAAAAAGACTCCGCTGTTGGTTGGTTCGGAGGGCCACCTGTATTCAACATGCAGCTTATAGTCTGAATAGGTCCCCTTGGTTCTCATATATCCAAAAGGTGTTCCTTCAATATGAATATCTCCGTTTTTCACAGTGAATATCTTCTGAGGATCAACAGTGGGGTCCTTGAGCTTGAGAACCCAGTTATCAAGATCCTTACCGTTGAACAGCATTATCCTGTCGCTTTTGTTCTTCTTGTGACCTTTGTGTTTTTTGTCTTTACCCTGTGCAGCCATCAGGCCTGGTATAAGCAGAAGCACCACAGTGATCATTGCAGCATAGCTGATTACGTTCTTTTTCATGAGTTTATAGTTATAATAATTTACTGGCCAGCTCAGCAAGGAAACTTCTTTCACCTTTAACCAGATTAACATGAGCAAAGATATCCTGGTTCTTCATTTTATCCGACAGGTAACTAAGACCGTTTGATGCAGTATCGAGGTAAGGTGAATCGATCTGTTCTATATCACCGGTGAAAACCATCTTGGTTCCTTCCCCGGCTCTTGTAATTATAGTTTTTATCTCGTGAGGAGTAAGGTTCTGTGCTTCATCAACGATAAAGAAAATACTTGAAAGGCTCCTTCCCCTGATATATGCCAGTGGTGTTATCACAAGTTTTTCCTCTTTCATCATCTCGTTAATTCTAATAAATTCCGGGCTCTGGTGACTGAATTTATGCTTGATGACGGTAAGGTTATCGTACAGGGGTTGCATATAAGGGTCCATCTTTTCCTTTACATCACCCGGAAGGAAACCCATGTCGCGGTTAGCCAGCGGTACAATAGGACGAGCAAGGAATATCTGTTTGTACCTTTTATACTGCTGAAGCGCAGCGGCCAGGGCAAGGAGTGTTTTCCCGGTTCCCGCTTTACCTGTAAGAGATACCAGCTGTATATCGGGATTGGATAATGCCTCTATTGCAAATGTCTGCTCTGCGTTCCTGGGATCTATACCATATGTGGTCTGTTTAATAACACGGTTAAGCATCTTGCTGGCAGGATTATAATGAGCCAGTGCGCTGGCTCCGCTGTTTTTAAGGATAAAAAACTGGTGTCCCTTAAGATCCTTTTCAATGCTGAACTCCTCTGAACTGATGCCCTCAGGCAGTTCATAAAGCTTGCTGATAAGCGAGTGTTCAACACCTTCCTTTATAGTAATCCCTTTATAAAGGTCATCAATATCCGCAACTTTATCGTTCTGGTAGTCCTGGGCTATGATTCCAAGCGATTTGGCCTTCATTCTGAGATTGATATCTTTGGTGATAAGAACAACAGATTTGTCCTTGTTCTGGCCCGTAACATATTCAGCAATTGCCAGTATACGGTGATCCGCGGTTCTCTCCGGGAAAGATTCACTTACTTTCTCAGAGAAATCCTTACCTGTCTCGATATGCAGATTCCCCAGATGATCGCCAAGCGGGATATTAGCTGTAAGCAGCATATCGCCCGATAGCTTGTCCAGTTCTCTTGTAAATTCACGTGCATGAAAATTGATCAGGTCATTACCCTTCTTGAACTTATCCAACTCCTCAAGTACCACTATCGGAATGATTACATCATTCTCTTCAAAATTATAAATACACTTATAATCATGGAGTAAAACATTGGTGTCAATAATAAAAAGTTTCTTATTGTGCTTTTTCTTCATTTTCAAATTATTAATATTCAGTAGTTTGAGACAAAAATGCTCAGCATTCTAATGACCTGTAAAAATAAGTAATTTAAGGTACAAATTGCTATCTAATTACTAAGTTTGTTAAATTGTTTAAACAGGATGATAAAATTTAAATTACAGATTTTTTTACCGGCGGACCCAGAGTGGCCCGTCTGTTTATTATTCCCTTTTGTCCCCTGTTAATGCTGAATAAATGACTTATAGCGAAACTATTGATTTCCTGTACGGGCAGTTGCCTGCTTATCACAGGGTTGGCAGGGCAGCTTACAAGAATGATCTTGGTAATACAGTCATTCTGGACGATCACCTGGGCAACCCGCATAAAAAATACCTGACAATACATGTAGCCGGGACAAACGGCAAGGGATCTTTTTCGCATCTGATAGCTTCGGTCCTGCAGGAAGCAGGGTATAAAACAGGATTGTATACCTCACCTCATATACGTGATTTCAGGGAGCGTATAAAGATAAACGGAAAAATGATAGAAGAAGAGGAAGTAGTGGATTTTGTCCTCAGCAACATGTCACTTTTGGAAACTATCAAACCATCATTCTTTGAGATGACTGTTGCAATGGCCTTTAATTATTTTGCACTGGGAAAGGTGGATGTAGCCGTCATAGAAGTCGGCCTGGGAGGCAGGCTTGATTCCACGAATATTATTGATCCTGTCCTGTCAGTTATAACAAATATTGGTCATGATCACATGGACCTTCTTGGCGACACTCTTGAGAAAGTGGCACGTGAGAAGGCCGGCATTATAAAAAAAGACAGACCTGTTGTAATTAGTGAATCCCAACGGGAATCCGAAAATATATTTATTGAACGGGCAGTTGAGACAGGCTCAGAAATTTATTTTGCCGACCGGATATATAAATGTAAGCTGGATAACAGTTACGGAATAAAACCTGAGAGGGAATATGAGCTGACAGAAGCAGGTACAGGCCATTTTGTTAAAGGGATTACCTCATTGACAGGAGATTACCAGGCAGCTAACCTGACAGCAGTTTTTTCTTCATGCTCAGTTTTGAAGGGTGTTTTTAATATTTCCGGAAAAAATCTTACTGACGGTATCAGGAATGTTGTTGTCAATACCGGGCTGGAGGGAAGATGGCAGGTCATTGGTCATGATCCGCTTATTATCTGCGACACGGGACATAATCTGGAAGGTCTGAGATATGTAATTAACCAGCTGTTAGCTTTAAATAAGCAAAATATGCACATGGTTATCGGATTTGTTACTGACAAGGATACCAGTACTCTATTTCCAATTTTCCCGGTTGATGCAATATATTATTTTACCAGGGCCTCAGTTCCCCGGGCTATGGATGAGAATTTGCTGATGAAAAAAGCGGCAGGGTTCGGATTGAAAGGAAAATCATATGGAGATGTTAGGTCAGCAACAGCTGAAGCGCTGAACAATGCCGGTGTAAATGACGTTATCTTTGTCGGCGGAAGCACATTTGTTGTTGCTGATGTCCTGTGATATGGATTCCCACAGCAGGATACATTTAATTTTTTTTCTGGAAAAAATTAAATAATTGGTTGTTTAAAACATTAAATCAGAGCGACTATGAAAAGATTTTTCCTCGTTTTTTTGTTGTTGCTGGCAGTTCAGTATCTGGATGCCAGTGACGGACGAAAAATAATAATCCTACATACAAATGATCTGCATTCACATCTCGTAGGATTTGCCCCTGAAGCCGACTATACTCCACTTATCGTTAATAATGACAGTACATCAGGAGGATTCTCAAGAATAGCCTCGCTAATAGCATCAGAAAAAGCCCTTAATGAAGGCACCACCCTGGTTGTGGATGCCGGGGATTTCCTTATGGGAACTCTCTTCCAGACTTTGGAAACTGAGACCGGTTTTCAGCTCAGGATGATGAAAAAAATGGGATATGATATTACTTGCTTTGGAAACCATGAATTTGACTTTGGTCCGGGTAAACTGGCCGAAATAATCAACAGTTCCGTTGAGGGAGGGGAAATCCCTGTAGTGCTTACCGGTAACATAGTTTTCGATAAAAAGGATAATCGGGATGATGGCCTCGAGAAGCTTTACAGTGAGAGTATAATTGGCAGGAAATACATAATGGAGAGGGATGGCCTTAGGATCGGATTTTTTTCATTAATAGGAAAAGATGCAGCGGAGGATGCACCCAATGCCACTCCGGTGGAATTTTCACCAAGACTGAGGTATGCGAGGGAGATGGTGAAAGCTCTGAAAAAGGGAAGATGCAATATAATTATATGTCTTTCACATTCAGGTGTTACAAAAGAAAAAGACGGGAAGTGGGGTGGGGAAGATGTGGATCTGGCTCATAAGGTTAAAGGCATTAACGTTATTATAAGCGGTCATACTCACACCAGACTGGATCAGCCTGTTATTGTCGATGGTGTTCCGGTAGTTCAGACAGGAGCATTTGGCAGGTTTGTCGGAAAACTCACACTGGATTATTCGGAGGGGAGAGTGACAGTCGATGATTATACCCTTATACCCGTTGATGATAAGGTTCATGGTAATGCTGAAGAGTGTGATAGCATTACTGAGGAGAAAAGCAGAATCTCCGATGAGATACTGAAGCCTCTGGGATTGAGATATGATACAAAAATAGCAGAAGCAGGATTCAGGCTTAAGGGTATTGAAGACGATGGAAGTACTGAGCAGAGCAACCTGGGTCCCCTGGTTGCAGATGCTATTCAGTATTATGTTAACAGGCACAATGCAAGCGGAACAGATATCAGCATGGTAGCGGCCGGGATTATCCGGGATGCAATTGCTCCGGGTATCCAGGAGACATCAGATATTTTCAGAGTTATGTCTCTGGGTTCAGGTAATGATAAGCTTCCGGGTTATCCCCTGGCAAGGCTATACGTAACAGGGAGAGAACTTAAGAACATACTTGAGATACTCCAGGTCGCTTACAAGTCCAAACCGGATAATTATTGTTATTATTCAGGGCTTGAGATAGATTACAATCCTGATAAGGGTTTTCTCAGGAAGATAAAGAAAATTGAAATTACTAAACCAGACGGACAGTCAATTGATGTTGACTTCTCAAAAAGGAACAAAACCCTTTACTCGGTGACAGCCAATTCGTATATGCTCCAGTTCATAGGTATCATTAAAAAGATGAGCTTCGGGTTGATAAATGTTGTTCCGAAGAATGCACTGGGTCTTAAGGTAACAGATATGAAAACAGCAGTAATTGATATGGACCCGAATAAGGAAGGAATTCAGGAGGGTAAGGAATGGCTGGCTTTGCTTGAATACCTCCGTTCCATGAAAGATATTAATAATGACGGTTTACCCGATATTGACAATAAATATTCAAAGCCGCTCAGCTGCCTGGTCCCTGTTAAGTGAATAACTTAACTGGTTTTTACGGATATGTTTCAGGAAAGCCATGAAGTATCTTCATCGATCTGTTCAAAGCTGGACATTGCCACAGCTGCCGAACTAATAAAGTTATGCTGTGTCACCCATTTTACTGCTTCCCGGTAGCTTGGGGCAATGCCGGACCCAGGTGAGTATTGGCCCCCTGAACATGTTTTCATCGCAACAATACCTATCCCTTTGTTGCCTGCTTCTGTCAATATTGAGATGTGCCTGTTCTGGTCCCATTCAGAGTATTGACCGGTGAGAGAATGAACATAAGCTCCCTTATGATTAAATGGTACCATGATGACATCATAATATAATCCGGCATTGTTCTTTTCCAGCAGATCCATGTAGTTGGTATGCGTTGAAAAGCCATGAGCCCTGATTGCCCCGTTTCTCTTATTATCGTCGAAGAATCTCAATGTTGCCGGATGAAAAAGCAGATCTTCCTCCGATGCATTATGATAAAGAACAACATCAATGTGATCTGTGTTCAGGGCTTTCAGACTCCCTTCCAGTTTATAGGATAATACGTCCTTAATTTCATCTGCGCCTTTTTTCCCTTTTCCTTTTGACATAAGTTCATTGTATTCAAGCTTGAGCTTGGTCTGTATAACAATGTTTTTTCTTATTCCTGCCACAGCCCTTCCAACCAGGATTTCATTATTGCCATTACTGTATGAGCGGCCGGTATCAATAAAATTAAGACCCTTTGAAACAGCATATTTTACCAGCGACTCTTCGCTTGTCCTGGGAGCCCCGAAACAAAGCGGCGTTACCATAATTCCAGTCTTCCCCATATTTCTTTTTTCCATGGGTACTATATCATTCCATGAGATATTACCGGGAAGGATACTTAGTCCTGCCAGCCCTCTTACAGCCTTTTTTACGAATGCCTTGCGGTTGATCAGTTTTTTAGACATTATATCAACAGATATTTTCTATGGTGGTTTATGTCATGTAAAGTTAATAAAGTTTTAAGGAAATATTTTTATAAGTTTGTGTACTAATATTTTGTCTATGGGAACAAGCATCTATTTCTGGATAGGATTTCATGTTTTTGTCTTTCTGATGCTTGCCCTTGATCTGGGCGTATTTAATAAAAGACCACATAAACTGTCTGTTAAGGAGGCATTAATCTGGAGCCTGGTGTGGATCTCCCTGGCACTGATTTTTAATCTTTTCATATATCTCGATCATGGATTAGGCCATGAACGGGCAGTGGAATTTATTACAGGTTATGTTATAGAATACTCTCTGAGTGTTGACAATATTTTTGTATTTATTCTCATCTTCTCTTATTTTTCCGTAAAGGCTGAATATCAGCATAAGATTCTTTTCTGGGGTATCCTGGGTGCCCTGGTAATGAGAGGACTGTTCATACTGGCAGGTGTAACACTGATGAACAGGTTTAACTGGATAGTACTGATATTTGGAGCCTTCCTGGTTTATACCGGTATCCATATGCTGTTCCGGAAAGAGATCTCAGTTGATCCGGAGAAAAATGCTGTTGTAAAGTTTTTCAGGAAATTTCTTCCTGTAACAGATACACTCCACGGAGATAAACTGTTTGTCAGGCATAAAGGGATGCTCTATGCAACTCCTTTATTCCTTGTGTTAATTATAATAGAATCGACAGACGTGATATTTGCTGTCGATAGTATTCCTGCCATACTTGCAATAAGTAAACATCCTTTTATTGTGTATACATCCAATATATTTGCAATCATGGGATTAAGATCGCTGTATTTTGCAATAGCAGGTGTTATGAGCTATTTCAGGTACCTTAAATATGGTCTTGCATTTGTGTTATCATTTGTTGGTATAAAGATGCTGATCGCCTATTTTGGCATAGAGCTCCATACAGTTGTTTCGCTGTTAATTATTCTCGGGATACTGATCATTACAATACTGGCTTCATTGGTGATCAGGGACGATACCGGCAAAAAAACAGTAACAGTAAAGGACCACAGGGATGAAGTTACAAGGACATAAGCCGCCAGTTCCATGGCACATGTTTATACTGTACCTGGTAATGTCAACCTTGGTTATATTTGGTGGTTACCTTTATTACCAGTACCGGAAAAAGGGACTTCTGTCAGAAAATCAGAAGGAGTTGTCGGCAATAGCCGATCTGAAGATCAGGCAAATAACACAATGGAGATTTGAAAGGCTGGGTAATGCGAGATTCCTGGAGGATGACAGGCAGGCAATTGGACTTCTTACAGATTTCCTGGAAAAAAATGGCAGCAAGGAAACCAGGAACGATATATTTCTGTTGTTTAAATCTCTCACTGATAATTTCGATTACAAGCAGGTAATGCTCCTTGATACAACCGGATTGGTAATTTTCTCCTATCCTGATACAGCGAATTTCGTTGGAAGTTATCCAGGTATTTTAATCGATAGGGTTTTAAATGACAGTAAGATCATAATGACTGATCTTCATTACACGCGGCAGGATAGTACGTCCCATAGCGATCTTCTGATCCCGGTAATTGCCAATGATCATGATAATCCGTATGTGAGGGGAATAATTGATCTTGTGATTGATCCGTCAAAAGTCCTGTATCCTTTGATCCAGACCTGGCCTTCTCCCAGCAAGAGTGCTGAAACCCTTATTATAAGGAAAGATGGTAATGAAGTAACTTTCCTTAATAGTCTGAGGTATAAGAAAACCACCATACTGGAACTGACATTACCATTGAATGAAAGCAAACTTCCTGCTGCCATGGCTGTCAGGGGTATTTCAGGTACGATTGATGGTATTGACTACAGGGGGGTTCCCGTTGTAGCAACCATGAAAAAGATACCAGGTACCTCATGGTATATGGTGACGAAAATTGACAGGGATGAGATTTTCTCAACTCTCAACCGGCAGATGAGAATGGTACTTGTCATTCTTATTCTTTTTCTCATAGCACTGGGGATGTTCCTTGGATTTTTGTCGTGGAACCAGCGGGCCAGGTATTACAGGGAGAAGTACGAAGATGAACTCGAGAGGCTTGCATTGGTAAAACATTTCGATTACATCCTGAAATATGCGAATGATATAATTTTTCTTGTTGATAAAGATCTGAGGATTATTGAAGCAAATGATCATGCTCTGGAAACTTACCAGTATTCGAGGGTAGAGTTTATCGGTATGAAGCTTGGAGATATCAGGGCTGAACAAACACTGGCTGAACTATCAGAACAGATAAGTTACGTAGAAAAACATGAATCAGCGACTTTTGAGACCTTCCATAAAAAAAAGGATGGCACTGTCTTCCCGGTTGAGATAAGTTCGAGGCTGGTCAATATTGAAGGTGTAAAATATTACCAGACTATTGGCAGGGATATCACCGAAAGGAAGCTGGCCGAGGATAGTCTTAAGACCAGTGAAGAGCGTTTCAGGAAAATATTTGAGGAAAGTCCATTTTGTATGCTCATTTCAACTAAAAACTTCGAGATAGTGAGAGCCAATGATGCATTCTGCAAGATGACGGGATATGATGAATCCGAGCTCAGAATGATCACTTTCAAGAAATTTACACATCATGACCATCTTCCCGGGGATGACCTTGGTTTACTTAAACTTGTGGCAGGTGAAATACCTGTATACCAGACAGAAAAGCGGTATATTCGCAAGGATGGCTCTATTGTCTGGGGGGCAACAACAGTTAGTATTATAAGGAATAATGAGGGAGAGGTACTTTATTTCCTGGTTATGGTAGAGGATATAACAAAACGCAAGGCGGCAGAGCTTGCCTTTGAAAATTCATATTCACTGCTTAAGGCAACTCTTGAATCAACTGCCGATGGTATACTGGTTGTGGATAATGAAGGGAAGATAGTTGAGTACAACAGGAAATTTTCTGAGATGTGGAATGTGCCTGCAAATATACTTAATTCGGGTATGGATAGCGAGGCACTGGCATTTGTAGCGGATCAGCTCAGGGACAGTGACAGTTTCGTCCGGAATGTTGAACGCCTGTATTCAGATCCTGAAGCTGTAACATATGACCTTCTTGAATTCAACGACGGAAGGTATTATGAGCGATACTCACAGCCACAGAAAATTAATGGGGTTACAGTTGGAAGAGTATGGAGTTTTCGTGATATAACTTTGAGTAAGAATGCTGAAGCGGAAATTATTAAATCAAAGGAAAAAGCTGAAGAAAGCGACAGACTAAAAACAGCCTTTCTTCATAATATATCACACGAGATACGAACCCCGATGAATGCAATAATAGGATTTTCAAACCTGCTGAGTGAGCCGGGGCTGGATGCATCAGAACATAATCAATATATTGAAATATTAAACCAGAGCAGTAACCAGTTGCTGTCTATTATTAATGATATCGTTGATATCGCTAATATTGAAAGCGGGCAGGTAAGAACGAACTATAGTACCATAAATATTAATGAGGCGCTTAAGAACCTGGGTGAACAATACAGTTATCAGAACAGAGAACTGAAACTTCCGATATATTTTCATCCCGGATTGCCGGACAAGGACTCTGTCCTCAGCACTGACAGGACAAAACTGATACAGATCCTTTCCAATCTTATTAACAATGCACTGAAATTTACAGTCACAGGTCAGATTGACTTTGGTTATACTGTTAAAGAGAATTTCCTGGAGTTTTTCGTAAAGGATACTGGTATTGGTATTTCTGAAGAACATCTGCAAAAGATATTTCACAGGTTTTACCAGGTAGATGGGGCCGGATCGCGACAGTATGGCGGTACCGGATTGGGACTATCGATATGCAAGGCATATGTTGAACTTATGGGCGGTAATATCCGGGTCGAATCAGAAAAAGATAAAGGATCTGTCTTTTTGTTTACTATTCCTTTCACAAATATCTAGTTATCAGATATTTCTATTGAATACTGCTAATCAGCAGATTGGTGATTTACCGGTTTATGATATAAATCATTTAACGTCGATTCATGGTTGTTTCCTGAACATTAGAGTCATTTTAAATGTTTATTTAATCTAAATTAAAACTAAAATGTATCGCCATGAAAAAATTTGTGTTAGTATTAGTGATGGCATTCACTGTGACACAAGTGTGGTCCCAGGATGCCTTGTTGTACCCAGAACAAAAACCGGTTGAAAACAGGAATTTCCGAATTCCACTAATCGGTGAAACTGCCCCGTCATTTACCGCAGAATCAACAAACGGGGTCATTCACTTCCCCCGTGATTACGGGAAGAGTTGGAAGATAATTATGAGTCATCCACAGGACTTCACACCTGTATGCAGTTCTGAGATACTTGAATTAGCCAACCTGCAAAATGAATTTGATAAACTGGGAGTTAAACTGGTAGTTGTATCAGTGGATCCTGTAAGTACTCACGTCCAATGGAAAAAGGCTTTGGAAAACCTGTCAGCAAAGGAAAACATGCCGGTAAAAATTAAATTTCCCCTTGTTGGTGATGACAACCTGAAGGTATCCAAAGAATATGGTATGATTCACGCATCTTCAAATACCACAAAGGATGTAAGGGGAGTTTATATTATTGACCCGGACAATGTGATCGAGGCAATATATTTTTATCCCAAAAATGTTGGCCGTAGTACGGATGAACTGCTAAGGACTGTAGAAGCATTACAGACAACATATTCTGCTAATGTAATGACGCCTGTGAACTGGAAATCAGGTAATGATGTACTTATTCCGTATATCCCCGATGAGAATATGACTCCTGCCCAACTTTCGAAACAGGGCATTCATAGTCTCTCCTGGTTCATGTGGTACAAGAGTCCAAAGAATATTTCAATGACGAAGCCATCAGGTGGTAGTAAATAGTCCCGTAAGTCTTTCGGCTGAATTAGCGTGAAGAGGCTGATTTGGAGGCAACTGATTAAACCGTAGAGAAAAATGAAATGTCCGGATCCTGAATTGATCCGGAGAATGAACAGCATTATTACATCAACAAAGATAAAGAAGTTCTGCCTGTTTATTTTCTTACTTTGTCTTGCAACAATATCTCAGCGGTTAAAGTAGTCAGGGCAATCTCCGGATCGCCTCTTTACTTTTGTTTGGATTTTCTGAAGATTTAATTAATGCACGTTTTTGTGGGAGATTTTGA